>UCJH01000039.1 GCA_900472785.1 Hyphomicrobiales bacterium | reverse complement strand
CAGAATGGGTCGTATTGAGAGAACGATGCTTTAACGGCCGCGACGATCCATCAGGGATCTGGTTTCGCGGGTGTGAACAAGAAGGATCGCGTCCCAGATCTGCTGGATAAAACGCGTTTCGAACCGGCTCGCGAGCTTGCGCTGCGATGTCATGATAGTCTCCATGTGTTGCAATGTTACCTGTATGACAGGATTGGCCGAAGCGAGGCAGATACCTTGCTGCAAGGCAGCCCTGTGTGGCCGGCATGGCATAAAATCAGACAATGCTTCGAACGCGGAAATATTGTGCAAGAAAAAAGCCCGGCGCTAAGGCCGGGCTCTTGTGGTTAGTGATGATGCTCAGGCATTTCCTTGAGCTGATCTTTCGTCCAGCTTGTGACCGCATGAACGTCACCGTCCTCATCGCGCATGAATTCCAGATCGATGAGCGGAACCGCCACCGGCTTCGCTCCGATTCCCAGGAAGCCGCCGACATCGATGATTGCGGTACTGCCATGGACGTGATCCAGCTTGCCGACCTTGTGGTCATCGGCGCCGTAGATGGTCGCACCTTCGAGAAGGGCCGGCGTCAGTTCAGCGGTGTCGAGACGAACGTGATTGGTATGGTCCATTTCATGATCCTCCATATTGATTGGAACTGCACTAACCCGAGCTGAGGTTGTTTGTTCCATGCCACAGCAGAAGAGCGGTAGAAAAGTCTTGCTGATCGGAGCCGTCGCCTTGCAGAGCAGCACAAAGAAAAGCCGGAAAGACGCTATGTCTTTCCGGCCAGTTGCTCACTCTGGGAGGGGAAGTCTTCGGAGGTTCAGGTCTTGCGCTTCTTCTGGCGGTAGACGTCGATGACGACCGCGGCAATGATGATCATGCCCTTGACGATTTCCTGATAGTAGGCGTCGACGCGCAGGAAGGTGAAGCCGGACGTCATGACGCCGAGGATGACCGTGCCGATGACCGTGCCGGTGATGCGGCCGACGCCGCCTGACAGAGAGGTGCCGCCGATGACGGCCGCGGCGATGGCGTCGAGTTCGTACATTACGCCCATGCCGGCCTGCGCAGTCTGCGCACGTGCTGCGGTGACGACACCGGCAAGACCCGCCAGCATGCCGGCAATGGCATAGACCTTGATCAGGTGCGCCTCGACATTGATACCTGACACGCGCGCCGCCTGGACGTTGGCGCCGATGGCATAGGTGAATTTGCCGTAGCGGGTGTAGCGCAAAGCAATGTGGAAGATCAGCGCCACCACCAGGAAGACGATCACGGGCCAGATGCCGGTGCCGATGAAGTTGAACTGATCGGTGAGGCCGGAGACCGGCTGACCCTTTGTATACCACTTGGACGCGCCGCGGGCCGACACCATCATGCCAAGGGTGGCGATGAACGGCGGAATCTTGGTGCGGGCGATCAGCTGGCCGTTGACGACGCCGGCGATGATGCCGATCAGGATGCCGACACCGATCGGAATGACAAAGGGCAGGTCAGTCAGGCCCGGATAAAGTGCGCGCGGCCATGTGGAGGCCTGGGCAAAGCTCGCCGAGATCATCGCCGTAAGCCCCACGACGGAACCGGAGGAGAGGTCGATGCCGCCGGTGATGATAACCTGCGTCACGCCGACCGAGATGATGCCGATCACGGACACCTGCAGGATCATGATCGTCAGGCGCTGCGGATTCATCAGGAAGCTCTGGCCGATGAAGATCCAGCCAAGGATTTCGTAGACGAGGGCGATGCCGATCAGAACGGCAAAGATGTTGAGCTCCGGCGGAAGACGGCGCTTGCGGGCCGGCGGCAGGCCGGTCGCGGTGGCGGAATTCGTGTTCATGGTTTTCCTCCCTTGGTCACCGGTCGTTGGCTCATCATCGCGCAGCCAGCTCCATCACCTTGATTTGCGTTGCTTCCGCGCGGTCGAGGAAGCCCGTGACGCGCCCCTCATGCATCACCATGATGCGGTCGCTCATCCCCAGAACCTCCGGCATTTCGGAGGAGATCATGATGACGGCGACGCCATCGCGTGCGAGTTCGGTGACGAAGCGGTGGATTTCGGCCTTGGCGCCGACATCGATGCCGCGGGTCGGCTCGTCGAGGATGAGAATGCGCGGATTGGTCAAGAGCCAGCGGCCGATCAAAACCTTCTGCTGATTGCCGCCGGAGAGATTCTCGATGCGCTCTTCCAGATTGGGCGTCTTGACGCGCAGCTTCTTGCTCATCGCCTCGCAGGCCGCCGTGACGGCCTTTTCGTTGACGAAGCCGGATTTCACGAACTGATCCTGCAGCACCGCGATCTGCATGTTCTCCAGCACGTCGAGGATGAGCAGGCAGCCGGTATCCTTGCGGTCCTCCGTCAGGAAGGCCATGCGATTGGCGATCGCCTTGTTGGGGCTGTCGATATTGACGGGCTTGCCGTTGATCTCGATCGATCCGGAGGTGGCTGGCGTCACGCCGAAAACGGTCTCGGCGACATTGGAGCGACCGGAGCCGACAAGACCGGCAATGCCGAGAATTTCCCCGGCCCGCACATCGAACGAGACATCGGAAAAGACCCCGTCCAGACAGAGGTTCTTCACCGACAGGACGACGTCGCCGATCGGGACCTCTTCCTTCGGAAACATCTGGGTGATCTCGCGGCCGACCATCATGCGGATGATGTCGTCGCGCGTCACATCGGTGGAGGCATGCGTGCCGATATACTTGCCGTCACGAAAGACGGAAAACTCGTCGGCGATCTCGAACAGCTCGTTCATCTTGTGGGTGATGTAGACGATGCCGATGCCCTGGTCGCGCAGGCCGCGGATGATATCGAAGAGATGCTTGACCTCACGCTCGGTCAGGGCCGAGGTCGGCTCGTCCATGATCAGCACGTCGGATTCGTAGGAGACCGCCTTGGCGATCTCGACCATCTGCCGGTTGGCGACGGACAGTTCGCGCACCTCGATCTGCGGATCGAGATCGATGTTCAACCGCTTGAAGAGATCGGCCGTCATGCGGTTCATCGTCGAATGATCGACGAAGCCGAAGCGGTTCAGCGGCTCGCGGCGAATCCAGATGTTTTCCGAAACCGTCATGAACGGCATCAGGTTCAGTTCCTGATGGATCATGGCAATGCCGTTTTCGAGCGCGTCGAGCGGCGATTTCAACTGGATATCGACGCCCTTGAATTTTACCTCACCCTTGTCGGGCGTATAGATACCGGCGAGAATCTTCATCAGCGTCGATTTGCCGGCGCCGTTTTCGCCCATCAGCGCATGCACCGTGCCGCGCCTCAACCGGAACTGGACGTCGTCGAGCGCGACGACACCGGGAAATTCCTTGCGGATGCCTTCGACCGAAAGGAGGTATTCCGCATTCGGAATGGCGCCACTGGCGCGCACCGCAGCCATCGTGGTCGGGCTGACCATGTTCATACCTCCCTCAAGAGACAATAATCCTGTTTCGACACACGCGCCATTGGCGCGTGTGTCTCTCCGGAGAAGTCGAACAATCAGTTCTTCGACTGATAGTTCGCGAGGTTGGCTGGCGTGACGAGTTCGAAGGGGATGTAGACCTTCTGCTCGACCTTCTCGCCCTTGACGATCTTCAGCGCGGTGTCGATCGCGCCCGCACCCTGGCCTGCAGCGTTCTGGAACACGGTTACGTCCAGGTCGCCGGCCGCCATGGCTGCAAGCGCATCCTGCGTTGCATCGACGCCGCCGATGACGACATCCTTCATGTCCTTGCCGGCAGCTTTCAACGCCTGGATGGCGCCGATGGCCATTTCATCGTTGTTGGCGACGACGGCATCGAATTCCAGACCGGCGGACAGCCAGTTGGTCACGAGGTCGGCACCCTGGGTACGCGACCAGTTTGCCGTCTGTTCTTCGGCAATCGAGATGCCCTTGCAGGCGTCCGTGGCGATAACGTCATGGACGTCCTGGGTGCGCATGCGTGCTGCCTGGTTCGACAATTCGCCCATCATGACGACGATCTTGCCCTTGCCGCCGAGAAGCTTGCAGACTTCCTGCATCTCAAGCGTGCCGGATTCCTTTTCGTTCGAAGCGACGAAGGCCTGGTTGGCCGGCAGTTCGTTGATGTTGATCGGCTCGCGGTTGACATAGACGAGCGGGATCTTGGCGTCGGCTGCGATCTTCGACATGGCGGCCGTCGCATCGGTATCGACCGGGTTGACGACAATCGCATCGACGCCGGCAGCGATGAAGTTCTGGATCTGGCTCTGCTGCTTGGCGACGTCGTTCTGCGCATCCTCGATCTGCAGCGTCACGCCGTTCAGCGTCTTGGCGTGCTCGTCCATGCCGTTGCGCAGAACCGTCAGGAAGTTGTCGTCGAACAGCGCCATCGAAACGCCGATCGTTTCGGCATGGGCCGCAGTCGACATCATCACGGCAAGGGCCGTGCCCAGGAACAATTTCTTCATGTCATTTTCCTCCACAAAAGGTGTCCGGCAACCACCCCACAAAAGCCGGAGGCGACGCCTTTGGCGGCGACGCCCATCTGCCCCGTAACCCGCCTCTCCCGTGGCGAGTTCTGTCCGAAAACAGAATAAACAAACCGACAGTTTGTAATTACGGAATAACTATTCCATTTTATCCGAGTTGCGTCAAGGCTGACCCATGCTGCGGCGGTCGATTTTCCGACACCACGAGGCCGCAACCCTCAAAACGCAGCGTCCAGATAGTTCATACTGTCGCGCAATGCCGTCTTCGGATCGGCCAGCGAATGAACCGACGGCGCAAAGGGTTCAAATGAAAACAGGCCCTTATATCCGGAGTGTATAAGGAAATCCGCCTGTCCGGCGTTGTCCAGGCGATCCTCGCCATCCACCAGAATACGATGGCTGTCGCGCATGTCGCCGACCGCTACGGCCGAATCCGACACGCCGGAAATATGCACCAGTCCGGTCATCTCAGGATGGAACGTTCCTTCGCCGGCAAGATGGTGATGGAACGTATCATGCACCAGCTTGAAAGTGCCCTCGAAACCCAGTTCGCGGATGGCTGCGGCCGCTTCAGTCTTGGAACGCAGCGAGCAGATTTCGAATCCGAGTGGCTCGACCAGCCCGGTGACGCCCGCATTTTTCAGCAAAGGTTCGAGGGCAGTGAGAGCCGCACGCAGATTGGCTTGCCGCTCGCCGTCCGCCTGGCCGCTTCCGTCGTTCACCGGAACGAGCACCAGAGCCTTCGCCCCGCAACCCCTTGCATAATCGATCAGCTCACGTGCCTCTGCGGCCCGGGCGTCGTTCCATTCGTTGAAACGCTGCAGGGCGTTGATCGAGACGATGGTGACTCCATGCTTTTCCGCAAGCGCCTTGACCGCGGCGGCCGGCGTCCCATCGATGATGGCGTTGCCGGTCAGGTCGTTGCGGATTTCAACGCCGCTGATGCCGAGCGAAACGGCAAGCGCGAAGAAATCATCGAGCGACAGGCCCGGCGCCGCCATGTGATTGAGTGCAAAGGGTATGCTTGTCATGGAAATTCCTCCTGCCAATACCGGACCTCACGTCCGCCCTGCGACGGTCGATTGCATGCCGCATGACCGGCGGCATATGCCCGTGTTGATGGCTGAGAAACATCAGCTTATCCGAAAACAGTCAAAGCCGAACCTGCACAATTGCCTTGCATTCCTGCGAGAATGCGCTTGCAGGATGATGGAATTCTCTCAGATAATCGGGGCGCGTTTGCCTAGATATTTTCCGGCGTGAAGATATCGAACGGCAGGAAAGTCTGTCCCGGCATACCGCCCGTTCCGCGATCCACGGCACTGACCATCTGGGCGACGAGTTCGCGGGCCATGTGTACGACGGGCGTCGAGACTGCCATGGTAACCAGATTCTCCGCCAGGGCCGACCGGGAATCCGGTGTCAACTCGTTGACGACCACGAGCAGCTTGCCGGCCATCTTTTCTTCGCGCAGGGCGGAGATTGCCCCTTCCATGCCGCCGCCGCAAACGTAGAAGCCGATCAGGTCGGGATGGCGTTGCAACAGGTTGACCGTCGCCTCATGGGTGATTTCCGCCGTGTCGAGGTTGACCAGCGTGTCCAGCACCTCAAAATCCGGCGCGTTTTCGCGGAAATAGGAGCGGAAGCCGATTTCGCGCAATTCATGGCCGTGGAAACGATGGCTGCCGATGAAGGTCGCGACCTTGCCCGGCTTGCGCGCCGCGGTCGCAATCATCCAGGCGGCCGTGCGCCCGACAGTCCGGTTATTGAGGCCGACATAGCCTTCGCGGACACCGACGGCGAAGTCCGACAACAGCGAAAACACCGGAATACCCTTGCCCCTCAACTCCTCGACCGTTGCCGTCACGGCGGGATGATCCGGACAGACGAGCGCCACGGCCTGATTGCGGGCGGCAACCGCCCGCAGTTTCTCCGTCAGCGCCGTCGGCGTCGAGCTCATGTTGTATTCGATCTGCGGGATTACCCGAACGCCGGGTGCCGAAAGGGCGGCATTTTCGATTTCCTTCGTCAGGATCTGATAGAAGGACTGGTTCGGTTTCTGCAGCACGAAGCCCAGTCGGTATTGCGGCAGGTCTTCGAAGACCCGCTGCCGCAAGAGCCCGACGGCGTGATAACCGATCGCCTGCGCTGCATCATAGACCCGGCGGGCGGTTTCCTCCCGGACGCGATGGCGCCCGTTCAGAACACGATCGACCGTCGCCACACTGACGCCCGCAGCCTTGGCGAGATCGGTTATCGTCGGTCGTCCGCTCATGGTCGCTCCTGAAATGATTGCATCATCCATGGCCATCACGATTTGATAGCTTTTGATAGATTCCATCATTGCTGCATTGAGGCGCCGGCAAAGTCAACCTATCCTCTTTTCAACGACGCACGCAGGATGGACGGCCGCACATCGCGACGCTGTCAGCAGGGAGGCCAGAATGCGACCAACGAAACGCGATTACAGCCTGCTCGGCCGCGACAGCAAGACAGCCGTCGAAAACGGCCTGGCTGCCGCCCAATGGTATCACAGCGAAATCTCGCGCAAGGACATGAAGGCATTGATGCAGCGCTCGGACGGTCCGGCAATCCGCGACACGGTTCTGTGGCTCGGCGGCATGCTGGTGTTTGCCGCCTTCGGGATCTATTTCTGGGGCACCTTGTGGGCGGTGCCGTTCTTCCTTGCCTATGGCGTTTTCTACGGGTCGGGCTCCGACAGTCGCTGGCACGAATGCGGCCACGGCACGGCCTTCAAAACCCGCTGGATGAACGATGTCGTCTATCAGATCGCCTGCTTCATGATCATCCGCAATCCGGTGACATGGCGCTGGAGCCACACCCGCCATCACACCGATACGGTGATCGTCGGCCGCGACCCTGAGATTGCCGTGATGCGACCGCCGGACCTGTTTCGGTTGCTGCTGAATGTCTTCGGCATCCTCGATGCCGCCTACGGCATGATGGATATGGTCCGCAACGCGTTCGGCAATATCAGCGAGGCCGAGAAGACCTTCATTCCGGAGATGGAACAGGGCAAGGTCGTTCGTGTCGCCCGGATCTGGACGCTCATCTATATGGCGACGATTGCACTCTCGGTCTATCTCGGTTCCATCCTGCCTTTGATGCTGGTCGGCCTTCCACGCCTTTATGGCGCCTGGCACCATGTCATGACAGGCCTGCTGCAGCATGGCGGCCTTGCCGACAACGTTACCGATCACCGGCTGAACAGCCGCTCGGTCTACATGAATCCGCTGAGCCGCTTCGTGTACTGGAACATGAACTATCACGTCGAGCATCACATGTTTCCGATGGTGCCCTACCATGCACTTCCCAAGCTGCATGAGATGATTAAGCACGACCTGCCGGCACCGAACCGATCGATCCTCGAAGGCTATCGGGAAATGATCCCGGCCTTCCTCCGGCAGCTGCGCAACGAAGACTATTTCCTGAAACGCGACCTGCCGACGACGGCACGCCCCTATCGCGACGAGTTCCATGGCGAACCCGCCGTGCAGGCTGCGGAATAGACGCAAGCCGAAAACCAACAAGACCGGAACGGGAGGAATGACGATGAGCGACAATTGGATCGAGGTCTGCGCAACGGACGACATCGACGAGGAAGACGTGATGCGCTTCGATCACGGCGGCAGGACGTTTGCTGTCTACCGCAGCCCGGACGACAAGTTCTATGCGACCGACGGCCTGTGCACGCACGAAAAGATCCACCTGGCCGACGGTCTGGTGATGGACGAGATCATCGAATGTCCGAAGCACAACGGCCGCTTCGATTACCGGACCGGGGAAGCCAAGGGTGCGCCCGTCTGCGTCAACCTCAAGACCTATCCAGTCAAGGTTGAATCCGGTAGCGTCTTCATTTCGGTTTCCTGAAAGGACACGAATCATGGATCAGATCGTCATCGTCGGCGCCGGGGAATGTGGTGCACGTGCCGCCTTCGCGCTTCGCGAAAAGGGCTTCAAGGGCAAGGTTACCCTGATCGGCGCCGAATCGGTGCTCCCCTATGAGCGGCCGCCGCTTTCGAAGGACGCCCTTCTGCATGGCCATGAACCGAAGCTGGTATCGGATGCCGCCCGCTACACCGAGGCCGGTATCGACGTCATCACCGGCATGAGCGTCGAAAGCGTCGATGCCGCTGCAAGATCGGTCCGCCTGTCCGATGGATACAATGTCCCCTACGACCGGCTGCTGCTGGCGACCGGGGCCCGCCCCCGCCCGTTTCCGGGGCTGCGCGGCAGCAACTGGCGGATCAAGACGCTCAGGACCCACCGCGACGCGGTGCTGATCCGCGAATCCCTGCAGCCCGGCAAGCATATTGCCGTGATCGGCGGCGGCTTCATCGGACTTGAACTGGCGGCAACGGCGCGCAAGCGCGGCGCGAGCGTGACGTTGGTCGAAGGCCTGCCACGCATCCTGACCCGCGGCGTCCCGGAGGCGGTCGCCGAGGTGGTGGCCGAGCGGCACAAGGCCGAGGGCGTCAACATCATCTGCGGCGCCCGCATCAAGGCGCTGGAGGAAACCCGCGCCGAAGCCCGCGTCGTGCTCGAGGACGGCCGCACGATCCGCGTCGACATGATCGTCGTCGGGATCGGCGCCATGCCCAACACCGAGCTGGCTTCGGAAGCCGGCCTGAAGATCGAAAACGGCATCGCCGTAGACGAACATCTGCGCACATCCGATCCGCATATCTTTGCGGCCGGGGATTGCTGCTCGTTTCCGCTTGCCCATTACGGCGGGCGGCGCGTGCGGCTGGAGGCGTGGCGCAACGCCCAGGATCAGGGCCTGCTCGCCGCGACCAACCTTCTCGGCGGCAAGGAAGCGATCGCGACCGTCCCGTGGTTCTGGTCCGATCAGTATGATCTGACGCTGCAGATCGCCGGCATCGCCGATGGCACCGTCATCACGGTCCGGCGCAACATGGCCGACGGAGCCTTCATTCTGTTCCATCTCGACGTCACCGGCCGACTGCTTGCTGCAAGCGGCATCGGTCCGGGCAATGCCATTGCCCGCGATATCCGGCTCGCCGAAATGATGATCGCCAACGGTGCCCGCCCCGATCCGCTGGCGCTTGCGGCACCGGAAACCAAGCTGAAATCGCTGCTCGCCGCCTGACCGCAGGCGCAGCCCCATCCTTTTTCACGCAGCGCTTCTGCGGCTGCGAACCCATGCCTGGAGATATGCATGAAACATCGCCGCCCGACCGTTGCAGATCTGCTGTCGATGAAGGGAAAGCGCCAGCTGACCATGCTGCGTGTCGAAACGCTGGAGGAAGCGGATGCTGCCGAACGCGCCGGCGTCGACCTGCTCTCGGTTCCCCCGGCGCTGATGGGTCCGGCCTTTCGCGAGGCGGCTCCCTCCTGTTTTGCCTTTCCGGGACTGGAATATGGCGATCTCGTCACCGCCGATGAATATGTTCGCGCCGCGTTTCAGGCACTGAAGGCTGGCGGCGATGCCGTCTATTGCGCCGCCGGCCTGTCCATCGTCCGCCGCATGCGCGAGGAGGGCATTCCGGTCTGTGGTCATGTCGGGCTGATCCCGTCCAAGGCGACATGGACGGGCGGCTTCCGTGCCGTCGGCAAGACAGCCGCAAGCGCTCTGGAAATCTGGCGCCAGACCAAGGCGCTGGAGGACGCGGGCGCATTCGCCGCCGAAATCGAAGTGGTGCCGGATGCCGTTGCCAGCGCCATCAGCCGGCGCACCTCGCTGCTGATGCTCTCCATGGGGGCCGGCACCGGCGGCGATGCGCAGTATCTCTTCTCCGACGACGTACTCGGCGCCAATCGCGGCCATGTACCGCGCCACGCCAAGGTCTACCGGAATTTCGCCGCCGAATACGACCGGTTGCAGCAGGAGCGCGTCGCCGCCTATGCGGAATATGTGGCCGACGTCCGCTCCGGCGCCTATCCGCAGCCGCAGCACCTCGTCGGTATCGATCCGCGCGAACTGGACGCATTCCTGGAATCGATCGGCACGGCCTGAGCCACTATCCCGTCTCCTTTGCCTTTGGTCCAATTGGATTTTCCACCCTTGCCATGCCATGTTCGAACCAAGGATAGGACAGGGAGAAGACCATGGCAGAGCGTTTCAGGGCGATGGTGATCGACGACGAAGGCGGCAAGCCTGTGGGCGCCTTCAGGGAATTGACGCTCACCGATCTGCCGGATCATGATGTTCTGGTCGAGGTGCATTTCTCGACGCTCAACTACAAGGACGGGCTGGCCGTGACCGGCAAGGGCCGCATCGCCCGGCGGCTGCCGATGGTTGGCGGCGTCGATCTTTCCGGCATCGTCGTCGAATCGCGCAGCCCCGACTGGAAGCCGGGCGATAAGGTCGTCGTCAACGGCTGGGGCCTGTCCGAGACCGAATGGGGCGGCTATTCCCGCTTCCAGCGCCTGAAGCCGGAATGGCTGACGCGGCTGCCGGAGGCCTTCACATTGGAGGAAAGCATGGCGGTCGGCACCGCCGGCTATACGGCGGCACTCGCCGTGCAGGCGCTCGAAGCCTGGGGAACGATTACCGGCGACAGCCGCGAGGTGCTGGTCACCGGCGCGGCCGGTGGTGTCGGTTCGGTGGCGATCAAGCTGCTCGCCAGACGCGGCTACACGGTGACGGCCTCGACCGGACGGCCCGAGACCCACGATTACCTTTCGGCCCTCGGCGCGAAAAATTTCATCGATCGGTCCTCTCTGTCGGAAAAGGGTGGCGCGCTGCAGAAGGAACGCTGGGCGGGCGCGATCGATTCGGTCGGCTCGACGACGCTTGCCAATGTGCTGGCACAGACCGTTCAGGGTGGCGCGGTCGCCGCCTGCGGCCTTGCCGGCGGCGCCGATCTTCCGGCAACCGTGATGCCGCACATCCTGCGCGGTGTTGCCCTTCTCGGCATCGATTCCGTCATGGCAAGCCACGAGCGCCACGACAAAGCCTGGGCGCTGCTCGCCGAAAGCCTCGACCGGCAACAACTGGCCCGCATGACGCGCCACGAACCGCTTTCCCGCCTGCCGGAGCTGGCCCAGGATATCGTGGCCGGCAAGGTGCGGGGACGCGTGGTGTTCGACATCTCGCAGTAGCGCCGCCACAAACGCAATGGACAGCCGGCTATGCAGATCAGGTGCCCCGGGGGCTGCCGACGATTCACGGGCTGTTGCGCCGGCGTCCTTCCAGCAGATCAAGCACGGCACGACCGGCATCCATGACATTGGTTCCGGGGCCAAAGACGGCTGCAACGCCGCGATCGAGCAGGAACTGATAATCCTGCCGGGGGACGACGCCGCCGCAGATGACGATGACATCGCCGCCGCCCTTGGCCTTCAGAGCCTCGACCAGTTGCGGCAGAAGCGTCTTGTGGCCCGCCGCCAGCGACGAGACGCCAAGGACGTGAACTTTTGAGGAGAGCGCGAGATCGGCCGCCTCTTCCGGCGTTTGGAACAACGGGCCAGCCAGCACGTCGAAGCCTATGTCGCCAAAGGCGGATGCGATTATCTTGGCGCCGCGGTCATGACCGTCCTGTCCGAGCTTGGCGACCATGATCTTTGGCCGGGCACCGATCGACTTGGAAAAAGCCTGCAGACGCGCCGTCAGCGTCTTCAATTCCGGCTCGTCCTTATAAGCCTCGCCATAGATGTCGCTGACGACCTCCGGCACCGCCGAGTGATCGCCAAACACCGCGCGCAGGGCATCCGAGATTTCGCCAACCGTGGCACGCGCACGGGCTGCCGTCACGGCCGCCTCCAGGATATTGCCCTCGCCACTGCGTGCAACACCCGTCAGGGCTTCAAGCGCTGCCGTGACCGCAGCCGTATCACGCCTGCGCCGGGTGTCTTCTATGCGTTTGATCTGGGCGATGCGTACGGCGGCGTTGTCGATGTCGAGGATATCAAGATCGTCCTCGATCTCCAGCCGGTACTTGTTGACCCCGACGATGACCTCTTCGCCCTTGTCGACCGCGGCCTGCCTCCGGGTTGCCGCCTCCTCTATCAACCGTTTCGGCAGGCCATCGGCCACCGCCTTGGTCATGCCACCCAGCGTTTCCACCTCTTCCATCAGCGCCCAGGCCTTGTCGGCCAGTTCGGCCGTGAGGCTCTCGACATAGTAGGAGCCAGCCAATGGATCGACGACCTTCGTCACGCCGGTCTCATGCTGCAGGATCAGTTGCGTGTTGCGGGCGATGCGCGAGGAGAATTCCGTCGGCAGGGCGATTGCCTCGTCGAACGAATTGGTGTGCAGCGACTGCGTGCCGCCGAGCACGGCCGACATTGCCTCGAAGGCGGTGCGGATGATGTTGTTGTAGGGATCCTGTTCCTGCAGGGACACGCCGGAGGTCTGGCAATGGGTGCGCAGCATCAGCGAAGACTGCTTCTTCGGATGGAAACCTTCCATGATCCGGGTCCACAGCAGACGGGCGGCGCGCAGCTTGGCGGCCTCCATGAAGAAGTTCATGCCGATGGCGAAGAAGAAGGACAGGCGGCCGGCGAACTCGTCGACGCTCAGGCCCTTGGCAATAGCGGCCCGGACATATTCCCGGCCATCGGCGAGCGTAAACGCCAGTTCCTGCACAAGCGTCGCGCCGGCCTCCTGCATGTGATAGCCGGAGATCGAGATTGAATTGAACTTCGGCATCTCGCGCGCCGTATAATCGATGATATCCGCGACGATCCGCATCGAGGGTTCCGGCGGATAGATATAGGTGTTGCGGACTATGAACTCCTTGAGGATGTCGTTCTGGATCGTCCCGGACAGTTTTTCCCGCGAGACGCCCTGCTCCTCTCCAGCCACGATGAACGAGGCAAGAATCGGGATCACCGCCCCGTTCATGGTCATGGACACCGAGATCTTGTCGAGCGGAATGCCGTCGAACAGGATTTTCATGTCCTCGACCGAATCGATCGCCACGCCGGCCTTGCCGACATCGCCGACGACGCGCGGATGATCCGAATCATAGCCGCGATGGGTGGCGAGATCGAAGGCGACGGAGACGCCCTGCTGGCCAGCCGCGAGTGCCTTGCGGTAAAAAGCATTCGAGGCTTCGGCGGTGGAGAAGCCGGCATATTGGCGGATCGTCCACGGCCGGCCGGCATACATGGTGGCACGCGGCCCGCGCGTGAAAGGCGCTAGACCCGGCAGGGAGCCGAGGTGGTCGGCCTTTTCGAGATCGGCTTCGGTGTAGAGCGGCTTGACCGCAATGCCTTCGGGCGTCTGCCAGGTTAGCGTGTCCACCGACTGCTTCAGTTCCCTTTCAGCAAGCGCTTCCCAATCCTTCATCATCTTGTCGGACACCTGCCCCTCCATGACATCGACCGTGCTTGAACATGGTCTTGGGTTGGAAACTGGATCAATTCTTCGGGCAAATCCACCTGCCTCTTGCGATCAGCATGATTTTTGTTGTGTGGCCGGCAATGCCGATGTGCTTGACTTTGCTGCTTTCCGTGAAAGATCATCGGGGACGCCACCGAGCGGGATAAGACCAGTTGGGGGGATCGAGCATGCCTATCGTTGAGCAGCGAACGGTTCTGGTACTCGCCGGAATAGTGTATGTTCTCGGGCTGAACATTCTGCTTCCGGGCATTGATGCAAGCCTGCTTCCGGCGATCATGGGTGAAGGCAATTCTATCGAGCGGTTGTCCCTCTTCGGTCTCGGCCCCATCCCTCTCTATAGCGTCCTTGTTCTCGGAGAATTGTACCGCCTGATCTTTTCACGCTCTTCACGTCGGAAGGGAAGTGGCAATGGTCTCCTCACTGTGAAATCGGTAATCCTTCCACTGATCGTACTCGGGCTTGCCGCTCTGCAGGGCTACGGCATCGCGAACAGCCTTTCGGCAGCAGGCGTGGTGCGTGACGGTGCGGAGGGCTTCGCGATCGGTGTCGTTGCCTCCTTCCTCGGGGCGACAGCCCTGCTGATCCACCTTTCGGACCGCATCCGGATCGAAGGCTTGCGCAACGGCTTCTGGGCTGTCTGGTCCATCCCCGTCCTCCTCGCCTTGCCGAAGGACATCGCGCTGTCCATCGAGATGACCCGCACCGGCACAATCTCCTTCGTGCCATGGGCAGTCAGCATCGGCTACATCGCCCTGTCCATAGCTGCAACCGCGGGTGTCGCGTCCCTCTGGCGGTCCGTCTGGCGGGAAAACGACGCTGCTTCGATACCTGGCGCCGTGTGCGAACCACGCGATATTCTCGTCTGGCCGCCTGTGCTTGCCGCCCTGTTGCCCGGCTTCATAATGGTGCCTGTTGCAATCCTGGCCGCTGATTCAATCCCGCTTATCCAGCCCTACCTTCCGCTGGTCATGATCGTCTCTGGTGCGCTGTTCATCCCGGTATTCGTCTTCGGATATGTCCGGTTGGCATCGTCCGATAACGGCACGAGATCCCGGCTGGTCGCCGTCGGCAGCGTCATCGCCCTCGTACAGATTGCAATTTTTACCGCAGGCCGCCTTCTCGATATGGTCATCTTTCTGCCCGTCAGGCTCGATGGCCCGACCGTGATTATCATGACCGTCGTCGTGCTGGGCCTTGTGGCCACACCCGTTGCTACTCGAACTCCATGATCAGTTCATCCACGGCAAGGCTCGCACCCGCGGCGACCGCCACGCGTTTGACGGTGCCCTTGCGCTCGGCGCGCAGGATATTTTCCATCTTCATCGCCTCGACCGTGGCGAGCGCCTGACCGGCCTCCACGACGGCGCCGTCTGCCACGGCAATCGCCGTGATGACGCCCGGCATGGGGCAGAGCAGCATTTTCGAGGTATCCGGCGGTAGCTTTTTCGGCATCAGGCGGGCAAGCTCGGCAATGCGCGGGCTGCGGACATGCGCTTTCACATCCATGCCGCACCAGCGCAGGCGAATGGCAGCGCCGACGAGATCGATCTTCACGCCCATCGCCACGCCATCGACATGAAAGGTGGCGTGGCTGCGGCCGGGCAGCCAGTCGCCGGCAACGGCAAACATCGTATCGTCCGCGAACCGGACATAGGTGCCATCGACCGAAGCGTGGAGCGTCAAAGCATAGTCCTGGGCATGGTCCGGGGCATGGTCGCGGTCGGCAAAACGGACGACCCAGTCCTTGCCGATCACCCTGCGGTGGTTACCGATCGTACCGGATATCTGCGCGGCGCGCTCCTGCACCGCATGATGCACGACGGTCGCGATCGCCGCCAGCTTCCGCGCCGACATGCCGTCCGGAACAACCCCTTGGAAGCCGTCCGGAAATTCTTCAGCGATGAAGGCGGTGGTGATCTTTCCGGACCGAAACCGGTCATGCTGCATGACGGCTGACAGGAAGGGCAGGTTGTGGCCGATGCCTTCGACCTCGAAATCGTCCAGCGCCCTGCTCATCGCATCGACGGCGGCCAGCCTTTCCGGCGCCCAGGTGCAGAGTTTTGCGACCATCGGATCGTAGTACATCGAGATTTCGCCGCCCTCGTAGACGCCGGTATCGTTGCGCGCCACGGTGCCGTCCGGCTTCGTGCCTTCCTCCGGTGGGCGGTAGCGCGACAGCCGACCGATCGACGGCAGGAAGTTTCGATAGGGGTCTTCGGCATAGAGCCGGCTTTCGATCGCCCAGCCGTTGAGTTTGACCTCGTCCTGAGCAAAGGCAAGTTTTTCGCCGGCGGCGACCCGGATCATCTGCTCGACGAGGTCGATGCCGGTGATCAGTTCCGTCACCGGATGCTCGACCTGCAGGCGGGTGTTCATTTCGAGGAAATAGAATCGGCGGTCGCCATCGACGATGAATTCGACGGTGCCGGCGGAATGATAGCCGACCGCCTTCGACAACGCGACGGCCTGCTCCCCCATGGCCCGGCGGGTCGCCTCATCAAGAAATGGCGAAGGTGCTTCCTCGATGACCTTCTGGTTTCGCCGCTGGATCGAGCATTCGCGCTCTCCAAGATAAAGAACGGTGCCATGCTTGTCGCCCAGCACCTGGATTTCGATATGGCGCGGCTGGCTGACGAATTTCTCGATGAAAATTCGATCGTCGCCGAAGGAGGCCTTTGCTTCGTTCTTCGAGGACTGGAAGCCTTCGCGGGCTTCGGCGTCGTTCCAGGCAATGCGCATGCCCTTGCCGCCGCCGCCGGCCGAGGCCTTGATCATCACGGGATAGCCAATCTCGCCGGCGATCCTCACCGCCTTGTCGGCATCGGCGATCAACCCCATATGGCCGGGCACGGTGGAAACACCGGCTTCCGCGGCCAGTTTCTTCGAGGTGATCTTGTCGCCCATCGCCTCGATCGCGCCGACCGGTGGACCGATGAAGGCCACGCCCTCCTTCTCCAATGCGGCCGCGAAAGCAGCATTTTCCGACAGGAAGCCGTAGCCCGGATGCACCGCATTGGCACCGGTCTTCCTCACCGCATCGAGGATCCTGTCGATGACGATATAGGACTGGTTCGATGGCGCCGGACCGATATGCACGGCCTCGTCGGCCATCTCGACATGCAGCGCATTGCGATCGGCATCGGAATAGACGGCGACGGTGGCGATGCCCATCTTTCTGGCCGTCTTGATCACCCGGCAGGCGATCTCGCCGCGGTTGGCGATGAGGATTTTCTGGATCATGGATGGCTGACCTCGCTCATTCGGCGGTTTTCTTGATGCCGCGCGCCGCGCCCGCATCCGTCTTCTCACCCTCGAACGCCTGCGGGAAGTTCTTCCGGGCCAAAGCCTCGTTGAACTTCAGCAGCGCCTCGTATGACGCCGGATCGAAGCCCCGTTCCGCCGGCAGGAGTTCGCGCCCGAACAGGCGGCACAGTCGCTCTCCGTCCAGATTGCCGCGCTGGAACGGCGCGGTGCCGAAATACTGCCAGAGCGCCTGGACAAAGCCGATATCTGCGAGCGCCACCGTCTGATCCATGGTCCGATGTCGCGGCCAGGCGGTCAAAGGGGTGACCTTGGAATTCGCCCGGCGCAGGGTGAATTGCCATTGCGTTCCGAGCAGGCCGGCTGGAAAACCGCGATGCTTGGGCATTTCAGGGGTCTTGGCCATCGCGTTAAACCTCGAACACATCTTCGAATGCTTCGGGAAAACTCTTGCGCGCCACCCTTTCGTCTATCCGAAGCAAGGCCTCGTAGGAGGCCGGATCGAAAGGGCTCTCGGCCGGAACCACCTCGCGGCCGAACAGCAGGTTCAACCGGCCGGCATCAAGGTTTCCCCGTTCGAACGGCTCATCGCCGAAATGGTGCCAGAGCGCGTGCAGGAAGGCGGCGTCCACCTTTTGCTCGATCGTGTTGGGACGAGCGAGACGGGTTAGCGGCTTGAGCGGGGTAACACCCTTTTCGTTCGCCCGCCGGATGGTGAAATGATGGCCATGGCCCGGCAAGCCGGAAGGGAAACCCCTGTGTTTCGTCATCTCGGTCCGTTTGGCCATCTGCTTCTCCTTCACGCCTTCGGGGTGTCCTGGGCGATCTTGTCCTGCGTCTTCGTATCGAAGTCGGAGGCGTCGTGGCGCTCGTGCAACTGCTCGGACGGGTCGCCCATCATCCGATTGACCATGCGGCCGCGCTTCACCGCCGGGCGCTCCGCGATTTCAGCCGTCCAGCGCTGCACATGCTTGTAGCTCTGAACGTCGAGGAAGGCACCCGAATCGCCGTATTGCTTGCCCTGCGCCAGATTGCCGTACCACGGCCAGATGGCGATGTCGGCGATCGAATAGTCCGACCCGGCCATATATCGGTTGTCGGCGAGGTGCCGGTCGAGGACGTCGAGCTGGCGCTTCACTTCCATCGAGAAGCGGTCGATCGCATATTGGATATGCATCGGCGCATAGGCGTAGAAATGGCCAAAGCCGCCGCCGAGATAGGGCGCCGACCCCATCTGCCAGAACAGCCAGTTTATCGCCTCGGTGCGCGCCTTTTGATCTCCTGGCAGGAAAGCATCGAACTTTTGGGCGAGATAAAGCAGGATCGAGCCCGATTCGAAGACGCGGGTCGGCTCCGGCGTCGAGCGGTCCATCAGGGCCGGAATCTTCGAGTTCGGATTGACGTCGACGAAACCCGAGCCGAACTGGTCGCCATCGCCGATCTTGATCAGCCAGGCATCATATTCCGCGCCCTTGTGGCCAAGAGCCAGAAGCTCCTCCAGAAGGATCGTGACCTTTACGCCGTTCGGCGTCGCCAGCGAATAAAGCTGCAGCGGATGTTTTCCAACCGGCAGATCCTTGTCATGGGTGGGGCCAGCGATCGGCCGGTTGATATTGGCGAACGCGCCGCCATTGCCCTTCTCCCAGGTCCAGACCTTGGGCGGCTCGTATCCAGCGGGAAAATTATCGGCAGGGGATTTTTCAGTCATGGGTGTGGGTCCTTGATATTAAGCGATGGCTTGGGAGAACACATCAGACATATGGGAACAGAGGAATGAATTTCTCTAGTGTCAGGTGCTCCCGAGGCGTATTTTGTTTCTCCGTCATCCTCGGGCTTGACCCGAGGATCCACGCCCGGAGCGACGAAGAGTTGATGCGGCAGATCCTCGGGTCAAGCCCGAGGATGACGACTGTGGTTTTCGACGCATGGGTTCCTCACAACGGGATCGTATCGTGCTTGCGCCACAGCTGTTCCTTGCGCTTGTTCCTCAGAGAGGCAAAGGCGCGGGCGATGCGGCGGCGGGACGAGTGCGGCATGATCACCTCGTCGATGAAGCCGCGTTCGGCGGCGACGAAGGGGTTGGCGAAACGCTCCTCGTATTCCTTCGTCCGGGCGGCGATCTTATCCGGATCGCCGAGTTCGGAGCGATAAAGGATTTCGGTGGCGCCCTTGGCGCCCATCACGGCAATCTCGGCGGTCGGCCAGGCATAGTTGACGTCGGCGCCGATATGTTTGGAGGCCATGACGTCATAGGCGCCGCCATAGGCTTTTCGCGTGATCAGCGTCACCATCGGCACAGTTGCCTGGCTATAGGCAAAGAGCAGCTTGGCGCCGTGCTTGATGACGCCGCCATATTCCTGCGCGACGCCGGGCAGGAAACCGGGCACGTCGACCAGCGTCAGGATCGGGATAGAAAAGGCATCGCAGAAGCGGACGAAACGGGCAGCTTTTCGCGAACTGTCGATGTCGAGGCAGCCGGCGAGCACCATCGGCTGGTTGGCGACGACGCCGACGGTCTGGCCTTCGATCCGGATAAAGCCGGTGATGATGTTGCGGGCGAATGCTTCCTGCAGCTCGAAGAAATCACCCTCGTCGGCGATCGCATGGATCAGTTCCTTCATGTCGTAAGGCTTGGCGGAACTGTCCGGGATCAGCGTGTCCAACCGGTTTTCAATGCGGGCGGGATCGTCATGGAAGGGGCGGACCGGCGGCTTCTCGCGGTTGTTGAGCGGCAGAAAATCGAACAGCAGGCGCACCTGCTCCAGGGTCTCGATGTCGTTCTCATAGGCTGCATCGGCAACGGAGGATTTCTTCGTGTGCGTGCCGGCACCGCCGAGTTCCTCCGCCGTGACGATCTCGTTGGTGACGGTCTTTACGACGTCGGGGCCGGTGACGAACATGTAGGAGGAATCGCGGACCATGAAGATGAAATCGGTCATGGCTGGCGAGTAGACGGCGCCGCCGGCGCAGGGACCCATGATGACGGAAATCTGCGGGATGACGCCGGAAGCCTCGGCATTGCGGCGAAAGACTTCGGCATAACCGGCCAGCGAAGCCACGCCCTCCTGGATGCGGGCGCCACCGGAATCGTTCAGCCCGATCACCGGAGCGCCGTTGCGCACCGCCATGTCCATGATCTTGCAGATTTTCTGGGCATGGGTTTCCGACAGAGAACCGCCGAGCACGGTGAAATCCTGAGAAAAGACATAGACCTGCCGACCGTTGATCGTGCCCCAACCGGTAATGACGCCGTCACCCGCAACCTTCTGTTCCGCCATGCCGAAATCGACGGCGCGATGGGTCACGTACATATCGTATTCTTCAAAGGAACCCTCATCGAGCAGCACCTCGATGCGCTCCCGCGCCGTCAGCTTGCCTTTGCCATGCTGCACATCGATACGCTTCTGCCCGCCGCCAAGACGCGCCTCGGATCGCCGGGCCTCCACCTGTTCCAGAACTGCGCGCATGCGTGAAGCCGCCTCCCATCGTCTCTGCCTTACGGCGGAACAAGAGAACAATCGACGGCAAATCGCAAGAGCGACGGCGAAGCTCTATGACGAAAGGATGAAAAGGCCACCGGGTGGATGACTGCAAAATCCAGGCGATCCACACGAAATTCACGCCGCCATCGTGGATCGATCCGCGCAAGGCGCTTAAACCACTAAAATGTCGGCGGCGTGTTGATCCACAGGAGAACGGTTTCACCGTCGTGCCGGTTCGACCAGGCATGATGGCGGCGGCTGGCGAAATATAGGGAATCGCCGGGGCCGAGATCGTGGAACTGGTCGGCATCGAGAACGAATTCGATCCGGCCGGACAACACATAGACGAACTCCTCGCCCTCGTGCTTGTAGGCGCCCTCGCTGGAAGCGCCGGGTTCCAGGACGAAACGATGGCAATCCATCTGGTTGCGGCCCTCGGCCAGCATCTGGATGGTGACGCCGGGCGTCGTGCGCGGCCAGTTGCGCCACTCGCCGGCCCTGACCACGGCGCGTACCTCGCCTTCGTTCTCGCCCGACAGGCTGGACACCGTGGTTCCGAAATATTCAGCAAGATTGTGCAGCACGGCGACGGAAACGCCCTGCGAGGTCCGCTCCAGCGTCGAAAGAATCGATGCTGCGATACCGATGTCGCCGGCAACCTGCTCCAGCGTCTTGCCGGTTCCGTGGCGCAGGCTGCGCAGCTTGCGGCCGACCTCGAAGACCGATGCGGTTTCGGCGTGCGGCGCCACGGCGCTTTCGTCACCCGGCGGCAGTTCCGCATCCAGCGCCTCGCGTATCGCGGCCGGGTTGAGCCCGCGCTCGGCGCGGAACCAGGAAATCCGTTTCAATCGCGCCAGATCGTTTTCGCTGTATTGGCGATGGCCCGTGACGGAGCGCTCCGGCACCACGAGACCCTGCGTTTCCCAAAGCCTGAGCGTCGAAGCCGAAACACCGGCGAGCCTTGCCGCCTCGGCGACCTTGTATCGAAGAACGGCTGCAGCATTGTCGCTCATCGACCGTCACCCTGACCCTTCATGCTTTCAAGCGCCTGTTGCAAGGCCCGATCCGGCGCCTTAACAAAAATCAAAGTAGCCATGCCTTTCACGATATTACAAGGACGGGCATTCGTATCGTTGCTTGCCAGATCACAAAAAATCATTTGCCAACCTACAGAAAAAATGTAGGTAATATTCCATCAGCCGCATAGGAAAAACAACCCCCAGCTTTCGGGATCACCATCATGACAAGCCTGACAGACCGCAAGAACGCCGCCATCTCTCGCGGCGTCGGAATGACGACGCAGATTTATGCCGATCGGGCCGAGAATGCCGAAATCTGGGACAAGGAAGGCAATCGCTACATCGATTTCGCCGCCGGCATCGCGGTCGTCAACACCGGCCACAGGCATCCGCGCGTCATCGAGGCTGTCAAGGCACAGCTCGATCGCTTCACCCATACCTGCCATCAGGTCGTCCCTTACGAAAATTATGTCGAACTCGCGGAACGACTCAATGCCATCGTTCCCGGCAATTTCGAGAAGAAGACGATTTTCGTCACCACCGGTGCCGAAGCCGTCGAAAATGCCGTGAAAATCGTGCGCGCTGCGACCGGACGCCAGGCCGTCATCGCGTTTTCGGGCGGCTTTCATGGCCGCACCTTCATGGGCATGGCGCTGACCGGCAAGGTCGTGCCCTACAAGGTCGGTTTCGGCGCGATGCCGGGCGACGTGTTCCACGCCCCCTTCCCCGTCGAGATGCACGGAACGACGGTCGAGCAATCGCTGAGCGTCCTGAAGAAGCTTTTTGCCGCCGATGTCGATCCGAACCGCGTCGCGGCCATCATCATCGAGCCGGTGCAGGGCGAAGGCGGTTTCTATCCCGTTCCCGTCAATTTCATGAAGGCGTTGCGCGAAATCTGCGACCAGCACGGCATCCTGCTGATCGCCGACGAGGTGCAGACAGGCTTTGCCCGCACCGGCAAGCTGTTTGCCATGGAGCATTACGGCATTGCCGCCGATCTGACGACCATGGCCAAGGGCCTCGGCGGCGGTTTTCCGATCGCAGCCGTCACCGGCCGCAAGGAAATCATGGATGCGCCGGGCCCCGGCGGCCTCGGCGGCACCTATGCCGGCAGCCCGATCGGCGTTGCGGCGGCGCATGCCGTTCTCGACGTCATCAAGGACGAGGACCTCTGCAACCGCGCCGAACAGCTCGGCGGCCGGCTGAAGCAGCGTCTCGCCGCGATCCGCGAAAACGTGCCGGAGATCGTCGATATCCGCGGCCCGGGCTTCATGAACGCCGTCGAGTTCAACGACGTCACGACCAGCCTGCCGAGTGCCGATTTCGCCAACAAGGTCCGCCTTAAGGCGCTCGAAAAAGGCCTGATCCTGCTCACCTGCGGCGTGCACGGCAACGTCATCCGCTTCCTGGCGCCGATCACCATCCAGGACGGGGTTTTTGCCGAGGCCCTCGATATCCTCGAAGCGTCGATCCTCGAAGCCCGCGCCTAAGCGGGTCACCATGCTCCAATTCCTCCATCGGGCGGCTTTCCGTCCGATGGACCCGGCTGTCTTTATCGGCTATCGGCATCGGGCTGCGGCGGCGACTGCCGCCTCCTTGCCGTCCTGCTTTGGGTACGGGTCGCCAGAAAGGATCATCGATGATCTTTACGGAAATGCTGATCGCCCACGTAAAGGCGCCTGATCTGCTTGGGCTGGAAAATGCGCCGTTCGGCGCGAATGCCTCGACCTTCGATGTCCTCAATCCTGCAAACGGGGCGCTGCTGGCCACGCTGCCGGACATGGGCGTCACCGAAACCTGCGCGGCGATCGATGCCGCCTCGGAGGCGCGATTTGCCTGGGCCGACCGCCCGGCGGGAGAGCGCAGCGCCATCATGCGCCGCTGGCACGATCTCGTCATCGCCCATATCGACGACCTCGCCGCGATCCTGACCGCGGAAATGGGCAAGCCACTGTCGGAATCCCGCTCCGAGGTGCAGCACGCAGCCGCCTATATCGAATGGTATGCGGAGGAAGCGAAGCGCGTCTATGGCGAGACCATTCCATCACCCTCGACCGACCGGCGCATGCTGGTGATCAAGCAGCCGGTCGGCGTCGTCGGCACGATCACCCCCTGGAACTTCCCGGCGTCGATGGTCGCCCGGAAAATTTCACCGGCGCTTGCCGTGGGCTGCACCGTGATCCTCAAACCGGCCGAACAAACGCCCCTGGTTGCCGTTGCGATGCATGCCCTGGCCATTCGCGCCGGCTTCCCCAAGGGCGTCTTCAATCTTGTTCTCGCCTCCGAAGGCGATGCGATCGGCCGCGAACTCTGCGGCAATCCGCAGGTTCGCAAGATCAGTTTCACAGGCTCGACGGAGGTCGGCCGTATCCTGATGCGGCAGTGTTCCGACCAGATCAAGAAAGTCAGCCTCGAACTCGGCGGCAGCGCACCCTTCATCGTTTTCGACGATGCCGATATCGACGCGGCGGTTGATGGTGCCGTCCAAGCGAAATTCCGCAATGCGGGGCAGACCTGCACCTCTGCGAACCGCATCTATGTGCAGGACAAGGTCTATGACGAATTTGCACGCAAGCTGGCGGTCGAAGTCGGCAAGCTGACGGTGGGCGACGGCTTTACCCCCGGCGTGACGATCGGCCCGCTGATCGACGACCGGGCGCTCGGCAAGGTGGAAAGCCATGTGAACGACGCCGTCGCCAAGGGTGCAACTTTGCTTTGTGGTGGAAAGCGGCTCTCCGGCGCGTTTTTCGAGCCGACAGTGCTTGGTGATGTCGACGGCCGCATGCTGGTCGCCTGCGACGAAACCTTCGGCCCGGTAGCGCCGATCATCCGCTTCGAAACGATGGAGGACGTGATCCGTCAGGCCAACGACACGATCTACGGGCTTGCCGCCTATTTCTATGCGACTGAACTGAAAAAGGTCTGGCGCGTCGCGGAAGCGCTGGAATATGGCATGATCGGCATCAACACCGGCCGCATGTCTTCGGAAGCGGCCCCCTTCGGCGGGCTCAAGCAATCCGGCATCGGCCGCGAGGGCTCCCGCCACGGCGCCGAGGACTATCTGGAGATGAAATATCTCTGCATGGGGAATATTTGACCTGTCAGATCAATTATCGAGGGGCTCGAAAGCGAGCCCCATTGTACCCGCGACGGCTTGCAGCCATTTATCTCTCGTCCACAGCAATGTGTTTGGCGTGAGATACAGTGAAGCCAGAAGATGCGCATCGACATAACCGATACCTCGCCCGAAAATACCACGCTGCTCGATGAATCGCAGCACCTCATTGTCCAAGGCGATCATGCTCTGTGGCATGTCGCGCAGCGTTTCAATAAAGCGCGCACGATCTTTCAAATTTCCGACCGCCAACTCGCCTAAAACAAAAGGATGAACCAGAATCTGCTCTGCGTCCAGCAGACTTGCAAACACCGGTTCACCGAAGCGGACATAGTCTAGCCAAACAGACGTATCAGCGAGGATCACTGCGGACTACTCGATCGTGGATCTCCGGCGTGGAATATCTTCGAGATCCGGCTGGGAGCCACCCAGCAAGGCAAGCCGTCTACTGGCCTCCCGATGAACCAAGGCCTTCAATGCCTCCCGGACAATCGCTGACTTTTCAGTCAGCCCCGTATATGCGGCGGCTTTGGCCATCAATTCGTCATCGAGAACAATCGTCGTGCGCATGGGAGTCATATCCTGCTTCGATACACGAAAATATCATCGATTGATGCTCATTTCAATGCCTGCGGCTTCATCCCGATCTCCGCCAGGACCTCTTCAGTATGCTCTCCAAGCCTTGGAGAGCCGCGTTCCAGCGCCAGATCGGCATCGGAAAACCGGAGCGGTGTGCGCACGCCCGGAATGGTTCCTGCGGCAGCCCCTGTGTGCGGCACGTCGATGCGCATGCCGCGGTGGACGATCTGCGGATCCTCGAAAACATCCCCCACCGTGTTGATCGGGCCGCCGGGCACACCGGCCGCCTCCAGCAGCGCCAGCAGCGCGTCGCGCGAATGTTTGTCCGTTTCCGCACTCAGCGCCGGCGTCAGGCTGTCGCGATTGGCGACGCGGGCCGCATTCGTCGCATAGCGAGGGTCTGCGGCCAGATCATCACGGCCGAGCAGACCGCAGAATTTCACGAATTGACGGTCATTGCCGACGGCGACGATCAGATGGCCGTCGGAGGCCGGAAAAACCTGATAGGGCGCGATATTGGGATGGGCGTTGCCCATGCGCGTCGGCGCCTTGCCGGAGACGAGGAAATTCAGCGCCTGGTTGGCCAGCACGCCGGTCATGCAATCCAGCAATGCCATGTCGATATGCTGGCCGGTGCCTGTGCGTTCGCGCTGTGCGAGGGCCGCCTGCACGGCGATGACACCGTAAAGACCGGTGAAGATGTCGGCAAAGGCGACGCCGATCTTCTGTGGTTCGCCGGCCGGATCGCCGGTCAGGTCCATGATGCCGCTCATGCCCTGAACGATATAGTCGTAGCCGGCTCGATGGGCGTAGGGGCCATCCTGGCCGAAGCCGGTCACCGAGCAGTAGACCAGGCGGGGATTGATCTTGCGCAGGCTCTCGTAGTCGAGCCCGTATTTCTCAAGCCCGCCGACCTTGAAGTTTTCCAGCAACACGTCCGACTGCGCTGCCAGCCGCCGCACCGCCTCCTGTCCCTCTTCCGTGGTGAAATCCAGCACGACGGAGCGCTTGCCGCGGTTGCAGGCGTGGAAATAGGCAGCATCCAGATTTTCGCCATCCGCACCCTCGATGAAAGGGGGTCCCCAGATGCGCGTGTCGTCGCCGGCCGGACTTTCCACCTTGATGACGTCGGCGCCAAGATCGGAAAGCGTCTGGCCAATCCAGGGTCCGGCCAGGATGCGGGCGAGTTCGAGAACCTTCAGCCCTTTCAACGGCGTTTCCATACCGGCGCTCAGAAGAAGGCCTGCAGCCCGGTCTGGGCGCGGCCGAGGATCAGGGCGTGAACGTCGTGGGTGCCTTCATAGGTGTTGACCGTCTCCAGGTTCACCATGTGACGCATCACCTGATAATCCTCCGAGATGCCGTTGCCGCCATGCATGTCGCGTGCCTGCCGGGCGATATCGAGCGCCTTGCCGCAATTGTTGCGCTTGACCAGCGAGATCATCTCCGGCGCCATGCGCCCTTCGTCCATCAGCCGGCCGACGCGCAGCGATGCCTGCAGCCCAAGCGTGATTTCGGTTTGCATGTCGGCGAGCTTCTTCTGGAAAAGCTGCGTCTGCGCCAGCGGACGGCCGAACTGCTTGCGGTCAAGGCCATATTGGCGAGCGGCATGCCAGCAGAACTCTGCTGAACCGAGCACGCCCCAGGAAATGCCGTAGCGCGCCCGGTTGAGGCAGCCGAACGGCCCCTTCAGCCCCTCTACATTCGGGAGAAGCGCATCCTCGCCGACCTCGACATTGTCGAGCACGATCTCGCCGGTGATCGAGGCGCGCAGCGACAGCTTGCCACCGATCTTCGGCGCCGACAGGCCTTTCATGCCCTTTTCCAGAACGAAGCCGCGGATGGCATTGCCATGGGCCTCGGACTTGGCCCAGACGACGAAGACATCGGCGATCGGTGCGTTCGATATCCACATCTTCGAGCCGGAGAGGCGATAGCCGCTTTCGGTCTTCACGGCGCGGGTCTTCATGCCGCCCGGGTCGGAGCCGGCATCCGGCTCTGTCAGGCCAAAGCAGCCGATCCATTCGCCGCTGACCAGCTTCGGCAGATATTTCAGCTTCTGTGCCTCGGAGCCGTAGGACAGGATGGGATAGATGACGAGCGAGGACTGCACGCTCATCATCGAGCGATAACCGCTATCCACCCGCTCGACCTCGCGGGCAACGAGACCGTAGGCGACATAGGAGGCTGCAACGCCGCCATAGGCCTCCGGTACGGTGACGCCGAGAAGGCCAAGCTCTCCCATTTCGCGGAAGATCGAGGGATCGGTCTGCTCGCTGCGATAGGCCTCGATGACGCGCGGCTGCAATCTGTCCTGCGCATAGGCGCGGGCCGTATCGCGGATCATCCGCTCGTCCTCGGACAGTTGATCGTCAAGCAGGAACGCATCATCCCACTGGAACTCGTTCTTCGCGGCCATGTCTCTCTCCCGTGCAATCTGGTCTCCGTTATGACAACGGACGCCACGCGGTTCAAACGAAATTGCGTCACAGCCTCATGCGCGCAGGGAATGTCCCTGAGCGCGCTTGCAATATGGAAGCGGCTGCGGAATATCCGCTGAGCAGAGGCACGTAGAAGGAAAACAGGCATGGCCCACCTCGACAGGCAACGCGCCACGCGGCTGATGCAGGCAGCCCGGATCGACGCGCTGCTTCTCTTGACGCCTGAAAGTTTTGCCTATGCGACCGGCGCGCCGGCCGGCGTGGCCACCATGTGGCGGCGGGCCGGCGCAGTGGCGGCGATCGTTCCGGCTGATCCTTCCCTGTCCTGCGGTGCTGTCGTCACAGACCTGTTCGAGGCCGCCTTTCATGCCGCCAGCGCAATCACCGACACGCGCGTTCATCCGATCTGGGTCGAGACGGGAGATGTTCGCGGATTGGACGGCGTGGCGACGGATGAGGATCTCATCCGGCTCGCCTGGGAAAAACAGGGCCGCGTAGCCGGTTTTGCAAGACCGGAGACCTTCGATCCCAAAACCGGTTTCCGCCTCGCTGCCGATCTGCTGGCGATCCGGAAACTGACAAAGGGCCGGATCGGCGTCGAATTCGACAGCCTGTCGATCACGGATTTTCATCTGTTGTCTGCCGCCCTGCCGGACGCAGAACTCATCGATGCTTCAAACCTCGTGCAGCGGCTCAAAATGATCAAGTCGCCGCAGGAGATCGGCCGCCTGCAAACTGCGGTCGAACTTGCCGAAGCCGGGATCGAAACCTTGCGGGATGCGATCGTGGTCGGCGCAAGCCGCGACGATCTGGCGTCCGCCTGGAAAGCCGGCGTCGATGCCACAGTGATCCGGCGCGGCGTCCAGAACCTCACCGGCACCTGGGAGTATGTGTCCGTCGGCGAAAATCCTTGGACAAAAGGTGGCGTGGTGGCGCCCGGCGCGCTGATCAAGGTCGATGTCGGCTGTTTGATCGCCGGCTATACATCGGATACCGGTCGCACCTTCGTGGTCGGCGAACCGTCCCGCCTGCAGGCCCGGCTGTTCGATGCGCTCCGGCAAGGCTTTGATGCGGGTCTTGCACAGCTGAGGCCGGGAAACCGGCTGAAGGAGGTGCACAAGGCCGCCACTGACGCCATCGGCCACGCCGGCTTTCCCGGTTATACACGCGGCCATTTCGGCCATGGGCTGGGCGCCAGCCTCGGCAGCGAGGAATGGCCCTTCATCTCTCGCGATGCCGATATTCTCATCGAACCCGGAATGGTTCTGGCTTTCGAGACGCCCTGGTATGTCGATGGCGTCGGCGGAATGATCATCGAGAACCAGTACCTGATTACCCAGACCGGTCACGAATCGATGAACCGGCTGCCGACCGATCTGGTCGTTGTCTGAGGCAAGCGTGTAAGGAGCGTGGCAGCGTGGCAAAGATCGTCGCGGAAATGCGCCGTCTCCGCGCGTTTGCGGGCTTCGTCCGGAATGCGCAGAAGATAGGAGGGATGGACCGTGACCAGGAGCGTCTGGTCCGGCCCGAATGGCAGGGCTGTGCCCCGCAGGTCCGAAAACCGCTGGCGCGAATCGGTCAGGGCTGAAAGTGCCGTGGCTCCCAAGGCCACCACCAGCTTCGGCCGGACAAGATCCAGTTCCAGCTTGAGCCACCATTTGCAATGCTGGACCTCACCGACGTTCGGTTTCTGATGAATACGGCGCTTGCCGCGCGGTTCGTATTTGAAATGCTTGACGGCATTGGTGACGTAGGCGGCTCCCCGATCCAACCCGACCTCGTCGAGCATGGCGTCAAACACCTTGCCGGCCGGCCCGACGAAGGGACGACCCGCCAGATCCTCCTGGTCGCCCGGTTGTTCGCCGACGAACATCACATCCGCCGTCTCCGGCCCTTCGCCAAAAACGGTTTGCGTCGCCCGGCAGTGCAGTGGGCATCGGGTGCAGCTGCGCGCCTGCTCACGAACGGCATCGAGCGTGCCCGGCACGGCCGTGGAAACCTCGGACGGTGCATTCGCCGCCGCTGTCTGCAGCCGCTCGTGAAACAGCGGCGGCTGGCTGGCAGCCCGCGCCGCCATGGCCGCGACGGACGCCTCGGCGCCGGCGATCAGGCCGGGAATGAGCCCGGCCTCCGGCAGGTTCTTCCAGTATTTCTTCGGCATCTCCGCCTGCATGGCTTTGACCTTCAGCCGCGCCGGGTTGAAGATGTTGGAGAAATAGGTGCGCCAAAGTGCATCCGTCGCATCGTCCAGCATCGGATTCTCCGCCGACTCGGTCGAGAGCGTCAGCGTCTTCCCATCCCATGCGGACGAGCCCTTAGGTGTGGCGATGATCCAGTCCATGTCGGTGAACCGCCGCTGGAAGAACGGCGCCGTGCGCGCGACAATGTGATGATCCGGCTCGAACCAGGCGAGAAAGCGACGCCGCTCGCCTTGTCCGGCAGCGCCTTCGATTTCCTTGAAGCGAACGAATGCCTTCATCTTGTGACTGTCGCGCCGGACAGATTTTTCGAGCCCGAAGGCCCGTGCGACATCGGCATCCGAGGGAATTGAGAGCAGCGTGCGTTCCATCTGCAGCCGCCAGAGCAGGCGGTAAAGCAGGTCGAAGCGCGACGGATCGGAATGGCAGATGACGGCTTCGGCCAAGAGCACGAAGGTCCGCGGAACGGTCAAAGCTGTTTGCTGCAAGGACGGCTGAGGCAGATCCAGGGTCGGCGCCCCTGCGAAAAGATCGCCGGCCGCGCCATCCTCCTCCACCCAGTCAATGTCTCGCGGCAAGGTTCCTGCCTGCAGAAAGGCACGGGCCGGCTGCTGCCAGGCCTCGAAGTCGCCCCGGCCCTTCAGCGTGACGCGCCACATCAGAACAGTGCCATCTGCTGCGGCTTCGGCTCGAACATGGCGCGCAGATCGGTCCGGTCGATCAGCCGGTGCGGCGACCATCCCTCGGCGACGACGAAGGACTGCACCTTCTTCAGCGAGACCTTCAAGCGGGCGAGATCCTCCAGCCTCAGGCGCCGGTAGCGCCGTGCGGACACGATACCGTTGACCGCCTTGGTGCCGAGCCCCGGCACCCGCAGCAGCATTTCGCGTTCCGCCGTGTTGACATCGACCGGGAACCGGGCGCGGTTGGCCAGTGCCCAGGCAAGCTTGGGATCGAGGGCCAGATCAAGCATGCCGCCCGGCTGGCTGGCGGTGATTTCCTTGATGTCGAAGCCATAGAACCGGTAGAGCCAGTCGGCCTGATACAGCCTGTGCTCGCGCATCAGCGGCGGCTTGATCAGCGGCAGGTTTTTCGATGCATCCGGGATCGGGCTGAAGGCGGAATAATAGACCCGTCGCAGCGCGTAGCTGCCATAAAGCCGGGCGCTCGTGCCCAGGATAACAGTGTCATTGGCGTCATCGGCGCCGACGATCATTTGCGTGCTTTGGCCGCCGGGCACGAAACGCTTGCGCCGTTTGGTCTGCAAGGTCGCGTCGTTGGCCGCCTCGATCTTCAGCCGTAGATCACCCATCGACTTGCGGATACCGGACGGACGCTTTTCCGGTGCCAGCCGGGTGATGCCGGCATCGGTCGGCAATTCGACATTGATCGACAGGCGATCCGCATAGAGCCCGGCCTCCTCGATCAAAAGCGGCGAGGCCTCCGGGATCGATTTCAAATGGATATAGCCACGAAAATTATGGGTTGTCCGCAACTCGCGGGCGATGCGCACCATCTCCTCCATCGTGTGGTCGGAGGAGCGGATGATGCCGGAGGAGAGAAACAGCCCCTCGATATAATTGCGGCGGTAGAATTCCAGCGTCAGCCAGACGACTTCCTCGACGGAAAACCGGGCGCGTTCGACGTTGCTGGAGGAACGGTTAATGCAATAGGCGCAGTCATAGATGCAGAAATTCGTCATCAGGATTTTCAAGAGCGAAATGCAGCGTCCATCCGGCGCATAGGCGTGGCAAATCCCCATGCCTTCGGTGGAACCAAGACCGCCGGAACGCGACGAATCCCGCTTCGTTGTTCCGCTCGATGCACAAGACGCATCATATTTCGCCGCATCCGAAAGAATGGCCAAACGTTCGTTCATCGACTTCTTCATAATTGTTCATGTTATGTTCTTATGGGCATAAAGTCAAATGCCGATTGGTGCGGAACGATTGTCGGCCCCGCCCCGTTTACACGGCGAACCCAATCTTTGAGACAAGCAAGGGAGCTGGCGTCATGCCTTCCATCAAGCAATCGAAAATCCTCATTCTCGCCACCGACGGCTACGAGCGCTCCGAGCTGCGCGTGCCGCTGGACGAGCTGAAAAAGCGTGGGGCCGACGTGAAGATCGCTTCGATCGAGACCGGCAGCATCAAGAGCTGGGACAAGAAGAACTGGGGCGACAGCGTCGATGTCGATCTCCTCGCCGGCGATGTGAATGTCGAGGATTTCGACGGCCTCGTCCTACCGGGAGGCCAGATCAACCCGGATATTTTGCGCCACAACGAAGATGCGATGCGCGTCGTGCGCGAATTCGTAAAATCCGGAAAAGTTGTGGCGGCGATCTGCCATGCGCCGTGGCTTCTGATCGATGCCGATGCCGTGCGTGGCCGCAAGGTTACCTCCTACGCATCGATCAAGACAGATGTGAAGAATGCCGGCGGCAATTGGGTTGATGAAGCGGTCGTTACCGACAAGGGCATCATAACCTCCCGTAATCCCGATGATTTGCAGCCTTTCGTCGCGAAGATCGTCGAGGAGATAGAGGAAGGCCGCCACGAGCGCCGCGCCGCCTGATCAATATCCACACACAACAAGAGGACATACTCATGGTCGATCTGTCGAAAACGAAAAACGATCCCCTGCAGCAGCTCTGGGACATTCTGGAAGACACCCGTGCCGGCATGCTTGGCGTCGAGGACTCTGACCAGCACATGCAGCCGATGGCGCCGCAACTGGAAAAGGAAAGCAACTCGATCTGGTTCTACGCCCGGTCGGACAGCGATCTGGTCAAGGCGGTGCGCACCAGTGATCGTGCCAGTTTCTGCGTGATCAGCAAGGATCACGATTATCATGCGAGCCTTACCGGCCTGATCAGCGAAAACAAGTCGCGCGCGCATATCGACAAGTTCTGGTCGCCGATGGTCAGCGCCTGGTTTGAAAACGGCAAGGACGATCCGACGCTGACCATGCTGCAGCTCAAACTCGATGATGCGGCGATCTGGGCCTCGTCGAACAGCACGCTTCGCTTCGGCTGGGAAATGGCCAAGGCAAATCTCACCGGCAAGGAGCCGGATCTTGGCGTGCACACGCATATTTCGCTGCCGCACTGAACGGGAAATGCAGGGGCCTTGTGCCCCGGCATGATCGCAGCGGCATCGGCGGATTGCTTCCCTCATGGCAAACCGTCTGCGGACCGGCGTCGTTGCTTTTACGCCCTGGCTTTGCTTCGCGCGAGCTGGGGCGTTCGCTTTTCTGAGCGGTTTCAGCTGTCGATGCGGCAACAGTGGAAAGCCATAAAATTAATAGACTATTGACAGCGTCTTCAATTGTGTCAGGATCGTGGCGAAAGCGGTCAGCAGCATCGCATCGACATACAGGAGGCAGGCTATGTTTTATCACGGTGGAATGACGCTGGGTTATTTTACACCACCCGCAGTAAAAGAGAAAAAGGTGAAAACCTTCGACTTCCTGTCGTTCTATGGGAAGAAACAAGCACAGCCGAACACGGTCGAAGATCGCGAGTACGATGAGGCGTTGGCGCGCGCCTTTATTACCCCCTGGCATCTTTTTTACTGATATTTCGCAGGCCTAGTTTTCCGGCATAATATCCGCGCCATCCGTGCCGACCCGGTTTCCGGTCGCGACACTGGAATACATGCCGGTCGTGCGAAACTCTGTCGGGCTGGCGCCGAAGAAGCGGCGAAACACCTTGGCAAAATAGTTCGGATCCTCGAATCCGGACATGCTCGAGACCTCTTTGACCGAAAGATGCGCCGTCTTGGTCAGGAGCTTGGTTGCTCGCTGCAGCCGCTTGCGCAGCACGAATTCCGCTGGCGGCATGCCTTCGCTGGCCGCGAACACCCGGGAGAAATGCGCACGGCTCAACCCTGAAATCTGCGCCATCTCCTCAACTGGCAGCGGTTTTTCCAGATTGGCGGAAATGTGGTCGATGACGTGCTGCATGGTTCGGTATTCCTGGCTGAACACCGGATGCGAGCCGAAAACGTCGTCATAGAGCGCCATAGCCGCCTCATAGGCAATGGCCGACGCACTGCCCGGCGCATCGGCGCCGCCGAGGATTAGCCTTCGCGTGCAATCCGCGAGATGCTCGACGGTTTCCGGCTTGAGCTTGAGCACCGGTCCGATCGTCGAAAGGATCGCCCTGTGAATTCGCAGGGCCTCTTCACCGTTCATGGAAATCCAGAAAAACTCCCAGCGGCCGTTCCGCTCCAGCCAGTAGCGGTGATTGTGCGGCACCAGCACCAGCAGCGTTTCGCCTTCGCGCACCCGATAATTGCGATTCTCGTAGCGAAGGTTTCCAGCCCCTGACAGCGTGTGCTGCAACACCGTGAACGGCGTCTGCCCACGCCTGCGCCCGTCCCAGTCATAGCTGGCATCGGTGCGGATCTCATAGCCTGTGCTGGTCGGCATGGTATGCAGGCTGTGGCGCCCGCGCGGCAGGGAAACCGTCCGCATGACCGGGCCGGCTTCGATCAACTCTTTGAGCACAGAATTACCCATGAAAGCACAATACCTCTCTGGTGGCGTCCGGCATTATACGCATAATGCGGCTCAACAAAGCAAGATGGCCGGGTTGGAGCGGTATCGACGGGGCGTTGCGGGAGGAGATCGGCATGTCAGTGCCGGATATTCCGTGAACTGATTTTACCCTGTTTGTTTTTCTCCCGGCACAATGACCAGCGCGAGGACAGCATGAGCAGCTTCAAGATAGCCATTATCGGCGCCGGCAGCGTCGGCTTCACCAAGAAACTCTTCACCGATATTCTTTGCGTGCCGGAGTTCCGCGATGTGGAATTCGCGCTGACCGATGTGAGCCAGCATAATCTCGATATGATCAAGACGATCCTCGATACGATCGTCTCGGCCAACAACCTGCCGACGACCGTCACCGCGACGACCGACCGGCGCCAGGCGATCACCGGCGCCCGCTACATCATCAGCTGCGTGCGCGTCGGCGGCCTCGGCGCCTATGCCGACGACATCCGCATTCCGCTGAAATACGGCGTCGACCAGTGCGTCGGCGATACGATCTGCGCCGGCGGCATCCTCTACGGCCAGCGCAACATCCCGGTCATCCTCGACTTCTGCAAGGACATCCGCGAACTGGCGGAGCCGGGCGCCAAATTCCTGAACTATGCCAACCCTATGGCGATGAACACCTGGGCGGCGCTGGAATACGGCAAGGTCGATACCATCGGTCTTTGCCACGGCGTCCAGCACGGCGCTGAACAGATCGCCGAAATCCTCGGCGCCAAGGATGGCGAACTGGATTATGTCTGCTCCGGCATCAACCACCAGACCTGGTTCGTCGATGTGCGGGTCAAGGGCCGCAAGATCGGCAGGGACGAACTGGTCGCTGCCTTCGAGGCGCACCCGGTCTTCTCGCAACAGGAGAAACTGCGCATCGACGTCTTGAAGCGTTTCGGGGTCTATTCGACGGAGAGCAATGGCCACCTGTCGGAATACCTGCCCTGGTACCGCAAGCGGCCGGAGGAAATCACCCGCTGGATCGACATGTCCGACTGGATCCACGGCGAGACCGGCGGCTATCTGCGTTATTCCACCGAAACCCGCAATTGGTTCGAGACGGAATTCCCGCAGTTCCTCGAGGATGCCAAAAAGCCGATCGACCCGGCCCGCCGCTCCAACGAACATGCCAGCCATATCCTCGAGGCGCTGGAGACGGGACGTGTCTATCGCGGCCATTTCAACGTCAGGAACAACGGCGTCATCACCAATCTGCCATCGGATGCGATCATCGAGAGCCCCGGCTTTGTCGATCGCTTCGGCCTCAACATGGTTGCCGGGATCACGCTTCCGGAAGCCTGCGCGGCCACCTGCATGTCATCGATCAACGTCCAGCGCATGTCGGTCCATGCGGCCGTCTCGGGCGATCTCGATCTTCTGAAACTCGCCGTCCTGCACGATCCGCTGGTCGGCGCCATCTGCACGCCGGAGGAGGTTTGGCAGATGGTCGACGAGATGGTCGTGGCCCAGGCTGAATGGCTGCCGCAATATGCCCACGCGATCGAAGGCGCCAAGGATCGCCTCACCCGGGCCACGGTGAAGACCCGCGACTGGAAGGGTGTCGCCAGCCGCGCCGTCCGTTCGATCGATGAGATCCGCGCCGAGAAGGAAGCGGTGAAACTGAAGGCCGCCAGCTGATCGGCGAATTGCCGGATGCCGATGGAGACGGCTCCGGAGACAAGCGCGGGCCTTCTTGTCCGCTGCTGCAAGAACCGTGGTTGCGGCACTGCCGCACCACGTGATGCTTTTCGGGAGGAGAGCCGCCCCATTCGGGCCGGCCAGAAGCATAAGGGAGAGATTGAACCATGAGCAGATTTCATCACTTGAAAACCGTGGCCGCGCTTGCGCTCGGCGTCTCGGCTTTCGCCATCCAGGCCTCGGCCTCGGAGGCCACCGTCGTGCCCGAACAACCGCCATTTCCGGCGCAGGGCAAGATTACCTATGTGCCACGCGATTCGATCGTCGAGTTCAAGGCGCTGCCGAACTACAGCGAGCCCGATTGGGTTACGGAGAAATTCGTCAAGACCGGAAAGCTGCCGCCGGTGGCCGAGCGCCTGCCGAAGGAACCGATGGTCTTCAAGACCGGCAACATGCCCGATGGCGTCGGCGTCTACGGCGATACCCTGCGCCACGTCATCGGCGGCCGTCCTGAAGGCTGGAACTATTCGGCCGGCCAGACGCAAGGCTGGGGCGGCATCGACATCGCAATGTCCGAATGCCTGACGCGCACCGCACCGCTCTATCAGGTCGAAGCCAGCGACGTGGAGCCGCTACCGAACCTCGCCAAAAGCTGGGAATGGTCCGAGGACGGCCACAAGCTGACCATGCATCTGGTCGAAGGTGCGAAGTGGTCCGACGGCGTGCCGTTCTCCTCCGATGACGTGATGTTCTATTGGGACGACAACGTCGTCGATCCCAACGTCTCGCCGCTCAATGGCGCGACACCGGAAACCTTCGGTGAAGGCACCACTCTGAAAGCCATCGACGCCAACACGGTCGAATGGACCTTCAAGGAAGCCTTCCCGCGTCAGTATCTCTATTCGATGGCCTACGGCACCTTCTGCCCGGGGCCAGCCCATATCCTGAAGACCAAGCATCCGAAATACGCCAAGGAATTCACCTACGACCAGTACAAGAACGGTTTTCCGGCGGAATACATGAACATTCCGGTCATGGGAGCCTGGGTCCCGGTCTCGTACCGCCCGGACGACATCATCGTCCTGCGTCGCAACCCCTATTATTGGAAGGTCGACGAGGACGGCCGCCAGCTGCCCTATCTCAACGAGATGCACTACAAGCTCTCGACCTGGGCAGACCGCGACGTGCAGGCGATTGCAGGGTCCGGCGACTTCTCAAACCTGGAACAACCCGAAAACTTCGTCGAATCGCTTAAGCGCGCCGCGTCTGAAGAGGCACCGGCCCGGCTTGCCTTCGGCGCCCGCCTGATCGGCTACAATCTGCGCATGAACCTCTCCGCCAACGGATGGGGCGAACCCGACGCGCGCGGGGCAGCAGTCCGGGAACTGAACCGCAACACGGACTTCCGCAAGGCCGTCACCATGGCGCTCGACCGCAAGAAGATCGGCGATTCATTGGTCAAGGGTCCGTTCACGGCGATCTATCCGGGCGGCCTGTCATCCGGCACGAGCTTCTACGACCGTCAATCGACCGTCTACTATCCGTTCGACCTTGAAGGCGCAAAGTCGCTTCTCGAAAAGGTCGGCCTGAAAGACACGGACGGCAACGGCTTCGTGAACTTCCCGGCGGAAACGGAAGGCGGCCAGGACGTCCAGATCCTGCTTTTGAGCAACAGCGACTACGGCACCGACCGCAATCTTGCGGAAGGCGTGATCGGCCAGATGGAACAGCTCGGCCTGAAGGTGACGCTCAATGCGCTCGACGGAGTCAAGAAGGACAATGCGCATTATGCCGGCCAGTTCGACTGGACGATCCGCCGCAACGATCCGGACCTGACATCGGTGGTGCAGAACACCACGCAGCTCGCCGCAACAGGTCCCCGCACCAGCTGGCATCATCGGGCCGGCAAGGACGGCTCGGTCGATTTCCTGCCCTACGAGAAGGACCTTGTCGGCATCGTCAACAAGTTCATCGCATCGCAGGACAATGCCGAGCGCTCCGACCTGATGAAACAGTACCAGAAGATCGCGACGGAAAATGTCGACACGGTCGGCCTGACCGAATATCCCGGCGCGCTGATCATCAACAAGCGCTTCTCGAATGTTCCGGTCGGCGCACCGATCTTCATGTTCAACTGGGCGGAAGATACAGTGATCCGCGAACGCATGTACGTGGCGGCCGACAAGCAGGGAGACTACGAACTTTTCCCGCAGCAGCTGCCGGGCAAGACGGGTGAAAACGGCCCGATCAACTGATCCCCAAATATCCCTCCGGCCGTATCTCCTGCGGCCGGAGGGAAGAACCTCGAACACAAGAAGAGAACCCAACAGCCATGTTCCGATTTCTGCTTGTGCGCATCGCATCCGCCATTCCCGTACTCTTCGTCCTGAGCGTGGTCACCTTCGCGATCATCCAGGCGCCGCCGGGCGACTACAGCGACTACATCCGCTCGCAGATGATCAACCAGGGCGGCGCCTCCTTCGAGGAGGCCGATGCTCAGGCGAAAGCCTATGCCGTCGCCAACGGGCTCGATAAGCCGCTGCCCTTGCAATATGTCAATTGGATCACCGGTATCGTGACGCGTGGCGATTTCGGCCATAGCCTCTACTATAACAAGCCGGTGGCCGACGTCGTCGGTGAACGCCTGCCCCGTACGCTGGCCTTGGCACTCGTCTGCCACATTCTCGCTTCGGTAATCGGCATCACCTTCGGCATTCTGGCGGCAACCCATCAATATACCTGGGTCGACAGCCTTTTATCCGGCATCTCGTTCCTCGGCATGACGGTGCCGCGCTTCCTGATGGCGCTGATCATCGTCTATATCCTGGTCTTCCATTTCAACGTCACCGAGATCAACAGTTTCCATTCCGCAAAATATGGCGGCGCACCCTGGTCTTGGGACAAGTTCGTCGATCTCTTGAAACATGTCTGGCCGGTGATCGCCATCGCCACATTCGGCGGGCTCGCCTACAATATGCGGGTCATGCGCGGAAATCTGCTCGATACGCTGAACGCCCAATATGTCGAAACCGCGCGCGCCAAGGGACTTTCCGAACGCAAGGTCATCCTGCATCACGCCGTTCCCAATGCGCTGCATCCGCTCGTCATGTACCAGGGCGTCGTGCTGCCCTATATGCTGACCGGCGAGATCGAGACCGCGATCATCTTCGCCCTGCCGACCGTCGGCCCTGCGATCGTCGGTTCGATGTGGGTCGGCGATGTCTACGTTACCGCGACCTTCATGCTGGTCCTTTCCGCCACGCTCATCGTCGGCAACATCATCGCCGACATGCTCCTGGCGCTGCTCGATCCGCGTGTCCGCCTGGGTGGAGGAGCACACGCATGAAAGCCGACGCTCACGCAACCGCCATCGTCCCGGTACCGGCGCCGCACCGCGAAAACGAGACCTATCTGGCGCTGGTCTGGCGCCGGCTGAAGCGGTCCTGGACCGGCATGATCGGCCTCGTCCTCGTCTGCCTGCTGATGATCATGACGATCTTCGCCGAATTCTTTTCACCGGTCGATCCGAAGCTGACGGGCGTCGGCTTTGCGCCGCCGCAGGCGATCAGCATCACCGATCAGGAAGGCAGCCTCGTCTGGCCGCGGACCTACAAGATCGGCGAAGGTACCGAGCTCGACCCGATTACCTTCCAGCCGATCGTCGGTCCGGACTATGCCAATCCTCTCGATCTCGGCTTTTTCGTCAAGGGTTTCAAATACAGGCTCTTTGGCCTGATCCCGACCGAGCGCCATTTCTTCGGCGCGACCGACGGCACGCCGGTCAATTTTCTCGGCACCGACAAATTCGGCCGCGATGTGCTGTCGCGGATCATCTACGGTTCGCGGGTTTCGCTGATGATCGCGCTGACGGTCGTGTTCATCGTCACCGTCGTCGGCACGACGGTCGGCATGGTCTCGGGCTATTTCGGCGGGCGCTTCGATGCCTGGATGCAACGCTTCGTCGAACTGGTTCTCGCCTTTCCGCAATTGCCGCTTTATCTGGCGCTGACCTCGCTGATCCCGGTGACGGCGCCGACCAATGTCTTCCTCGCCTTCGTCATCTTCGTCATGTCGGCGCTCGGCTGGGCGCAGATGTCGCGCGAGGTGCGCGGCAAGACGTTGGCGCTCGCCCGCATCGACTATGTGCGGGCGGCGATGGCGATCGGTGCCACCGACCGGCGCATCATCTTCCAGCATATCTTCCCCAACGTCATGAGCCATGTGATCGTGTCTGTGACGCTGGCCATTCCGATCGTCGTCCTGCTTGAATCCTTCCTCGGCTTCCTCGGTTTCGCGGTAAAGCCGCCGCTGATTTCCTGGGGCCTGATGCTGCAGGACACTGCCACCTATTCCGTCATCGGGTCCTATCCGTGGATCCTCGCCCCCGTCGGCTTCGTGCTGATCACCGTCTTTGCGTTCAATGCGCTGGGCGATGGCCTGCGCGACGCGGTCGACCCGTATTGAGGAGACGTCCATGGCCATTACCGACATCACACTGCTTGCGCCGGAACAGCGCCACGACCACGCTGCAGCCGTTGGCACGCCGATCATCGACGCCCGTCATGTCGGCGTAAAGTTCAAGGTCGAGCACGGCACCGTCGATGCCGTCAAGGACGTCTCGTTCCAGCTCTATCGTGGCGAGACCATCGCCGTCGTCGGCGAATCCGGCTCCGGAAAATCCGTGACCGCCCGCACGGTCATGGGCCTTTTGACCAAACGCGCCAGCGTATCCGACCGCTCCAGCATCGCCTATGACGGCAAGAACGTGCTGAAATTCTCCGACCGCCAGCGCCGGGCGTTGCGCGGCAACCGCATCTCGATGATCTTCCAGGAGCCGATGAGCTCGCTTAACCCGGTCTATACGATCGGCGCGCAGATCATCGAGGCAATCCGCGTCCACCAGAAAATGAGCCGCGCGCAGGCGACCGAACGCACGCTGGAGCTTTTGCGGCAGGTGCAGATTCCCGACCCCGAAGCCCGCCTCAACCAGTATCCGCACCAGCTGTCCGGCGGCCAGCGCCAGCGCATCATGATCGCCATGGCGCTGGCCAACAGCCCGGACGTGCTGATCGCAGACGAGCCGACGACCGCGCTTGACGTCACCGTGCAGGCGCAGATCCTCAACCTGATCCGCGACCTGCAGAAAAAGCTCGGCATGGCGGTGATCCTGATCACCCACGACCTGACGGTGGTGAAGCAGTTTTCAGACTATGTCTATGTGATGCAGAACGGCGAGGTGAAGGAGCACAACACCACCAAGGCGCTGTTTGCCGATCCGCAGCATCCTTATACCCGCCATCTGCTCGCCTCCGAGCCGAAGGGCATGGCCAATCCGATGCCGGTCGATTCCGCCGCCATTCTGGAGGGCCGTGACGTCCGCGTTTCCTTCATGCTCAAGCACGGCGGCTTCTTCCGGCCGCAGCTGAAGGAACTCGTCGCGGTCGACAGCCTCAGCCTCAAGCTCCACCGACACGAGACGCTCGGCCTCGTCGGTGAATCCGGTTCCGGAAAGACCACCTTTGGCCAGGCGCTGGTGAAGCTGCTGACCGCCGACGGGGGTGAAATCCTGTTCGACGGCCAGTCGATCGAGAAGAAGTCCCGCGAGGAGATGCGACCGCTGCGTTCGCGCATGCAGATCGTTTTTCAGGACCCGTTCTCCTCGCTCAACCCGCGCATGTCGGTCGGCCAGATCATCGAAGAAGGCCTGATCGTCAACAGGCTCGGCACGAACCGCACCGAGCGACTGGAACGGGTGAAGGAGGCGCTGGACAGCGCCGGCCTGCCCAACAACATCCTGTCGCGCTTCCCGCACGAATTCTCCGGCGGCCAACGCCAGCGCATCGCCATTGCCCGCGCGATAGCGATGGAGCCGGAATTCATCCTGCTCGACGAGCCGACCTCGGCGCTCGATCTCTCGGTGCAGGCGCAGATCATCGACCTGCTGCGCAAGCTGCAGGACGACAAAGGACTGAGCTATCTCTTCATCTCCCACGATCTGAAAGTCGTGCGCGCGCTCTGCCACCGGGTGGTGGTGATGCAGCACGGCAAGATCGTTGAAGAAGGCCCGGTCGAAGACGTCCTGACCCATCCCAAGACTGCCTACACCGAACGGCTCGTCCGCGCCGCCTTCGACGTAGCCGCGTAACTGACAGACAAGAGGCATATCATGACGAGACAACCCAAGATCACCTTCATCGGCGCCGGCTCGACCGTCTTCATGAAGAACATCATCGGCGACGTGCTGCAGCGTCCGGCCCTATCAGGCGCAAAGATCGCGCTGATGGACATCAACCCGCAACGGCTGGAGGAAAGCAAAGTCGTCGTGCGCAAGCTGATCTCGACGCTGGACGCCAAGGCCACCATCGAGCTGCATTCCAACCAGCGCAAAGCGCTCGACGGCGCTGATTTCGTCGTCGTCGCCTTCCAGATCGGCGGCTACGAGCCTTGTACCGTCACCGATTTCGAAGTGCCGAAGAAATACGGCCTGCGCCAGACGATCGCCGATACGCTCGGCGTCGGCGGCATCATGCGCGGCCTGCGCACCGTGCCGCATCTCTGGTCGATCTGCGAGGATATGATGCAGGTCTGCCCCGAGGCGATCCTGCTGCAATACGTCAACCCGATGGCAATCAACACCTGGGCGATCTCGGAAAAGTATCCCAAGATCAAGCAGGTCGGCCTCTGCCATTCTGTCCAGGGCACGGCGATGGAACTGGCACATGATCTCGACATTCCCTACGAGGAAATCCGCTACCGCTCGGCCGGCATCAACCACATGGCCTTCTACCTGAAATTCGAACATCGCCAGCCCGACGGCTCCTACCGCGATCTCTATCCGGATCTGGTGCGCGGTTACCGCGAGGGACGTGCGCCGAAACCGACCTGGAACCCGCGCTGCCCCAACAAGGTGCGCTACGAGATGCTCACCCGTCTCGGCTACTTCGTCACCGAAAGCTCGGAGCATTTCGCCGAATACACGCCCTATTTCATCAAGGACGGCCGCGAGGACCTGATCGAGAAGTTCGGCATTCCGCTCGACGAGTATCCCAAGCGCTGCATCGAGCAGGTCGAGCGATGGAAGGGCGAGGCAGCGGCCTACCGCACGGCCGACAAGATCGAGGTCGCTCAGTCGAAGGAATATGCCTCCTCGATCATGAACTCGGTCTGGACAGGCGAACCTTCGGTCATCTACGGCAACCTGCGCAACAATGGCTGCATCACCTCGCTGCCGGACAATTGCGCTGCCGAAGTGCCCTGCCTCGTCGATGAAAACGGCATCCAGCCGACCTTCATCGGTGCCCTGCCGCCGCAGCTGACGGCCCTCATCCGCACCAATATCAACGTGCAGGAACTGACGGTCGCGGCCCTGATGACCGAGAATCGCGAGCATCTCTATCATGCCGCGATGATGGACCCGCACACGGCGGCCGAACTCGATCTCGACCAGATCTGGTCGCTGACCGATGACCTGCTCGCCGCCCATGGTACCTGGATTCCCGAATGGGCCCGCGTCGCCCGCAAGGTTCAGGCTGCGTAACTTTTCTCCCGGTTGCGCGCAAGGAAACCCCGGAACCTCGGCTCCGGGGTTTTCCTTTTGTGCCGTTTATGATCGAAAGGGAAACCCGCATCCATTTCCGCAAGGAGCCCCCATGACAGCCGCCGCCGACACGACCGAACTCGCCCGCCTGCTTTCCGACGCCGACCAGAGCGGCCGGCGGCTGACATCCGCATCCCTCCCCGTTCCCGTCAGCAATGCGCAGGCCATTGCCATCCAGCATGAAACCCTGACGCTGAACGGCTGGACAGTCGGCGGCTACAAGGTGGCCATTCGGCCCGACGGCACGTCGGTCTCCGCGCCGATGGCGCATATCACCAGGTCTTCCGATGACAGCAAAACGACGTTCGAGCGTCCTCTGATCGATGCCGTCGAAGTGGAAATCTGCTTCGTGCTCGGCACGCCCCTGACGCCACGCGGTCCGGATGGTTACACGCGGGCGAGCGTGCTCGAGCACGTTTCCGCCATTCGCGCCGGCATCGAATTTCTTGCCCATCGCCTGGATGATGGCAGCAAGTCGCAGCCGCTGCTGTTCCTGGCCGACCGGTTGGCCAATGCCGGCTATTTGGTGGGCGACGAACTGGACGCCGCCCTGATCGAGCCGGATTTGAGCTATCCGCTGACCATCGTCACAAATGACAAAAGCCTTTTCACCGAACCTTGCAAACATCCGTTCGTCGATCCCGTCGCTCCACTGCTCGCCTTCGCCAACGCGTTGACGCAACCGATCCCGGCCGGCCAGATCATCACGACAGGCAGCCTCTGCGGCGCCATCGCCATACCGCACGATGCCGAGATCGTGGTCAGCGGTTTTGCCGCCTTGACCGTTCAGGCGCGATCGACTGCCCACGCAGACTGAGTTGTCAGGAGAATCCGGCTACCGAAGCCAGGTTTCATAATCCGAAACAAGAAGATGGACGGGATCCTCGTCCTCTTCGATGCCTGAAAATCGCGATACGCGCGGGTCTTCGAAAATATTGTCGAGCGCATCGTCGTTTACGGTCGAGACTTCCGCCACGAAGACATCCGCCTCTTCCGCCCAGAAAGCATGCCAATCGCCCGGCATCAGCGTCACGCTTTCGCCGGGAGACAGCCGCAGCCGGTGGCCGGGCGGAAATCTCTGCACGATACCGTCCGTTGCAACCGTGACGCCTTTCCGGCGGTCGCAGAGGCCGCCGGTATCGCCGAAAAGCTCGATCACCAGCGTGCCGCCGCCACGGTTGATGATGTCTTCCGCCTTGAGGTCATGCCGATGCATTGGCGTCACCTGATCCTTGCGGGAAATCATCGCCTTTTCCGCATAAAGCATGCCGCGACCCTGCTTGAGGTCGCTGACGCGGCCATTGCGCGTGGTGAACAGGAAAAGACCGCTGCTTGCGAAATCCCCCAGCCCGAAATCGGTGATGTCCCAGCCGAGTCCGGCACCGGTGATCCCGGCAATTTCAGCCTTTCGCGCCACCATGTCTGCGGGCGACCAGCGCGAAAAAGGCGGCAGGATATAGCCGAAGTTGCGCATGAAGGCTTCGCTCCTGCGGATGATGTCGTTGATCTGGCTGCGTTTCATCGTGGTCATTTGGTTTCCTCATAAGCCTTTATCGCACGCCGATTCCGGCCGTCAGGCCACCGTCGATGCGGTGATCGGAACCGGTGATGAAGCCTGCCTTGTCGGAGGCCAGGAAAGCGGCCAGCGCCGCCACCTCTTCCGGCTCGCCGATGCGGCCGAGCGGATGCGCGGCACCGAACCGCTGGAACACGGATTCGATGTCGGCTTCCGGCCCCTCGAAAGTGCGGGCGGCAAGTTCGAGGATGGGCGTGCGTACCGAGCCCGGGCTGATCGAGACCACACGGATGCGATCGGCCGCGAAATCAAGCGCCATGGCCCGTGTCAGTGCATGGATTGCGCCTTTCGAGGCGACATAGGCCGACACACCGCTCTGGCAGGCATGGCCCTGCACGCTGGACAAGTTGACGATGACGCCGCCGCCACGCTTGCGCATCTCCGGCACGCCGAATTCCGCCGTCAGGTGGATCGATCCGACATTGACCGCCATGCAGCGCATGAAGGCTTCAAAAGACGTGGTCTCCGCAGTCCCGTAGGGATGCACGGCGGCGGAATTGACGATGATGTCCAGCCCACCGAAGCGTGCGATTGCCGTCGACATCGCGACGTGAACCTCATCCGGCACCGAAACATCCGCATGGAGGACGACGAGAGCCAGAGCTTCGGCTACTCCAAGGTCCTGCAGGGCCGCATTGGCCGCGACGTCTATTCCCAGCACCGCCACCGAGGCACCCTGGCGGGCCAGATGCAATGCCACCGCGCGACCGATGCCGGTGGTTCCGGTGACCAGCGCGATCTTGCCCTGAAATTCTTTCATCGCCCCTCCTCCATGCCGGTATTGCTTCCGGCATCGCCCCTGCCGGCCGTTGGAATGAATTCCAGCCCAGCGTCGAGATGCCGGTTCATATGATAGACGAAAGCGATCCGGTCGGCCTTGCGCAGCGCCTGGACGATGTCCGCATGCTCCGCCACCACACCTTCCAGCGCGAGACGCTGTGACTTGCCAGCCAGCATCAGTCGGCGGATAACCGGTTTCAACATGCCATAGGTCTCCGACAGGGTACGATTGCCGGCCGCCTCGACCATCAGCCTGTGAAACTGGAAATCGAGGTCCGACGCTTCCTCCGGCGTCGTTGCCTTGCCGATACTGGCATTGAGCGCATCCATCTCGGACAGGGTGTCTTTGCTAATCCGGCCGTCCAGAAGATCGAAGAGATTCATTTCCGTCAGCCGCCGATAGCCCTGAATATCGCGGAATGCATCGACGGATATGTCCATCGCGAAGGAGAAGAGATCGCGCATCGCCGTCTGATGCTGATCGGTCAGCACCGCTCCGACCTTCTGGCGCGATTCGGCGACGCCGTAGGCTTTCAACGTCCGGAAGGCCTCGCGCACCGTGTTGCGACTGGCATCGAACATAACGGCAAGCTCGCCTTCGCTCGGCAGGACGTCGCCAACGGTCATCCCCCGATCCCGGATCAGGCCGCGAATATGCTGGACCATGCCATCCACCGCCGATGCCCGCCCGCCGTCTTCCATACCTGCCTGATCCCTGCTGCGCCTCCGGCAGATTTATATGTCCAACATAAGAGGTTGATCAATGCAGATATCTTGATTTATTCCTCATAAATCCATTTATTGCCCTACATTAAAACATATAAGGAACGTTGAGATGCTTGAAAGCTGGCGATGGTTTGGCCCCGAAGATCCAGTCACGCTGTCCGATGCGCGGCAGGCGGGTGCGCACGGCGTCGTCACGGCCCTGCATCATATCTATGACGGCCGCGCCTGGACGCCGGACGATATTGCCGAACGCTGGGCGTTGATCCGAAAAGCCGGGATGCAATGGGCCGTCTGCGAATCCATTCCCGTCGGCTCGTCATTGAAACTGCGCGACGCCCATTTCCGGCGCACACTCGACGCCTGGAAAACCAGCCTTGCCAATCTCGGCAAAAGCGGCGTGCCCGTCGTCTGCTACAATTTCATGCCCGTGGTCGACTGGACCCGCACGAACCTGATGTTTCCGACCGAAGCCGGCGGCTATGCGCTGCGCTTCGACATGGTCGATTTCGTCGCCTATGACGTCTTCGTGCTGAAACGGCGGGACGCTGAGGCCGCCTACGACGCCTCCCTCATCGAGGCTGCGCGCACGCGGCTGGACGCAAAGAGCGAAAGCGAAATCCTGACGCTGGAAAAGAACATCATTGCCGGCCTTCCCGGCGGCGAGGACAGCCATACGCGCGAAACGATCCGCGGCCATATCGCGGCCTATGACGGGCTGACCGCCGACGACATGCGCGCCAATCTCGTCGAGTTTCTGAAGGAAGTCGTTCCCGTCGCAGCGGAAAACGGCGTAAAGCTCGCCATCCATCCGGACGATCCGCCCTTTTCGCTGTTCGCCCTACCGCGTGTCGTCTCGACACCCGATGACGTGCAGACGATCCTCGACGCCGTTGACGATCCAGCCAACGGCATCACGCTCTGCGCCGGATCCTATGGCTCGCGCTCCGACAACGACGTCGTCACCATGGCGGAGCGTTTTGCCGATCGCATCCATTTTGCGCATTTGCGCAACGTCACGAAGGAGCCGGACGGGTCCTTCGTCGAATCCGAACATCTGGCCGGCGACGTCAACATGGTCTCGCTGATTTCGGTGCTGCGTCGCGAGGAAAGGCGACGGCAGGTGAAGGGGCGGACGGATTGCGTCATTCCCATGCGCCCCGACCACGGCCATTTGCTGATCGACGACCAGAAGAAGAAGGTCAATCCCGGCTATTCCTGCATCGGCCGGCTGAAGGGCCTGGCCGAACTGCGGGGCGTCATTGCTGCTGTCGATCAATTGAGCTGACGAAGGACCCGATCGCCCTCAACGCGCCAGCCAGCGTTCGACCCCTGCCGCCGCGGCCCGCCCGGTGGCGAAACAGGCGGTGAGCAGGTAACCGCCGGTCGGCGCTTCCCAGTCGATCATCTCGCCGGCGACGAAGAGTCCCGGCAGCGCCTTCAGCATGTAGCTGTCATCGATCGCGCTCCAGCGTACGCCACCGTCCGACGAGATGGCCTCGGCGATCGGTCGGCGCCGAACGACCGGCAGGGGAAGATGCTTGATCAGGCCGGCCAGCCTTTGCGGATTGTGGCGATCGGCATCGGTCGAGAACTCACGCAGCAGAGCGGCCTTGACGCCGTCGATGCCGGCCCCCTTGCGCAACCGGTTGGAGAAACTTGCCTTGCCGTCCTGTTTTGCAAGGTCCTGCACCAGGCGAGCCAGCGTCCGGCCCGGCATGAGGTCAAGCATCAGGTCGGCGGAACTGCTGTTCTCGAGGCGGTCCCGAAGACTGGCGGCATGGGCGTAGATGAGGCTGCCCTCGATGCCATGCCGCGATATCACGAACTCTCCGGGGATGGCCCTGGCTTCGGTCGTGGCGACAACGGACTTGACGGGCACGCCCGCAAACCGCGCCCGGAAGGGCTCGCTCCAGTCGACGTCGAACCCGCAATTGGCGGGACGCAGGTCGGCGATTTCGATGCCCCGCTCCCGCAGCCACGGCACCCAGGCGGCATCCGAGCCGAGCCGCGGCCAGCTCGCGCCACCGAGCGCCAGAAGGACGGCATCGGCCTCGACCACCTTTTCGCCGTGCGGTGTCTGGAAGAGATAGCCATTGCCGGCAAAGCCTGCCCAACGATGCCGGGTCAGGATTTTCACGCCCTGCCCTTCCAGGCGCCGCAGCCAGGCACGCAACAATGGCGACGCCTTCATCGCCACCGGAAAGACCCGGCCCGAGGAGCCGACGAACGTTTCGGTGCCCAGCGCCTGCGCCCAGGCCCGTACCTCAGCTGCCGGAAACGCCTCGATAACCGGTCCGAGACGACCGCTGGCGGCACCGAACCTTGACAGGAAACGATCGGAATCCTCGGAATGGGTAATGTTGAGGCCGGACTTCCCGGCCAGCAGGAATTTCCGGCCGACCGTCGGCATGGCTTCGTAAACGGTGACGTCATATCCCGAAGATGTCAGGGCCTCCGCCGCCATCAGGCCCGCCGGCCCGCCTCCGATAATTGCAACCCGTTCCATCAACCGCCTGCCGCCATATCCACACAGCCTCTCTTATACCTGCCGATCCGACAAGCAAGCGCACAGATTATCGATCTTCCTTCGGCGGATCGGCGGCTCCGGTCGAGATGCCGCAAGGCCTGTTTCTGCAACGACCTTACGGGAGGGAAATTCGGGGGAATGCAGGGGGATCAAAGAGCCAAACGAGGCATTTGCGATAGCGCGGTCGAGATTCAGTATCCCATCGCCTGTTGAAGCGGTTTTGGTGTTGCCTCATCCCAGCAGACACGGTTTCGACCGGTCGACTTGGCCTCGTAAAGCGCCCGGTCGGCGTTGGAATAGAGGGCATCGAAAGAGGGATCCACTTCTCCCTGCAATGTCACGCCGATGGAAGCCGTTATCCGGAAGGTACCCGCCCCGGAAAGAACCGGCCGCTGCTCGATCTCGCGTCTGATACGTTCGCAAATATCGAGCACCGCTTCCGGTGCCATGACCGGAAAGAGGATCATGAACTCCTCCCCGCCGACGCGCGCGAAAGTGAGGTCCTGCGACGCCCCGACGCCAAGGATTTCGTGGATGGATTGCGTCAGCGTCTTCAGGGCGGCGTCCCCGGCGGAATGACCATAGGTATCGTTCACGAGCTTGAAGTGGTCCACATCCAGGATCGCCACGGCGATGCCGCGATGCGCGGCCTTCTCCTTGTCGAACAATGCGCGGCCAACGGAAAATGCGTGGCGGCGATTGAACGCGCCGGTCAGTTCATCGGTCACGGCAAGCCGGTGCAACCGATCCTGGATGGCTTTCAGATCGGTAATATCCTGCAAAAGCAACTGCACGACGGGATTGCCTTCCCAAGGCAAAGCGCCCGCGATCAGCTTGATCGTCCGCGCCCCGCCGTCGACAGGCCGCAGTTCCGCTTCTGTCGGTTTCGCGCCGATCAGGCCGTCAAAGGCATCTTCCATCTGCCGGGCGGCTTCGTCGGCATGGTTCGTCAGAAAATCGAGGAAATGCCTACCCACAACCTCATCCTGCGGCACCTGCAGGAGGCGCGCGGCTTCCTGATTTCCGAAAATGATCCCCTGCCTTGTATGAATGAGCAGGCCCATCGGCATGAGGTCGAGCATCACGCCCATCCTCGCCTGTGTGTCGACAAGCGTTTGCTTTGTCAGCTCCGCAGCTTCGACGGCTTCGTGATCTTCGTCAAAAAACATCATCAATCTTTCATGTGGCTTCAAGCTTGGAAGAGCGTGGCGGGCGACCTGTTATGAAACCCCGAGCCCCGGCCCCTGTATCAGAACTCTTCCCAGGCATCGCCGGCTACGGCGGCGTTGCCGTGGAAGGCGGCGGTCACCTTGGCGGCCACGCGTCTCGCTGGGGTTTCGAGGCGCCGGGATGGCGCGGTCGCCGCGACCGGTCGCGATGTCGGGGCGGCGTTGTGATTTCCGATGTTGAACTGGCCCACCAGACGGAACAGCGCATCGCTTTCCTTCGCCAGGCTATGCGCCGCGGCCGTCGCTTCCTCGACCATGGCCGCATTCTGCTGCGTTCCCTGATCCAGGGTATTAACAGCGGTATTGATCTCCTTCAGCCCGAGGGACTGCTCCTTGGCGGCTTCGACGATCGCCGAGACATTGGTGTTTATCTGCTGGACCTGGGAGACGATCACGCCGAGCGCCGTACCCGTTTCCCCCACCAGCGAAACGCCGCCTTTCACGTGGCTGCTTGATGCCGTGATCAGGCTTTTGATTTCCTTGGCCGCCTTGGCAGAGCGCTGGGCAAGCTCCCGCACCTCCTGCGCCACGACGGCAAAGCCCTTTCCGGCCTCGCCGGCACGGGCGGCTTCCACGCCTGCATTCAGCGCCAGAAGATTGGTCTGGAAGGCAATCTCATCGATGACGCCGATGATATTGGAGATTTCCGCGGATGACGAATCGATCCGGCCCATGGCATCGACGGCGCCACGGACGATCGTCCCGGAATGTTCCGCATTCTCCCGCGTCTGCCGGACGAGCGATCCAGCTTCGTCGGCCCGACGGCTGGAATCGACAACCGTGGTGGTGATTTCCTCAAGCGCCGCCGCGGTTTGCTCGACGGAGGCCGCCTGCTGTTCGGTTCTTCTGGCAAGATCGTCCGATGCGGTGCGAATCTGCTGCGCACCGGCCGCGATCGCACCGGCATTTTCCGCCACCGTCTGCAGGGCCGAACGCAGTTTTTCGGCAGCGCCGTTGAAATCCGTCCGGAGCCTCTCCAGCGTGGGAATGAAGGGGGTATCGATATGCTGCATCAAATCCCCGCCCGAGAGGGCCTGGAGGGCTTCCGCGAGCTGATCGACATTGTTGATGCGCCCGGTGACGTCGGTCGCAAATTTGACGACCTTGAACACCTTGCCGTTCATATCGAAAATCGGATTGTAGGACGCCTGAATATGAACCCGCTTCCCACCCTTTCCGATACGGAGAAACTCGTCAGCCAGGAATTCGCCACCCGCCAGACGCGGCCAGAATTGCCGATACGCCTCACTCTTCGCATAAGCCGGTTCGCAAAATAGCGAATGGTGCCGGCCCTGAATTTCGCCGAGCTGATAACCCAGCGTCGAGAGGAAATTTTGGTTCGCGGTCAGGATCTCGCCGCTCGGCGTGAATTCGATGACAGCCTGGGCACGGGAAATGGCATCGAGCTTGCCGGTTTCCTCGGCCGCCTTCAGTTTTTGCGCCGTGATATCGGTTGCGAATTTGACGACCTTGAAGGGTTTGCCGCCGCTGAACACCGGATTGTAGGAGGCTTCGATCCAGATTTCCCTGCCCCCCTTTCCAATCCGCTTGTACTGGCGCCGGTCAAATTCGCCGCGCGCCAGTCGCGCCCAGAATTCGCGATAGTCCGGGGACAGCGCTTCGGCCGGATCGACGAACATGCGATGATGCTGGCCGATGATTTCCGATGCCTCGTAACCGAGCGCTGCGCAGAAGTTGGCATTTGCTTTGAGAATCTTGCCGGAAAGATCGAACTCGATGATTGCCTGCGACTTGTTCATCGCAGCCAGAATGGCCTTCGCGCCGGATTCAAAGCCGAGTGCCATTCCCATCATGCCATCTTCTCCACTCAAAATGAGAGCGATACCCGCTCTGAACACTACAACCGCGTGAACCTTCCGAATGTAAGAAATACGCCGAATTGCTAAAGTATCTGTTAACCGGATCGATCGCCTGATGCGGGCTGGAAGCGCGAAGTTTTCGGGAAGGAATATCCATATAAAATAACAGGTTAAGAGATTTAAGCTCCTGCAGGGCGTATCGGTCACATCACCCTTCGTAAAAGGCAACGAACCTGATTCCTGCCGTTTTCGCGCAATGAAATCGGGAACGTCGTTTACCAGTTTTTAACCACCTCGCCTTCGCATCATCACCCTTCGGGTACATGACGCCCTTGATCGGAACGCGTTTCGGTTGCATGCTGCGGTGCAGCTATTTTGTGGTGAACGCAGATGGGATGCAGCTTCGGCCGTAGCACCGGATTGGCCGCAATGTCGAAGAGCTTGGATTGCCAAGTGGGGGTTGCGAATGAAACTGCAGGCTCGGATCGATCTGATTGAGGACGTTGCCGCGGGCTTCAACACCCACTACGAGGTCTTCAAATACATAAAAGGGCTTGTCCGGGATCTCGGCATGAATGCCTTCCTGGTTTTGACGTTGCCCACTGTCGATATCATTGAAATCGGCGCAACGAAGATCATCACCAACTGGCCGGCGGAAATGGTCGAGTATTACGACGCGCACAACCTCCTGATCGACAGCCCGGTCATTCGGCGCATGCTCCGATCGACGCGGCCGTTCAATTATGACGTCGAGGCGATCAACGCCAGTCGCGAGGAAAACAAGAAGTCTGCCGTCATCGGCCTGTTCCAGCAATACGGGATGGGGAAAGGCGCTTATTTCCCCGTTCACGATGCCGCCGGCGGGCGCGGCGCCATGTCGATCTCCGGAACACGAAATTTCAGCGCCGGCGAGTTGGCGCAGCTTCTCTTCATCGCCACGCATATCTATGACCGTCTCTCGCAACTCACGCTGAAAGAAAAACACCGGCCCGTGGAATTCACACAGAGCGAGCTGGACTGCCTCAAGCTGACGGCCGGCGGCAAGAAAAGCAGCGAAATCGCCCGTATCCTCGACCTGTCGGAACATATGGTCAGCACGTCCATCAACATGGCGGTGAAGAAACTCGGATGCTCCACGCGAACGCAAGCCGTCGTCAACGCTTTGCGCCTGAACATCATCCGCGTGTAGCAACCTGAATGGCAGGGAAACGCGACTGGCCAAGCGCGTATCCATGCCGGCCATTTTTCAGGACAACAGCGTTAAACGATGCAACCCCGCGCCGAGACGGGCCAGACGGCTGAAATTTCGCCACGCTCCAGAATGTTTACCGTATCGACCATGTTGGTGACGACGCAGGCGTGGTTGGGCACGATACGAAGCCTGTCGCCGACGTTCAGATGGATCGGTCCTTTGCTGACGAGGCGGCCGTGTTCCTCCGAAAGTTGGTCGATGGCGATGTCGTCGCGACCGAGAACATGGCCATAGCCGGACAGGCCGAGCAGGTCGGAGGTCAGCGCCTTCGAGCCGGCATCGATGATGGCGCGGTTGGCCGCCGGCACCGAAACGACAGTCGCGAGCACGGTCAGCGCGCAATCTTCCCACCCGCAGACGCCGCGCGAGACCAGCGAACGGTCGTTGTAGACATAGGTGCCCGGGCGATATTCGGTCGTGACCGGCGCCTCGGCGGCCTGCATCATCGACGGCGTCCCGCCGGAGGTAATGACGGGAACGGTTAAGCCCGCGGCCTCGATGAAGGCCTTGGTGCGGCTCATGAAAGACTGAACAGCCGCCGCGCCACCCGCTGGCGGATAGGTCATCAGGCCACCGAAAACGAGGCCGGGGGCCTTGGCGATCCGTTGCGCGAGCGCGGCGGCGGATTCAGGGGTCGGCACGCCGCAACGGTCCGCGCCGGTGTTGCACTCCACCAGAACAGGAAGTGGCGCCGGTTCGGAAGCGAACGCGCCCGATAGGCCTTCAACGACCGCCTCGCTGTCGGCGACGACGCTGAGCGTGACCTTGCGGGCGAGCGCCTTCAGGTGCTCGAGCTTTTCGAGGCCGATGATATTGTAGGTGAGCAAGACGTCCGTGATCTTCGGGCTTCCGGCAATCATCGCCTCGGCTTCGGAAATCTTCTGGCAGGTGATGCCGATGGCGCCTGCCTTCAGCTGCATCTCGGCCACGGCAGGCAGCTTATGCGTCTTGATATGCGGGCGAACCGCCAGCCCCTGCGCGTCGGCATAGGCCTGGAATCGCTCGATGTTGCGCCGGGCAATCTCGAGATCGACCAGAACGGCCGGCGTATTTACGGTCCGAATGGTCAATTCAGCCTTGGTCATGGGATTCCCCGATAAAAATTTCGACGCAATTTCAGGCGGAAGAAGGCGCCCAACGTCCGCAGCGCAGAATCCGGCCGGCCAACGCTTGACAATTTATGCATGCCGGCGCTGAATACGTCAATCCAGTAAAACAGACAGATGTCCAAAATACTGGACAGAAAAAGCGACCGTTCATCAGGGGAACATCATGACCATTTCGCTTCGCACCAGCGCACTTTGCCTGGCAACCGCCTTCCTCCTTTCTGCAATGCCTGCCGTGGCACAGCAGGCGACGAGCAAGCTCGACGAAATTCTCGCCCGCGGCCATCTCGTCCTCGGCACGGGCAGCACCAATGCGCCGTGGCATTTCAAGAGTGCCGAAGACAAGCTTCAGGGTTTCGACGTCGATATGGGCCGCATCGTTGCCAAGGCCCTGTTCGGCGATCCCGACAAGATCGAATACGTCAACCAGTCGTCGGATGCGCGTATCCCGAACATCACCACCGACAAGGTGGACCTGACCTGCCAGTTCATGACGGTGACCGGGGAACGCGCCCAGCAGATCGCCTTCACCATTCCCTACTACCGCGAAGGCGTCGGCCTGATGCTGAAGGCCGACGGCAAGTATGCCGACTATGCGGCGCTGAAGGCCGCCGGTTCATCGGTGACCATTTCGGTCCTGCAGAACGTTTATGCCGAGGACATGGTGCATGCCGCCCTGCCGGAGGCGACCGTCGACCAGTATGAATCGGTCGACCTGATCTATCAGGCGCTCGAATCCGGGCGCGCCGATGCGGCCGCAACCGACCAGTCGTCGCTTGCCTGGTACATGACCCAGAACCAGGGCCGCTACAAGGATGCCGGCTATGGCTGGAACCCGCAGACCTATGCCTGCGGCGTCAAGCGCGGCGATCAGGATTGGCTGAACTTCGTCAACACCGCCTTGCACGAGGCGATGACCGGGGTCGAATTCGACTTCTACGCCAAGTCCTACAAAACCTGGTTCGGCAAGGACCTTGCACCGCCGCAGATCGGCTTCCCGGTCGAATACAAGTAAGCGGCACGACCCGTCATTGCGACGAAGGGTTCTGACCCTTCGTCCTTCCTCCCTCTACGGCAGGATGCCGCCATGGGTTATACGCTCAATTTCGCCGCCGTCTGGCGCAGCTTCGACCAGCTTCTCGAAGGTCTCGCACTCAGCCTCGGACTGGCTTTCGTTTCCATTCTGATCGGCGCCGCGATCGGCTTGCTGGTCGCTTTCGCGCTGATCGCCAGAAGCGGCTGGATCAAGCGTCCGGCTGCGACCTATGTCACGATCATCCGCAACTTGCCGATCCTGGTTCTGGTGCTCTTCGCCTATTTCGCCCTGCCGCAGCTGGGCGTTCGCATTGGCAAGATGGAGAGCTTTGTTGCCGTCCTGTCGATCTATTCCGGCGCCTATCTCGCCGAAGTTTTCCGGGCGGGCCTCGTTTCCATTCCAAGAGGGCTGACCGAGGCCGGGCTCGCCATCGGTCTGACGCCGATGCAGATCCGCGTGTCGATCATCGTGCCGCTGATGCTGCGCAACGTGCTGCCGTCGTTATCCTCGACCGTGATCTCGCTGTTCAAGGACACTTCGCTGGCCGCGGCAATCGCCATACCGGAACTGACCTTCGAGGCCCGCAAGATCAATGTCGAAAGCTTCCGGGTGATCGAGACCTGGATCGTGGCGTCGGGTCTTTATGTGACCACCTGTTCGGTACTGGCCGTGCTGATGCGCGTCGTCGAGCGCCACCTGGCTGTGCCGAGGTGATGCCATGATGGATTTTTCCGCTTTTATCGACCAGATCTGGATCGCCCGCTACGTCATCCTCAAGGGGCTCGGGATCACCATTTCTATCTCGGCCCTCTCCATCATCGCCGGCTCGCTGCTCGGTGTCCTCGTCGGCCTGTCGCTTGTCTATGGCAACCGCTTCCTCCGGCTTGTGGTTCGCGCCTATACCGACTTCATTCGCGGCACGCCGGTGCTCGTGCTTGTCCTTGCCAGCTACTATGTGCTCTCCACCATCGGCATCGAGCTCGGGCCGCTCCAGGCAGGCGTGCTGGCACTGGCGATCTTCTGCTCGTCGCATGTCGGCGAGATCGTGCGCGGCGGCTTGCAGGCGATCCCGCAAGGCCAGACGGAAGCCGCCAAGGCGATCGGCCTTACCTTTCGCCAGACCTTCGCCTATGTGCTCTGGCCGCAGGCATTGCGACAGTTCCTGCCGGCCTGGGTGAATACGGCCGCCGAGATGGTCAAGGCCTCGACGCTTCTGTCTGTCATCGGCGTCGCCGAGCTGCTTCTGCGCACGCAGGAAATCATCTCGCGCAATTTCATGAGCCTGCAGTTCTATTTCTTCGCCGGGCTTCTCTATTTCGTCATCAACTACGGCATCGAGCGGTTCGGCAAATATGTCGAACGCAAGACCGCCGTTCCGTCGTGAGGTTCGCCCGTCATGAGCAAGGTACTTCTCGAAATTCAGGGGCTGCGCAAGCAGTACGGCATCGTCGAGGTTCTGAAGGGTGTCGATTGCACCATGCGGGAAGGCGAGGTGATCTCGATCATCGGCTCCTCCGGCTCCGGCAAGACGACGATGCTGCGCTGTATCAACATGCTGGAGGAATTCCAGGGCGGACGCATCCGGCTTGAGAACGAGGATATCGGCTACGAGCAGGCCGGAGGCGTCCGCAAGCGCAAAAGCGAGAAGGACATCGCCCGCCAGCGCGCGCTGACGGGAATGGCCTTCCAGCAGTTCAATCTCTTCCCGCACATGACGGCTGCGCAAAACATCATGCTCGGCCTCGTCAAGGTGAAGAAGATGCCGCGCGACCAGGCACGCTCCGTCGCTGAAAAATGGCTGGACCGGGTCGGCCTTGCCTCCCGCGCGGACCACTATCCCGGCCAGCTTTCGGGAGGCCAGCAGCAGCGCGTGGCGATCGCCCGCGCCATCGCCATGGCGCCGCGCCTGATGCTGTTCGACGAGGTCACGTCCGCGCTCGATCCGGAATTGGTCGGCGAGGTGCTGCAGGTGATCAATGGGCTGGCGGCGGACGGCATGAGCATGCTGCTCGTCACCCATGAGATGCGGTTCGCCTACGAGGTGTCGTCGCGGGTGATCTTCATGAACCAGGGCGTGATCTGCGAAGAAGGCGCGCCGAAGGAAATGTTCGTGAACCCGAAGACCGAGCGTCTCGCGGAGTTCCTGAAAACCTCCAGTTTCAACTAAGACGGAAGAGAGAAAACCACATGACCATCAAGCGTTACGGAGCCGGCGAGACCGGCGCTGGCGGACAACCCCTGCCCTTCGCGCGCGCCGTTGAAGCCAATGGCTGGCTGCACGTTTCCGGACAGGTGCCGATGGAAAAAGGCGAGATCGTCGGCGGCGGCATCATTGCCGAAAGCCGCAAGGCGATCGAAAACCTGATCGCCATTTTGCATGAGGCGGGTTACGGCATAGAGGATGTGGTCCGCGTCGGCGTCTGGCTCGATGATCCCCGCGACTTCTGGAGCTTCAACGGCATCTACGCCGAATATTTCGGCGCCAATCCGCCGGCGCGCGCCTGCGTCCAGTCGCGAATGATGGTCGATTGCCGGGTGGAGGTCGATTGCGTCGCCTATCGCTCGGACAGGTCTTGAATTACAAGGCGCGGCTTGCAAAGGTCGCGCTCTCATTGCTTTGCGAGGACGATTGAATGGCTGACGGCGCAGAAGACATTGTATCGCGGCGCACCCGGGGCCTTGATCGTGCCTTCGAGATTCTGGAATTTCTGCGCGTAAAGCGCCAGCCGATGCGCCCAAACGAGATTGCCGTCGAGATCGGCGCGCCGCGGTCGTCGATCTATGAGCTGATCAACCTGCTGCTCCGCCATGGCATGCTGGACTATCAGGGCGGCGACGGCCGGGTCTTCCTCGGCCGGAAGCTCTACTTTCTCGGCACTGCCCATGCCGAACAGTTCGACCTGATGCGCGAATCCGAGAACATGCTGGCGCGACTTGCGGAAGAAACGCGGGAAACCGCACAGATGTGTCTGCTGGAAGGCAACAAGTATACCGTCGCAATGATGCGGGAGGGGAGCCGAGCCTTCCGTATCTCATCCAATATCGGCGAATTGGTGCCGATCCCGTGGACTGCCTCCGGCCGCCTGCTCGTTTCGCACCTGACCGACGAAGAGATCCTCGATTTCATTCCAGCCGACGATTTCGTGCTGCCGAACGGTACGCGGCTTGATGCCGCACGGTTCATCGCGGAGGCGCGGCAGGCAACGGCCGATGGCTACTTCACATTCAACAGCGCCGTCGAAACTTTCACCCATTGTTTTGCCGTGCCCGTTCATCAGGCCGGCGGCCATTGCGTGGCGACCTTGTGCCTTGTCACGCCGAAGGAAGACGGCCTGCGCAATCGCCAGAGCTATCTCGACAGCCTGCTCGTTACCGCGCGCGAACTGTCCGAGCATCTCGGCTATTCTCCGGGACGCAAGCGCGCCGAGAAGTAGCGCCGCACGGCCCCTGACCCGATCGGGGCCGTGAACGCAGTCCTTATCGCGAAGGGCTTCAACCTCCTGGTCTAAGATCAGCGCCAGCTCTTGATCGGCTACGAAGCGCGGTGGCGCAAAAACCATTTCCTAAGGGCGGCTCCGCACTCCATCGCCAACCAACCATATGTCTGCACCCGTTTAGCGCTGAGAGCCATGGATGCGTATTCCGGCACTGTCAAAAAGTCGCAGCTGTGCGCTGTCCCATGAGAAGTGAACGGTATCGCCGGCGTCGACAGGAACCGGCGACCGGTGCTCTGCGATAATCGACTGTCCGTCGTCCGTCTGGCAATACAGGAACTGGGTGCCACCCAGATATTCCGAGAAATCCACTTTGGCTTGCAGCATCCCTTCGCCGGCGCTGGAAACGAGCAAGTGTTCGGGGCGTATGCCCAACGTAATCTTGTCGCCGGACGGCTTGCCGATTTCCGGCGATACCGGGACGCGAACCGCACCAACCTGCACGGATCCGTCACCTGCCCATCGCGCCGCCAGCAGATTCATCCGTGGCGAGCCGATGAAGCCGGCGACGAAGACATTGGCGGGATTTTCATAAACCTCACGCGGACTGCCGGTCTGCTCGATGCGGCCATCGCGCAGGACGACGATGACGTCGGCGAGCGTCATCGCTTCCGTCTGGTCGTGGGTAACGTAGATCATCGTATTGCCGAGTTCGCGGTGAAGCCTGGCGATTTCGATGCGCATGGAGACGCGCAGTTCCGCATCAAGGTTGGAGAGCGGCTCGTCGAACAGGAAGACATCCGGCTTGCGCACGATCGCCCGTCCGATCGCCACGCGCTGGCGTTGTCCTCCGGACAACTGCCCGGGCCGGCGGTCGAGCAGCGGATCGATCTTGAGGATCGCCGAAGCCGCCCTGACCCGCGCTTCGATTTCCGCTTCCGGCGTCCGGGCCATTTTCAAGCCGAAGGCCAGATTGTCGCGCACGCTCATATGCGGGTACAGCGCGTAAGACTGGAACACCATGGCGATACCCCGATCGGAGGGATCGAGATCGGTGACGGCGCGTCCCTTGATCTCGATCTCCCCGTCGGTCACCTCTTCAAGCCCGGCGATCATGCGCAACAGCGTCGATTTTCCGCAACCGGATGGCCCGACGAAGACCACGAAGGAACCCTCCGTTATCTTCAGGTCTATGCCATGAATGACCTCCAGGCTGCCGAAGCTCTTGCGGATATCGGTGAGCACGACACCGGTTCTGGTCGCATCACGCATCATTGCGTTCGCCCGCCCTGACCCAGACGAGCATCTCGCCGGGGGTTCTGTTGTCCCAGAAAGGATAGGGTACGAACCGCACCATTGCCTGTTCCGCTTCCGGCGGCGCGGTGCGGTAAAGCGTGTTTCCCCAATCGGCTCTGTCGCGGGTCGCAGGAAGATCGAGAGCCACGGCGCCGCCGAGGTCTTCCATCTGCGCCGTCTTTGCCTGCGAGACGCCGCCTGTCAGCCTGATGCCGTTCAAGCCCTCGCCATTGTCGGTCGCCTCGACGCAATAGACCATCGGTCCGCGCATGAGCGCCGTGCGGCCGGCATCCTGCCGAACCAGCGGATTGGCAAACAAGGCGCGGGGCTTAAGCGGAATATCGAGATCGATATGATCGCCGCTCGTCCAGTCGCGATCGAGACGCGCATAGCCATCGACCGTGACTGTCGCAAGATCGATCGTTTCGCCGTTGACCTTCAGCGTCGCGCCATCCGCCCATTCGGGGATACGCAGCGTGATAGCGAAGCGTGCCACCCGATCGGCGGTGATGTCGAATCCGATCGCGCCTTCCCAAGGGTAGCGCGTCTTCTGCGACAGACTGACGGCAGCGCCACGGATTTCGAAACGTGCCTGGCTCTCGCCATAAAGATGGACGGCGATCTCGTCGTCCGACACCGCGTACATGTACGAACCGATCGAGGCGAGCAGACGGGCGATATTGGGCGGGCAGCAGGGGCAGGGATGCCAGATCCAGCGGTGGTGCTTGCCGGCGCTCTCCAGAGGATTTTCGTAGAAGAAGGTCTTGCCGTCGAGCGACAGGCCCGACATGGCCCCGTTGTAAAGCGCCTGCTCCATGATGTCGGCATAGCGGCGGTTCGGGCCGCGCCCCAGCATTCGGCTCGCCCAGAAGACGAGGCCGACGGAGGCGCAGGTTTCGGCATAGGCGCTTTCGTTGGGCAGGTCGTAATAGTCGGTGAAGCCTTCGTTGGAAACGGCAGGCCCGATGCCGCCGGTGACATACATCTGCTTGGTGACGAGATCGTCCCAAAGCGTATCGAGCGCTGCCGTCAGGCTGTCGTCACTATATTCGGTGGCGATATCGGCCATGCCGCAATAGAGATACATGGCCCGCACCGCATGGCCGACGACCTTTGCCTGCTCGCGTACCGGCGCGTGTGACTGGCTGTATTCATAGGTCTTCTGGATGAAATTGGCAGGATCGCGACCGTCGCGGACCGCTTCCTCCGTAAAGAAATGCGGTTCGGTACCCCGCTCGTCGATAAAGAACTTGCAGAGATCGAGATATTTCTTCTGACCTGTAACCCGGGCTAGCTTCACCAGCGCCAACTCGATTTCCTCGTGACCACAATAGCCGCGGAGCTGTCCTTCCCCACGACCGAAGGTTTTGATCAGATAGTCGCAATAGCGGCACATGATGTCGAGCAGCTTGCGCTTGCCGGTCGCCTGGAAATAGGCCACAGCCCCTTCGATCAGGTGCCCGGCGCAGTAGAGTTCATGATGGTCGCGCAGGTTGGTCCAGCGGCGATCGGGCTGGACGCGCTGGAACCAGGCATTGAGGTAGCCGTCCTCGTCCTGCAGTTTCTCGTACATGTCGACGATCTCGTCGACGCGTGCCTGAAGTTTCGGGTTGGGCCGGCGATAGAGCGAATAGGCGACCGTCTCGATCGACTTGCCGAGATCCGAATCCCAGAACATCTGTGTGGTGCCGCCCCAGGGCTGGATCGGGATAACGATGCCGGGGCTCGGCTGGCTGGTATCGATGGCGTCGACCATGCCGGCTTCGACACAGCGGTCGAGCAGCGTTTCGGCGGTGGTGTCGCAGATCGCGTCCTGACGATCGCCAAAAAGTCCTTGGATATCGACACTGGGCACGGGCAGGGGGCGGAACTGGCGGTCTCTTTTCATCGTGTTCATGGCTTCGTCCGTTTCTCTAGGATCATTTCACCGCGCCGGCCATCAGCCCGCGCATGTAGTAGCGTTGCAACAGCAGGAAGACGATCAGGCAGGGGATCGTCATGACGGCGACGCCGGCTTGCACAGCGCCCCAGTTGACCGCGCCGAGGCGCCCTGCACGCACCGCCATCATCAGAACCGGCAGTGTGTATTTCTCGTTGCTGGAGAGCAGGATCAGCGCGGCCAGGAACTCGTTCCAGGCATTCAGGAAGGCAAAGATCGCGACCGTCGCCACACCCGGCAGCACCAGCGGCAGCAGCACGCGCACCAGCAATCCGAGGTCACGGGCCCCATCGATGCGGGCCGCTTCCTCGATCTCCTTCGGCACCGCGTCGAAAGCGTTCCGCATCATGAACACCGAGAAGGGCAGCTGCAGCGTCACATAGACCAGCGTCAGTCCGAGCAGCGAATTGTTCAGCCCGAGCTTGGCGAGGATGATGAAGAGCGGCGTCAGGATCGATTGAAACGGGATCATCAGCGTGGCGATGATCAGCACGAACAGCATGTTCTTCAGTGGAAACCGGTAGCGCGAGAAGCCGTAGCCGGCGAGCAGGCTTACGATGACGGTCAAGACAACCGTGGCCAGGGAAACCAGCAGTGAATTCAGCATATGCTGCCAGATTCCAGCCCCGAAGCCATCCAGCAATCTATAGGCGTCGAGACTGAAACCATTGGTCGGCCATGGCGGCAGAGGAGGCAGGCCGGCTTCCGCGCCATGGCGGAAGGAGGCCAGAAACGCGATGACGAAGGGCGCCAGAAAGAACAGCGAAACGGCGATGCCGGTGGCGTGATAGGCGCCGTTCGATCGGGCGGCGATCCGGGCGCGCCGCTGCTTGGCGGACGTCGTTTTCACAGGTGTCACGGTTTTTCCTCCCGGACGCGAAGCAGCCAGAGCTGGACGATGCTGATTGCCACCAGAATGGCGAGAAGCGCGATCGAAAGGGCCGCGCCATAGCCGAGATTGAAGGACACGAAGGACTGGTTGAAGATGTAGTAGACCACCGAGATCATCCGGTTCTGCGGCCCGCCTGATGTCATGATATAGAACTGGTCAAAGGCGAGGATCGAGCCAGTGACGGAGATGATCAGTGCCAGCGCGATTGTCTTGCGCATCAGCGGCAACGTCAGGTACCGGAAGCGTTGCCAGCGTCCCGCGCCATCGATGCGGGCTGCCTCCGTCAGTTCCGACGGAATGGCCTGCAGGCCGGTGAGCAGGATGATCATGGTGAAACCGGCGATCTTCCAGACGACCATGACGATGATGGTGAGAAAGGCGCTGTCGAAAGTGGCCAGAAGGTTCGGGCTCTTGTCGACCCAGCCGAGCGCCCTGAGCGCCGGACCGATGAAACCGCTGTCGACATTGGCAAGCCATACCCAAAGCAGCGAGGCTGTCGCCAGCCCGACGACGACCGGCAGGAAAATAATGGTGCGGTAGGCACCGACGAAACGCCGCTGTTTTTCCACGAAGATCGCCAATGGAAAGGCAACGGTGAAGATCGCGATCGTCACGATGACGGTATAGTAGGCCGTGAACTGCAGTGCCGACATGAAGCGGGCGTCATGGAACATGCGGACGTAGTTCTTGAAACCGATCCAACGTGTGCCGCCCATCAATGGCCAGTTGTGCAGGCTCATCCAGCCGGTAAAGATCACCGGGACGACGAAGAAGGCGACGACGAGCGCCATGGCGGGCGCGATGTAGACCAGACCGCGCAAGCCCGTTCTGCGGGAGCGACGGCGTCTGGGCAACAGGGCGTTCGAACCGGAAATGGTCATCCAGGTGCTCCGCGGGGACGGTTGAAAGGATGACCGGAAGGCGGGCTTTCGCCTTCCGGTCGCAGCAGCCTTGGGGAGGAGTTACTGGCCGCTGTCGATGATCGACTGCATCTCGCCTTGCGCACTGGCAAAGGCGCCATCCTCGTCGTCACCGAAAATCGCAGCGCTGGTGAAGGTCGCCCAAGGGCCGTTGGCGCTGTTGATCAGGTCGTTGAACTGCAACGTATAGGGTGTCTTGGCGACTGAAATTGCCTGGATGCCGACCTGAAGGCGGGGATCGAGACCGTCCAGCACCTTGTCGGCGATATCGCCACGGGTCGGCAGGCTACCGTATTTCGCCATGATTTTCTGGCCGTCCTCGGAATAGATATATTCGAGGAATTCCTTGACCGCGGCGATCTTCGGCGTGCCCTTGGTAATGACGAAATTGTCGCCACCGGCAAAGGAGGATGTTCCACCGGTGGCACCGGGGATCAGTGTAACGCCGAAATTGATTTCGGGATGCTCAGTCACCAGCGACCCGATCGCGAATGCGCCCAGACTCTGCTGGCCGATCTTGCCGTTGGTGAAGGAAAGGAAATTTGCGCCGTTGTCGCTGGCTGCACCGGCCGGCACCAGATCCTTCTTGACCATGGTGCGATAGATATCGACGGCCTTGCGCATCTGAGGCGTATCAAGCGTGGCAGTCTTGCCGTCGGCTGAGAGAATGTCGGCGCCCGATCCCCAGACCAGCGGCGTGAATGTGAAGATCATGCAGCCGCCACAGCCGCCGCCGGAGAAATAGAAGCCATAGGTATCGTCACCCAGCGCCCGAATCTTCTCGGCATTGGCGGTAATTTCGTCCCAGCTCGACGGTGCTTTTTCCGGATCGAGACCGGCCTTTTTGTAAAGGTCCTTGTTCCAGGCGAACACGGAGGTCTCGACCGACAGCGGCAGGCCGTAGATCCGGTCCTGGTAGGTGCCGAGCTTGACGTGCGAGGGCGATAGCGAATTGAAATAGGGCAGGGATTTCGCCCAGTCCGTCAGGTCTTCCAATTGCCCGGCCGCCGCAAAGGCAGGGTTGTAGATCAGGTCCATCGACAGCGCATCGGGCGCCTGTCCGCCGGCGATCGAGGTTGCATATTTCTGCACCAGCTCCGAGAACGGCACTTCGGTCATTGCGACCTGGTTCTCGTGGCTGGAATTATAGGCTTCCACCGTTTTCTTGAAGGCATCGCCGACACCCGTGCGCACCCACATCTCGACTTTTTCGGCCGCCGATGCCGACGATGCGAGGCACAGAACAGCGATACTGGTCGCTGACAAAAGACGCTTGATCATGACACTCCTCCCAAACGGGCGCTCTCCTTAGCGCCCTTGCTCATTCTTCCGAGGGCTTCCCCCCGCACGACTGCCGGACAACCAGCCGGCATGGCAGTTTCCTTACGCCCCGCTCGACAGGCCGACCCTCCGCCAGCGCCAGCACAGTCAAACCGGCCTGCCGCCCGAGTTCCTTCAGTTCCATATCCACCGTGGTCAGCGGCGGCCGCGTCTGGGCGGCGACAATTTCCCAATTGTCGAAGCCGATGACCGACACATCCTGCGGCACCTTGATACCCCGCTCGCGCAACGCATCGACCGCACCCCGGGCGATCTGGTCGTTGCCGCAAAACAGACCATCCGGCTTCTCACCGGGCGCGCTCCAGATCCGGGCCACCGCCTCGTGGCCCCAGCTTTCCGACCAGACCCCGTAAAGAACGGGTTCCATGCCACCGGTCGCCTTGCTGTAGGCATCGGCGCGTTCCCGCACCGAGAAGAAATCCTGCGGACCGGTTAGATGCACGATCCGCCGCCGTCCCATGCGCGATAGCCACTCCACAGCCAGTTCCGCGCCCTGCGCATCGTCGGATCGGAAGCTGACGCTGTCCGGCCGCCCTTCGGTAAAGGCATAGACCACCGGTACCGGGAGGTTGGACAGATCGACCGGCAAGCTGCGATCGATACGCTTTCCCGTCGCGATAATGCCGTCCACCTGCTTGTCGAGCATGGCCTCGACATGGATCTGGCCCAGCGCCGGATCGTCCTCGATCGCGCAGAGGAAGACCGAGACGCCATGATCGACCAGAGCTTCCGCAACCCCCGCCATGACTGGCAGCGTGAAGCGGCCGTAGGTGTCGTTGGTCAGAAGTCCGATGGTGAAACTGCGCTTGCTGAGCAGCCCGCGCGCAAGAGCGTTCGGACGGAAACCGATCTCGCTTGCCACGCGCTTGACCCGCTCGCGCGTGTCGTCCCCCATGCGGCCGTTGTTGTTCAACGCCTTCGACGCCGTCGAAATACTGACGCCGGCCGCCGCCGCAACGTCATGGATCGTGATTCGTTTTCTAGACCCTCCGATATTCAAACTCGCCTCCTTCATGTTTGAAGAGAAAACCTTTTCCCTAAAAATTTGTCAACTGAGAAAAGGTTTTCTCAGTGAAAATCAGGCTGCCGCTGGCTCTTTTATCCTGGGAGGCAGGGGCACAATCGGGCCAAAGCCGGAAATGCCTATCGATTTGTTCTGAGATCTGGCCCGGTATTGCGGGAATTCTCACCGGGAATAGGCCCCAATCACCCTTCGCGTGGTCAGCGGGGCTCTGGAGGGATCGACATGGCGTAATGGGCGTAGTCCGACAGTGGTGTGGCGCTGGACCTGCTGCATCGTCTCATCGACGGCAAATCCTTCACACCGCCCAGCATCGATTCGCCACAGACCCTGACGCACACCCATCAGCCGAAGGCCAATGTCAGACGCTACAATGCGCCGAGAAAACGGAGGCTCATTATACTGCAGCAACTCAAACGCAGCTATGGCAAAGGCCGGGCCACGAACCGGCAGAACACAAAGTTCGATAGACGGCCCATCAGCTGAACCGCAAGGCTTTCCAGCCTGCCGCGATCTCAACGACGTCGACTTCGCCGGCACTGAGGTCAGCGAGGCACTGGTGCTTCGGCGTCACCACTGCGAGTTCCTTGGGTTGGTTACGCCCATGCTAGGCGGCCCTGCGCGCAGCCGGTGCATGATCCTTTCCCGCGGCCTGGAATCGGCCCGCTGCACGGTCGAGATCCAGCACCTCGTTGCTGAGCTCCCGACAGGCGGCATTCGTCTCTTCGACCATCGCCGCATTTTGCTGGGTCATCTGGTCCATCCGGTGGAGAGCGGCATTGATATCCGACAAGGCAGCCGATTGTTCATCCGAAGCGGTGACGATGACGCCGATCAGACCGGTCACCTGCTGAACGTGTCCTTCGATGCCCATCAATGCTTCCCCGGTCTGGTTGACAAGGTCCACGCCACCCGCCACTTCGCGTGCCGAGGTTTCGATCAGCGTCTTGATTTCCTTCGCTGCCTTCGCGGAGCGGCCGGCCAGTTCGCGAACCTCCTGGGCAACGACCGCAAAGCCCTTGCCTGCATCGCCGGCACGGGCTGCCTCGACGCCGGCATTCAGCGCCAGAAGGTTGGTCTGGAAGGCGATCTCGTCGATGACATTGATGATCTGGCGGATTTCCGTCGACGAGCCGGCGATGCGCTCCATGGCCGCGACCGCGCCCCGCACCACAAGTGCCGATTTTTCCGCACTGTCCTTGGCAGCGGTCATCACCAGATTGGCCTCCCGCGCGCGTTCGGAGGAGTTGCGCACCGTCACCGTGATCTCGTCGAAAGCCGAGGCGGTCTGCTCCAGCGAGGCGGCCTGCTGTTCGGTCCGCTTTGCCAGGTCGTCCGTCGCACCGGCGATTTCCGAGGAACTCGTGCGCAGCCGGGCTGTCGTCTGCAGGACACTGGAAATCGTTTCGGCGAGCCGTTCGACGCTGGTGTTGAATTCGGCCCGTAGCTCTTCATATTCCGACGAAAATTCCTGCTCGATGCGAATGGTGAGATCACCCACCGAAAGCCGCTCCAGGCCACGGGTCAGTTCTTCGATCACCTTCAGCCGGCTGCCCTCCGCGACCGATTTCTGTTGCTCGCGCAACGCCTCCTGTTCGTCCCGATAGCGTCGCTCGTCGTCGGCCCGCTCACGCGCGGTGCGGCGCTCGATCGCCGCCTGACGGAAGACCGCAACGGAGGTGGCGACGTCGCCGATCTCGTCGGCGCGCTCGACGTAAGGCACGTCGCGGCTATAGTCACCGGCGGCCAGCGTTTGCATATAGCCGGACATCGCGGCCAGGGGTTTCACCGCGCGGTGACGGAAAAACCACAGACCGCCCAGCAGCAGCAGCACTGAAAGCGCCGAACTTATGGTGGCGGCTATCGAGAGCCAACTCGTCTCCGAGGCAGCGCCGGCTTCTTCCTGCTTGAGGAAGGCGTCTGCCATTGCGACGAGTTCGTTGACTGCACTCTCGTGGTTGTGGAAGGCGGCCTTCAGCTCCGGTATCGCACCGGCGGCGAGCGTCGGATCACCGGCCTTGAACGCAGCCAGAAACTTGGCTTCCATCGTCAGCCAGTAGACATCCGCCCTTGCCAGGACATCGTTCTCCAGCTTGGACATCAACGATTTCGGAGCCGTCGATGCTTTCCAGTACGCACGCCGATCGTCATAGGCCTTCTTCAGGGCGACGATCTTGGCAAGGTTGCCTTCGACCAGCTCGGGGCTCGATGCAGCCTCCATCGCCAGCATGTAGGATTCGACCGTATACAATGGCGGCGGGAGAATATCTGCCACCAGGTCCTTGCCGTAGACCACTTGCGTATAGATCGGCCCGTTCACCCGCAGCTTGTTGAAGGCGTATGTTTTGATTCCGATCGAAATCATCAAACCCGCGGCGACGATCGCCCCGAAAATCACCAGGCCTCGTGCAATAGACAGTTTCATATACCCTCTCCCAGAAAACCACGTTCCATGCCGCATCGAAGAGCCGTGGCGTCCTCGGTTTTGCGGACAGATCGCGGCTCAGCGGACACGGCAGGAGAAAATTCCGGATTGCGCCGGCAGGGAACGCTTGGCGTCATGCAACCCGCTTTGACGTCTACTGGACGATGCGGGCAGCGTTCTCGTGTAGCGAGAAAATTATTATGGTTGTCGTTACCTTAAAATTAAGAGCCGGCTCAATGCCGCCGGCACAGTATCCTTACGACGCAAAAGATATCCGTTTTGCGTAGCTTTCGTCCTGGAGCTTTTGAGCGGGCCACGGGCTATTCGAACGTGATGGTCCTTTCGGATACGGAGCCGCCCCGGCTAAAAAGTCTCCCGACGGCACCGGCGGCAAAACATCCGTTCTGCCGCCCGACGTCCAGCTGCCGAAGCCGTCGCTTGCGGTCAGATGTCTTTCTGTCCCAGTTCGGGTCTGAAACGTTTCCGATATTCGGCCGGCGTCAACCCGACGATCCTGGTGAACACTTTGCGGAAGGCCCCCGGATCACGGTAGTGCACCTTCCAGGCAATCGTTTCGATGGGATCCTGGGTAAGCTGCAGAAGCTCGCGCGCCGTGTTGACCCGTAGCCGCTGAACGTATTCGCCGGCGGAATGGCCCGTTGCCTTCTGAAATCGCCGCATCAACGTACGCTGTTCAAGACCTGCCTGCTGCGCAAGAGCGGCAAGCCCCATTTCCTTTCCCCCGCCGGCCTGAAGCCAGTGTTGAAGTTTCAGGATGGTCTGGTCCCCATGATTGAGACGCGGCGAAAAGGCGCTGTAGTAGCTTTGCTCGCGGCCGGGCGGATCGACGAGAAACACCCGGGCGGTATCGAGCATGATCGCCGGACCGAGGAAGCGCCCAATCAGTTTCAGGCTGACGTCTATCCATGACATCACGCCGCCGGCGGTCAGAATATCGCCGTCATCGATGATCAGGCGGTCGGTATCGACCCGCACGCCGGGAAAACGCGAAACGAACTGCTCTTCATATGTCCAATGTGTGGTGATCGTTCGTTCGGCCAGAAGGCCGGTCTCTCCCAGAAGGAAGGCGCCCTTGCAGATCGAGCAAAGCGCAACACCGCGGCTGCGTTCGTTCCGAAGCCAATCGGCATAAATACTCGCCTCCGCCTGTGGCATCGGATCGCCAAGGCCGGGCGGTATGATGATGACGGACGGTCGCCCCATTTCGAGATCCGGCAGCGTATCGAAGCTGCGTTCGACACCATCTCCCGCATCGCGATGTTTCCAGTGGCTGACGCGCAGCACGGCTTGGTCTTTTGCCAAATGCCTGCGTGCCATACCCTCCGCAGCGACAAAAAAATCGGTCATGCCTAGCACGGCTGCCGTCTGAACGCCGCTGTAGTCGACGATGCCAATCTCCGGAAGACTGTTTGCTTTGTCCATATCGCCACCAATTCTGTCAATTACGCCACTTCTGTAACGGCCGGGGGCGCAGTATTCTAGGGACTGAACACGCTTCAAGGAAAAACTCATGAGCAAACGCGCAATCATCGTTGTCGATCTTCAGAACGACTACCTCGCATCCGGAAAATTTCCCTTGGTCGGCATCGATACCGCGGTCGACGCCGCTGCTCGGCTTGTCGCCGACGCCCGGCAGCGCGGCGAAATGGTCGTCAACGTCCGCCACGAGGGGCCGGAAGGGGAGCCGTTCTTCGTCGCCGGCACCAGGGGCGCCGAGTTCATTCCCGCCATGGCGCCGAAGGAGAACGAGGCCGTCATCGTCAAGAACTACCCCAATTCGTTTCGCGAAACGGACCTGGATAACGTGCTGCGATCGTCTGATGTCGATGAGGTCGTCGTCATCGGCGCGATGAGCCACATGTGCATCGACGCGACAGCGAGAGCGGCCGCCGACCTCGGCTACAAGGTCGTCGTCGCGGGAGATGCCTGCGCCACGCGCGAACTGGAATTCAACGGAGACACGGTCCCCGCAGCCATGGTTCACGCATCCTTCATGTCCGCGTTGGCTTTCGCCTATGCGCAGGTCGTGTCCGTCGATGAATTGCTGGCGAGATAGTCTGCCTTCACCGCCTGCGAAGCAGGCGATGTGGCGGCCTTCTTCCAGGCGTTTGCGCAAGGTCGGCCTGTCGGGCAAACGAGGACGACCAGGCGGCTCCTTCGGGCCTGCCTGGTCGTCAAATATCTGTGCCCCTAAGCCTGGCTCAGGCGGACGGCTGCTTGGTCTTGCGCAGGTAAGGCAGGACCGTTTCGTAGCTTCCGAACCGCGTCACGGCGTCCTCGTTCGATACCGCGGCCGTGATGATGACGTCTTCACCCTGCTGCCAGTTGGCCGGCGTCGCGACCTGATGCTTGCTGGTCAGCTGGATGGAATCGATGGCGCGAAGAATTTCATGGAAGTTGCGCCCGGTCGTCATCGGATAGGTGAGGATCAGCTTGATCTTCTTGTCGGGTCCGATGACGAAAACCGAGCGAACGGTCGCGTTGTCGGCAGGCGTGCGGCCTTCGGAGCTTTCGCCGGCGCCGGCCGGCAGCATGTCATAGAGCTTGGCGACCTTGAGTTCCTTGTCGCCGATCAGCGGGTAGGCGACGTCAAAGCCGGTTGCGACCTTGATATCCTGCTTCCATTTGCCGTGGCTCTCGACGGGATCGACGGAAATGCCGATGACCTTTGCGCCCCGCTTGAGAAACTCCTGTTCCAGCCCTGCCATGGCGCCCAGTTCCGTCGTGCAGACCGGCGTGAAATTTTTCGGATGCGAAAACAGCACCGCCCAGCCATCGCCGATCCAGTCGTGAAAGCTGATCGGACCGATCGTGGTATCGGCCGTGAAATCCGGGGCAATATCATTGATGCGCAAGCTCATTGTCTCATCCATTTTGTTGTCGATGCCGCCGCATGGACGGGTCCCATGGGTGCATCGTGAAATCCCATCAAAAAATAGCCCTTGCTTTCGGGATGTCAAATTCTATTATTTTAGTAGAGATTTATGCCGTCATGGCCGAATCCCACATGTTCGGCTGATGCAACACCGCCTGGTTCGACGCAAGAAAGGAACCGACGCATGACGCTTGTCCAGCCGCCTTTTTCCGATTCGTCGAAACGGCCCGATACAGGCCTCATGGCAAAGGTCGCCATCGTGGGTCGCGGCTTCACGGGCCTCATGACGGCGATTGCCCTGCTCAAGGGCTTCGACCGGCCGTTCCATCTGGTGATGTTCGATCCGCAGCCGAAGATCGAAGGCGGCGAGGTGGTGAGCCAGACCGCATCGACGGTGCTCAACAGCCGCGTGCGCGACCTTTCGGTCGATCCGAAGACGCCGGATGATTTTCGGCAGTGGCTCGAAACCGAAAATGCCTGGCGCGATCGCCTGGACCCCGACGCCGTGAGCGTCGAGCATGCCTTCGTTCCCGGAGAAACCTTCAGCGCCTATGTGTATCAGCGGTTTTCGCAAGCGCTGCGAGACCGGACGGATGTTGTCGTTCAGGTCTGCCCGGAAAGCGTGACGGCGGTCGACAGACACCCGCGCAGCGGACTTTCGGTCTTCTACGGCGAGCAGGAGCGCGCACGATTCGATGCCGTGTTTCTTGCGACCGGCTACGGCCTGCGGGAGAAGTTGGACGAACCGTCCTCCCCGAGCGCCGTTCGAAACGCTGCGGTTGTCGGCGGCGGCGTCTACGCCGTGGACAAGGCGCTGCGGCTGCTGGCGGCTGGAGAGGCCTCCCATGTCACGCTGATCTCCGCCTCGGGTTTCCTGCCGCAGTCGCATGCGCGTGCCGGTGTCGGACATGTCCTTTCGGATCAGCCGTTGCCGCGCACGCTTCGCGGCGCGTTCCGGTTCCTGCGCGAAGCGGCAAACACGGCGAATGCCGAAGGATCCGGCTGGCAAGGCATCATGAACGGCTTCCGTCTGCGCGCCGGCGACCTTTGGCAGGGCCTGACGCCGGAAGAGCGCAGGCGATTCAAACGCCATGTGAAGGCCATTTACGACAGCCATCGAAATCGCCTGCCGCCGGAGCACTATCAGCGCCTGCATGCGGCGATCGAAAGTGGCGCGATCACCCTGCGGAAAGCAAGGGTCGAGCGCATCGTCAACAACGGCGTGCTGCTGTCGGTTCCAGCCGGCCTCGAGGTCCTCCCCGCAGACCGCACCATTGATTGCCGTTTTCGGCCGACGGATATCGACGTTCCCCTGTTCCGCTCCGTGTTTCGCGCCGGCCTTGCCCGCCGCGACGAGGTGGATATCGGTATTCTCGTCGATCGCCATGGACGGGCCATGGCTTCGCCAGACCGGTTCCAGGGCCTGTTTGCCATGGGGCCGCTTGGCCTCGGCAGTCTTCCCGATATCGATCTCGTGCCGGAAATCGTCGTGCAGAGCCATGCGGCAGCCTCGGCCATCGGAGCCTGGATCGATGAACGCGCCGAAACCCGGGATGTGCGCAATTCCGGGTGATGTCCGCCCGGCCGCCCGTTTTTATCCTGTAACGGGCGCGTTGCTTCGCGTCATGGATGCCGCCTTTGCGGCTGGCATATGAGGGAATGGCATGGTCTATGATGTCGCGATCGTAGGCTCGGGCTTTTCGGCGATTGCCGAAACCGTCAATCTGTTGCGCTTGCTGCCGCCATCGGCTTCGATTGCCGTCGTCGGCGACGATCCGGGGTTCGGACGCGGCACCGCCTACCGCACCGAGCTTCACGTTCACCGCCTCAACGTACCGGCGGCGCGCATGAGCCTGTTTGCGGACCAGCCGGATGATTTCGTGGTCTGGCTGCGCGAGCAGAAGCGCGCGGTCCCGCCGGATGGTTTTGCCTCCCGCGACGACTTCGGCCGCTATATCCGTGACAGGCTGGCGTCGCTTCTGCGCAATCGGGAAAACCGCGCCACGCTGCATTTCATCAAGGCGAAGGCGACCGCGTGCGACCAGTGCTCGGCGGGGCGGGTGGTCTTCCAGCTGGACAATGGGACGAGCCTTGAAGCTGCCAATGTCGTTTTGTGCCTCGGTGTCGGTAGCGCCCGCTTGCCGGTCGCCCCGACCGGTGTGACGGGGCCGATGCGGGAGCGCATCATTTCGAACCCGTGGCGGCTCGGCTGGCTGTCGCATGTGGAACCCCGGCAAACGGTCTGCATCCTCGGCTCCGGCCTCACCATGGTCGATCAGGTTCTGGCATTGCGGGCGCACGGACATCGCGGCAGGATTCATGTTCTGTCCCGGCGGGGCTTGATCTCGCATCCGCACCTGACCCGAAAAGCCGAGCCGGTTGCGCCGGAACTGCCGTCGTCGCGGGAAATCAGCATGCTACTGCTCGCACTTCGCCGCCAGGTGCGCGCGGGTGCGGACTGGCGGGCCGTGATGGATGGGCTGCGGCCCTTGACCCAAGGGCTCTGGCAGGAACTGACCGACGCGCGGAAAGGCCGCTTCCTGCGCCACGCTCTTGCCTGGTGGAACATCCATCGCCACCGCCTCGCGCCGGATGTTTTCGCGCGCCTCGAGGCGCTGCTTGGCGACGGCACCGTCACTGTCCACAAGGGCTTTCTGCAGACGATCGAACAGGACGGAACACAGCTGGCATTTGCATTCCGGCCGCGCGGCGGCGTCGGCGGCATCCGGATGCGGGCCGACTGGCTGATCAATTGCACGGGCATGGAACGGGCGGGGATCGCCCACTCGCCGCTGCTTCGGCAGATGCTGGAACAGGGCTTGATCTCGGCGGACAAGCGCGGTCTCGGTATTTGCGTGGGCGGCAATGCGCAGGTTCTCGATCGCAATGGCAGACCGCAACCCGGCCTGTTTGCCGTCGGCGCGCTGACGGCAGGGCAGTTTTGGGAAATCACCGCCGTGCCGGATATCCGTGTCCAGGCCAGAAATGTCGCGGTGGCAATATCGGACCATCATCCGGGCGCTAAGGATAGCGCATCCCGATGAACGGCCTATGCCTTTCTGCCGGATGTCGATGCGTCAGATCATGTAGTCCGGCTCGGGCATGGCCTGGTCCATGGTGACCCCGGGCAGAGCCGTATGGCGCTGTCCAATGGGACGGGCCGGCACGCCGACGACCGAGGTGTAGGCGGGGACGGGGGCAATCACGACACTGCCGGCGCCGATCTTGGCGCCGATCCCGATCTCGATATTGCCGAGGATATTCGCGCCTGCGCCAATCAGCGCGCCGCGCCGGATCTTGGGATGGCGATCTCCGGTCTCCTTGCCGGTTCCGCCGAGCGTCACATTTTGGAGAATGGAGACATCATCCTCGACCACGGCCGTCTCGCCAATGACAAGGCCGCTTCCGTGATCGAGCATGATGCCCTTGCCCATCACGGCCGCCGGATGGATGTCGATGCCGAAGACCTCCGAAATCCGGCTCTGGATGTGCCGGGCCAGATGCGACCGGTCACCGACCCAAAGCCAATGCGCCACGCGATGAGCCTGAAGTGCAAGGAATCCCTTGAAATAGAGAAACGGCGTGAGAATTTCGGCATTGCTGGGATCGCGGTCCTTCACCGCCTCCAAATCGGCCGCTGCCGCGATCAGGAGCCCCTCGTCGCTCAGGAAGGCGCGGTGTATCAGCGCCAACAGCTCCTCGTGATCGATATCGTGGTTGCCGAGTTTCAGCGCCAGCCGGTGCGCCAGGGCATGGGCAAAGCTCGCATGATAGAGAACCGCCGAGTTCATCGGCCGCACAAGTGCGGAATCGTTTTTGGCAGCCGCCGTCGCCTCTTCGCACAGGATTTCCCACAGCCGGCGTACCGCCGGCCATGAGGCCGTCTCGGTGGTCAGGACGGTTAAAGTGGTCGGCAGCTTGGCCATGGCCTATTGTCCCTTCGCGTTGGCGCACGCAACGTTTCGATTGTCTGGTGGATATTTCCAATGTCGATTGACCGGCCGTGGACCCTTTGGACGCGCTTTACCGATCATCACGCGCTTCCCTCTCGTGGGAAGAAACGGTTACCCGGCCGGGGCAGTCCAAGATGGTCGCGCAGGGTGGTGCCATCATAGTCGCGCCTGAACAGCCCGCGCCTTTGCAGTTCAGGCACCAGTTTCTCGGCGACATCGATCAGCCCCTGCGGGAGGTAGGGGAAGACGATGTTGAAGCCGTCGCTGCCGTTCTCGAAAAGCCATGTCTCCATCTCGTCGGCAATCGTGGCCGGTGTCCCGACGAAAGCGAGGCCGGAATATCCGCCATAACGCTGCGCCAGCTGGCGCACTGTCAGGCCTTCCCGCTCCGCCAGCCGCAGAACATGCGCACGCCCGGTCTTGCTGGCGTTCGTATCGGGAATATCGCGCGGCAGCGGTGCGTCCGGATCAAATCCGGACGCGTCATGTCCAAGCGCAATCGACAACGAGGCGATGGCGCTTTCGTAGTGCACGAGGCTGTCGAGATGGGCACGTTTGGCCTTCGCGTCCTCAACGGTATCGCCGACCACGACGAAAGCACCCGGCAGGACTTTCAGATGGTCGCGGTTGCGGCCGATCTTTTCCATCCGGCCTTTGACATCGGCATAGAAGCTTTTGCCCGCCTCCAGGTCCGGCGAGGAGCCGAAAATCACCTCCGCCGTTTCGGCTGCCAGCTGGCGTCCGGGTTCCGATGCTCCGGCCTGAACAATGACGGGCCAACCCTGCGGCGGACGCGCGATGTTGAGCGGACCCCGCACCGAGAGATGCTCGCCCTTGTGGTCCAGCACATGCAGCTTTTGCGGATCGAAATAGAACCCGGACGCCGCATCGCGGATGAAGGCATCGTCGGCAAAGCTGTCCCACAGTCCGGTGACGACCTCATAGAATTCCCGGGCGCGGCGGTACCGCTCAGCATGCGCTACATGATCCTCAAGCCCGAAGTTCAGCGCCGCATCGGGGTTTGACGTCGTGACGATGTTCCAGCCGGCCCGCCCTTCGCTGATATGGTCGAGCGAAGCAAACCGCCGGGCAATATGATAGGGTTCGTCGAAGGTGGTGGAGGCCGTCGCCACAAGCCCGATCCGGCTGGTGGCGGTCGCCAGGGCCGACAACAGCGTGAACGGCTCGAAGGATGTGACCGTATGGCTGCGTCGCAGCGCTTCGATCGGCATATTGAGTACGGCCAGATGATCGGCCATGAAGAAGGCGTCGAACTTGGCCCGTTCGAGCCTTTGCGCAAAATCCGTGAGGTGACGGAAATTGAAGTTGGCGTCCGGGTAGGCGCCGGGGTAGCGCCAGGCGGCTGTGTGAAGACTGACCGGGCGCATGAAGGCGCCGAGATGAAGCTGGCGGGATGTCATGGACTTTGTCTTTCAGGTAACCGGGATGTCTTGCCGGGATAGTCGGCCTGGGAACAGGGCTCGTGGACGGATGGTCGCAATTGACCGTCAGACCGTCGCCCTACCGGCCTCGGTCGCGGCCTTGACCTCATTGATCCGCCCGGTCTTCACGTCGTAGATATACCCGTAAATGGGGATATGCCCGGCAACGAGCGGATGTTCGCGAATGCGGCGCACATCCTGCACGACACTGCGCTCGCTGTCGGAAAACGTATGCCATTTGATGAATTGACCGTGTGCGCAGCCGTCTCCATGCTTGGGATTGCGCCATGTCGTGCCGTCGAAGGCGGCCGTTTCCAGATTATCCTCCAGCAGATCGCCGATGATTTCGTCAGAGAAGAGTTCCATCCCGCAATTCGTGTGGTGGATGACGAACCACTCCGTCGTGCCGAGCAGCTTGTGGGAGATTACCAGCGAGCGGATGGCATCATCGCTGGCCCTCCCGCCCGCGTTTCGGATCACATGCGCGTCGCCCTCCGAAAGGCCGGCATATCCGGCCGGATCCAGGCGCGCATCCATGCAGGTGAGGATGGCAAAGCCGCGTACCGGCGGCAAGGCGAGATCCTTTTTGTCGCCAAACGACGCGACATAGCTTTCGTTGGCGCTGAGCACTTCCTTGTGGATTCGCGTGAGTGACTGCGAGGACATGTCTTTCTCCAACCTCAATGCGTGCTGCACCCATGGATCGATTAGCAATCCCTCGTCGCCTGCCCCGCCAATTTCGGGCGGGGCAGGCATCCGTCGCGCTGCTTGGGAGGACCGCGAAGGGAAAATTGCTGCCGATTGCACATCCACAGCATGGGGTTATCCATAATATTTGTAGAGTAATTTCGTTTCATAGATCAGCCGTTCCGGAAACAATTTTACCCGGATGAAAACAGGCGGCCGCTCTGATGCCCGTTCGTGGACAGCGCCGAACACAATTTTCAACGAATGTGAAAAAATTAGAAGTTCATTACTCTACAAAAACTATAGATAAATGATGCTTAACTCCGATGCAGCTGCGTTCTGCGCTGCGTTTCCAAGGAGGAGGCATTCATGTCACTTGCCGTCGATCCGAAGAAAAACTGCAGACGCCCTGAAGGCCTCTCTATCGCGAGATCGGGATCGATCTTGAGGAGGGGAACGACGACGAAAGCCATACGCTGCCGCTGGCCGCAACCTACATCGTCGATTCCAACGGCACTGTCGTCTGGGCCTTCGTCAATGCCTATTTTTGCGCGCCGTGCCGAGCCCGCCAACATCGCCGCTGTCCTGCGCCACGTCACGGCCTGATCCCATTCATTTTCCCAAAGGAGAGACATCATGACCCTGAAAACCACACGCCCGGAAACGCTCGCCCTTCACGCCGGCTGGCGTGCCGATCCGGTCACGGGCGCCGTTGCCGTCCCGGTCTATCAGACGACCTCGTTCCAGTTCCGCGACACCGAACACGCAGCCAATCTCTTCGCGCTCAAGGAGCTCGGCAATATCTACAGCCGCATCGGCAATCCGACGGTCGATGTTCTCGAGCAGCGCGTGGCAGCGATCGAAGGCGGGGTAGCCGCCCTTGCGCTGGCATCGGGACAGGCGGCGTCCGCCTTTGCCATCCAGAACCTGGCAAAAGCCGGCGACAACATCGTCAGCTCGACCGATCTTTACGGCGGCACCTGGAACCTGTTTGCCAATACCCTGAAGGACCAGGGGATCGATGTGCGCTTCGTCGACCCGACCGATCCGGAAAACTTCCGCCGGGCCACCGATGACCGGACACGGGCCTATTATGCCGAGACGCTTCCCAATCCGAAGCTGACGGTCTTCCCGATCGCCGAGGTCGCAGCCATCGGCCGTGAGGTCGGCATTCCGCTGATCATCGACAACACGGCCGCACCGCTTCTCGCGCGCCCGCTCGATCACGGTGCGGCGGTTGTCGTCTATTCGACCACCAAATATATCGGCGGCCATGGCACCTCGATCGGCGGTCTGATCGTCGATGGCGGCAATTTCGACTGGGCGGCGCATCCGGAACGCCAGCCGGCGCTCAACACGCCCGACAAGAGCTATCACGGCGCCATCTGGACGGAGGCCGTCAAGCCGCTGGGTCCGATCGCCTACATCATCAAGGCACGCGTCACGCTGTTGCGCGACCTTGGTGCGGCGCTGGCGCCGTTCAACGCCTTCCAGATCATCCAGGGCATCGAGACGTTGCCGTTGCGGATCGAACGGCACGTCAAGAACGCCGATGCGGTCGCGGATTATCTGTCGACCCGTCCGGAGGTGGCGAAGGTCATCCATCCGTCGAAGCAGACCGGCCTGTGGCGCGAACGGGCCGACAAATATCTGAAGGGGGGCTATGGCGGGCTTGTCGGCTTCGAGCTGAAAGGTGGCCTCGAAGCCGGCCGCCGCTTCATCGACAGCCTGGAACTGCTTTATCATGTGGCGAATATCGGCGATGCGCGCAGCCTCGCGATCCATCCGGCGACGACGACCCATTCCCAGCTGACCAGCGAAGAGCAGCTGGCCAGCGGCGTATCGCAGGGATACGTCCGCCTCTCGATCGGCATCGAGCACATCGACGACATCCTTGAGGACATCGAACGGGGACTCGATGCAGCCTCGGGCCTCGATAGCGACCGTCAGGTCGCCTGACGCCCCATCATGCCGGACCGCCGCATGACGGATGCGGCGGCCGGTTCCTCTATTTACGGAACGCACAATGTCGACCAAACCCAGCCGGACGTTCCGGTTTCATGTCGAGACGAGCAGGCTGGAATGGCCGACCGTCGTTCTGGCCATTGCCATCTACGGCGCGTTTCTGGCCCTGACATTCTGGTGGCAGGAATTACCGCTCGCCGTGGTCATGCTCGCCGGAGGCTGGTTGATCGCCTGGCAGGGCTCGCTGCAGCATGAGGTGATTCATGGCCACCCGACACGCAACCAGGCGATCAACGACGCCATCGGTTCGGTGCCGCTGTCGCTCTGGCTGCCTTACCCGATCTATCGCGATACCCATCTCGTTCACCACCGGGACGAGTTTCTGACCGACCCGATCGACGATCCGGAATCCGCCTATGTGACCCACCTGGCCTGGCAGAAAATGGGTCGGCTAGGACAGCTGCTTGCGGATTTCAACATGACGCTGCTCGGTCGTCTCACGATCGGGCCGGCGGTGATGATCCTCAGTTTCCTGGTCTCCGAATGGCAACTCGTTCGCTCGGGCGTCGAGGGGCGCGCCAGGATATGGCTGTTGCACCTGGTCTCCACCGTGCCGGTGCTCACATGGGTGGGACTTGTCTGCGGTATGCCGCTCTGGCTCTATCTCTTCGGATTTGTCTATGTCGGCGCGGCCCTGACCCGGCTCAGATCCTTTGCGGAACACCGCTACGCCGACGATCACGAGAAGCGCACGGCCATCGTCGAAGGCAGCTCCATTCTTGGTCTTCTCTACCTCCACAACAACCTTCACGTCCTTCATCACTTGCGACCCGGCATCTCGTGGTACCGCCTGCCGTCGGTCTACAACGACAACCGCGACGAACTCGTGCGCCAAAATGGCGGGCTCGTCTATCGCGGGTACTGGGATGTGGCGCGCCGGTTTTTCCTGACCCGCCACGACGACCCAAGGCATCCACATCATTCGTGAGTCTGAATGGCACCGGCTTTACGCCTCCGGAGCGCTCAACAGCGATAGCCAATAAAAGCGTTTTCCCATTTCCGAATTTCCGTAGAAAATCTATTGATCTCGCTACGTGTTGTGAACGATGTGGGATCTTTCTTGGGGACCCGAGAACACGGCGTTCAGGCCGCCGCGCAACCGCGGCGGGCACCGCTGCCGATCAGGACATTCCGCCTTGGGGACGCACACAGATCATTGTTTTTATGGAGAATGAATGCCAGACCGCCTTGCCAGCATCGCGATGTACATCAGCCCGCCACCCGTCGCCGAAGCGACGCAGGCGCTGTGGGCCTTCCTTTCCGACGCGCTGAAGCGCGCGGGAATGGCGGCCGTTCCCGACACGCTCGATCGAGCCGTTCGCTACGATGCGGCATGGATGCATCCCGATCTCCTGCTCGCGCAAACCTGTGGCTATCCCTATGTGACGTTGCTGCGCGAGAAGGTGCGCCTGGTCGCGACGCCCGTTTACGGCCTTCCCGGCTGCGAGGGGCCGGCCAAATGCAGCTTCATCATTGTGCGCAAGGGGGCCGAGGTCGAAACCCTTGCCGACCTGCGCGGTGCACGCGCGGCGATCAACGAGCCCGGCAGCAATTCCGGCGTCAACCTGTTTCGCGCCAGCATCGCTCCCCTTGCCCGCGATGGCCGCTTCTTCTCGTCCGTCGTCGAGACAGGCGGTCATGGGGCGAGCATCGACGCCGTGACGGATGGTACCGCCGATATCGCCGCGATCGACTGCGTGACCTATGGCAACACGTTGCGGTTCGACCCGCAAAGGCTCGCCGGCATCCGGGTGCTGACCGAGACGGTGAAAGGCCCCGGCCTTCCCTTCATCACCCGCGCCGAAGCCTCCGACGAGGAGGTTGCCGTGCTGTGCCAAGCCCTGCAGGAGGCCGTCGCCCAACCGTCTCTTTCGCATATCCGCGATGCTCTCTCTCTGAAGGGCTTCGTCACTCTGGACGATGCGGCCTATGAACCGCTGGCCGCCCTTGAACGGGAAGCGCATCGCCTGGGTTATCCCGTCATCGCCTGAGCACTCTCGTTCACGGGGAAACGGCAGTCGGTCGCGAGGGCGGATGGTCTCGGCAATTCTTTCTTGAAAAGGACGCGGCGCCATCGTTCCGGATCGATCGTCATATTTACGGACAAACGCGCCCTTGTATTGAGGCGTGTCGGATTCCGGAAAAGCTTGGAACCTATAATTTTTTAGGACGATATCCGGGAACAAAATTGGCCGTTTTGAGGGATGCCCGGCATTTTCCTTCATCGCATCCATGAATGCGCCAACCTGCCCCTGCCACCACCCGAAGTCGGGCGAATTTGCAACGCACCGTCACATTCTGCACTTTTGATGGGTAAGGCCATTGCGAGAGGCTGCGAATATGACAACAAAGAAGCTCGCCTTGGCTGGGGATTGCGACATATGAAACTGCGAATGCTGAGATACGGGCTGATGGCGCTGACATTGGGCGCTGCGCCGGTGCGGGCCGAAGATGTCGTCGCGCATTCCGCCGATGGTGCTTTCTGGCTGTCCGGCGGTGTCGGCCTCATGAATATCGAAGTGCATGAATATGTCTATCTCGGCAACGACAAGGCAAGCCAGCTCGACTGGGACACGGACGGCGTCATTCTCTACACGGCAACGGCAGGGGCTGAGCTTGAGGGTGACTGGCACATCAAAGGCAAGATGGATCTTGGCTTCGGCGGCGACGGTCACATGGTTGACTATGACTGGGTGCCGGGCTTTGCCACGGATCAGACCAAAGACGGCTGGAGCGACCGGTCCATTCATCCCGACACGCGCCTCGATTACTACCTGAGCGGCACGCTGGACATCGGTCGCAATATCTTTACCGACGAAAACAGCCATGTCAGCGTCGGTGGAGGCTTCAAATATACGAAGGTGCGCTGGAATGCCTTCGGCGGTTCCTACATCTATAGCGATGGCGGTGTGCGCAACGACTCCGGCGAACTGGATGACGGCCTCAAAGCCATTTCCTACGAACAGACGATCCCGACGCTCTTTTTCGGTTTCGACGGCTCGACGAGCGCCGATCGCCTGACCCTGTCCGGCGGCATCAAAGGCGGGATGACGATGGGCATCAGGGATATGGACGATCACTGGCTGACCGGAACGCGGTTTTTCGGGGACATGAAGACAGCGCCGGTCGTCATGCTCAACGCGGCAATCGACTATCGGATGACCGATACCGCATCGATCTATCTTGCCGGCGACTTCGAGCACGTCTTCCGCCGGAGAGGTGACTTGAACTCGACCGATACAGCGAGCGGAAGTGCGGTGCTCTACAGGAACGCCGCCGGCGCCTCCTTCACCACGATGTCGCTCCAGGTGGGTCTTCGCGCCCGGTTTTAATCCTGGCGAATGGACTGTACCGATGGAGTGATCAAAGATGGCGGGCTCTGCAAATCGACGACACGACGGGCATGGACACGAGGTCCAGGGATGCAGGCCGAATCCCCTTGCAGGATCGATGACAGGTTGCCGCAGTTGATAAGGAATATCCGGTGAGTGACGCCTTCGCTTTCATGTTCGCCTTCTACGGCCTGCTGCTCGGTCTGGCGGTTGCCGAGGTCGCGGCCGGCTTTTCGCGTGCCTATGACGAACGCCGCACCCGCAGGCTGGGAATCGTCGCGCCGCTGTTTGGTATCCTCCTGCTTGTCGACCTCATCACGTTCTGGATGAACGCCTGGGCCTATCGCGAACTGGCCGAGATCAGCTATGTCACCGCGTTCGCCGCGGCGCTCGTGGCGTTGCTCTACTATTTTGCCGCCACGCAGGTTTTTCCGAAGGCCAGGGATACGGATACCCTCGATGACCACATCATGGAGCACCGGCGCGAGGTGGCCTTCTGCGTGCTGGCCAGCAATCTCCTGACCCAGATTCCACCGGCAACCTCCGCCATTACGACGCCATGGCCAATGTCCGACATCGCGCTGTGGGCCGGCTTGAACCTGACCTATTATGCCCTCCTCTGCATCGCCGCGCTCGCAAACAGCAAGAGAGTTGTCGGCGTTGCCGTTGCGATGGCGATCCTGTTCATCACCGGGGCCACGGCGATTTTCGCCTGATTCCCGGCAATTCCGCTTGATGCAACGCCATCGCGGCCCGCCGATGAACAGTGCCAGCGCCTGTCCGCGCATTCCGCAGCCGGCAACATCTTCAAGACCTGCTGGAAGCGCTGCATAGCGCTACCGCGGGCGCGGGCGCTCTGTTCAACGTCTCGATGGCAGTAACCATTGAGAATGTTTCCTATGGGAGCGCAGACCAAATACCGTCTCATCCACTGGAAATGAAAGACATTCTATGCAAGTTTAGCCGAATATCGGAGGAGCACCAATGGCAACAGTTATACATAGTTTTGTAAATTCAAAGTATCCGCTTAATTTTGAATATAACCCCAGCGTCGCAGAACTTTTTGCAATGTTTGACGATAGCTCGGTGACTGTCAGTGAAACAGCAACGCAGCACCTTTTCAAGGCAGATAACGGGCTGTTTCTGCGGCTCACGGGTACATCTTTAAATACCAGCGCCGGCGTAATTACCAGGTTCGATTTTCTCGGAACGGATGGGGCAACTGTGCTGGCCCGCATTACAACGAGCGTTAGCGTCGAAACTTTCGAAGACTCGGGTTTCGATATTTCCAGAGCAGCCCAGTGGCTCCTGAATCAAGCCGATATAATTACAGGTTCCGCCGGAGACGACGAACTTTACGGGTTCGGCGGCAATGACGTGATTAAGGGTGGCGGCGGAGATGATTATATCGAAGGCGGTGAAGGGAAGGACGTTTACGACGGTGGTGCCGGCTACGACCAAATTGCTTTCGGAGATGCACGCGGGAACCAAAATGCGTTCCGTGGCATCCACGTGGATGCGACAGCTGGGACGGTGATCGATCCCTACGGCAATTCTGAAACCTTCACGAGTATCGAAAGCTTTCGAGGAACCCAGTTCGCCGACACTTTCAAGGGTAGCACTGGCAACGAACAGTTTATGGGCCTGGGCGGCCGTGACAGGATCGATGGCGGAGGCGGTTCGACGAGGTGCGGTACCATCGCGACGCCAACAGTGGCGGCAATGGCGCCATCAACGTCGATCTTTCCAAAGGTACGGCAACAGATGGCTTTGGCAAGGTCGATACATTGATCAGTATCGAGGGGATCCGAGGAACAGCATTCAACGACATCATTTTGGGTAGCGCAGTTGCCAACACGCTGCGCGGGGAGGCTGGCTCCGACTATCTCGCCGGCGGTTTGGGCAACGATACCCTGCGGGGCGATGCAGGAAAGGACACGTTCTTCTTCAATACAGCCTTGAACGCCGCAACCAATGTCGACACCATCGCTGATTTTGTTGTCGTCGATGATACGATCAAGCTCGAAAATTCGATCTTCACGGCTATTGTCGGAGTGGGCACTCTGACCAGCGCGCAATTTGTCAAGAATCTGACCGGTACCGCTGCAGCTGGAGATGATCGCATCATTTACGAAACCGACACCGGCAAGATCTATTACGACAGCAATGGAAGTGCGAGTGGAGGCTCCGTCCATTTCGCGACAGTCCAGCCGAATCTACTCCTGACTGCCGCCGATTTCCTCATCGCATAAGCTCACGCGACCTTGTCATGTGGCGCGTCGGCGAAACGCGCCACATGCACTTTTTGTCGAGCCAATCGCCAAGCTTCTCGATCGACAAACCTTGTTCTTTGCACGAAGTATCGGCTCGAAGACGCTTCGAGGACGGCGTTGCATCAAATGACGAAGAAGTCCGCGGCCGTCAGGGCCAGCCCGGTGC
>UCJH01000127.1 GCA_900472785.1 Hyphomicrobiales bacterium | reverse complement strand
ATGACGGAGGGGAGGTGGGGGCTGAAGGAAGAACTCTGGCTTTACGTTCTCGGACACTTCGCAGGCATCGGCTTTTTGTCCGCTACCCCCAGAGTCGTGATCCCCGTCCTCGGGTTAAACCCGGGGAGCCATCCACAAGCATTAAGGGGGCGGGGATCTCTCCATATTCAACAGCTACATACACTCCCTATCGACGTAATGGTGGTACTTGTTTCCGAGCAGGCCATTCTCCGATGCTTTATGCGGAGAGAAGCCTGGGCTAAAGCCGTTATTGATCGTCATCCGCGATCACGGCGCGTCCGCGCGTGATGTCGGTTACGGTTCTTACGATTGCGTCGCGGACGTCGATCGGCATGTCCGCGACAATCTGCGCGCCGGTGTCGATAAAGGTCTCGTTGCCGATCATGCCGCCGAGCCCGGNNTGCCGCCATAGGCGCGCACCAATCCGCCGCTGCCCAGCAGGATGCCGCCGAACCAACGGGTGACGACGACCGCCGTCCCATCGAGCGACTGGCCGTCGATCGCCTGCAGGATCGGCTTGCCTGCGGTGCCGCTCGGCTCGCCGTCATCGTTGAAGCGGTAGGCCTGGCCGATCCGCCAGGCCCAGCAATTGTGGCTGGCGTTGGCGTCGGAATGCCGTGCGATGAAGTCCTTGGCCGCCTGCTCGCTGGCAACCGGACCGCAGACCGCAAGGAAACGGCTTTTCTTGATGTCCTGCGCGAAGGTCGCGGTGTCTTTGAGGGTGAACATCCGAATGTCCTAGCGGATAATTCCCCGGCTCGGAATCTGCTCAAGAACAAAATTACGCAGCGGATATTTTTGGTGCGACGAAATCTCAACTTCCGTCATTCCGGCCTTGCGCCGGAATCCAGCGACCCGACGTCGGCCGGGTCAAAAGCCTCTCTCAGCCCAAAGATTTGAGTTGCCCGGCTCCCATCGCAAAATGTGATCCGGGCAGGCACCCCCCCCTCTGTCGGCGACGCCGACATCTCCCCCTCAAGGGGGGAGATTGACCGCAAAGCCCCTGCG
>UCJH01000131.1 GCA_900472785.1 Hyphomicrobiales bacterium | reverse complement strand
TCGTGGGCTCGACGCCGAGGCAGGGAATGCCGCGCGCTTTGGCATATTGCAGCAGGTACCCGTCATTGGCCGCGACCTCGACGATATGCGAAGTGCCGTCGAGGCCGAACCGCACCTGCATGTCGGCGACGTACCGCTCCGCGTGCTTCAGCCAGGATGTCGAAAACGAGCTGAAATAGGCGTAGCTCGACGAGAAGAAGGTTTCCCGGTCGGCGAAGTCCTCTGTCTGGACCAGACGGCATTCCCGGCATGTGCGGATCACCAGCGGATACCAGAGTTCAGGCTTGTGCCTGTCGGCAGGCGCAACGTAGGAATTGGACGGAGGAGCCGTGCCGAGATCGAGAAATGGCACCATATGCTGCGAGCCGCAATGCCTGCATTTCATGGGGATACTCCCGCATAATCCGCGGACAGAAGCGGATGGCCGCTGTCGCGCGCTGAGAGGTTCGTCACAGGCAAAGGCCATTCGATCGCAAGACGCGGATCCTGGCTATTGAGCCCGCCCTCGGAGGCGGCAACGTAGGATTCGGAGTGTGCGTAGAGCATATGAACATTGTCCGCCAGGGCTTGGAAACCGTGTGCGAACCCCTTGGGAACCAAAAGCGAGCGACCGTTGTCTTCGGACAGCTCGATGGCGAAATGCTTCAGGAATGTCGGCGAGCCGCGCCGAATATCGACGACGACATCAAGCACCCGGCCGCGCGTGCAGGAAATCAGCTTGATTTCGGCAAAGGGCGGATTCTGGAAATGCATGCCGCGCACCGTGCCGCGATGCACGGTGCCGGTTTCGTTGATCTGGGCGACGCGGCCGCTCCAGCCCAAGGCCTCCAGTTCGTCCGGGCAGAAGAGGCGCGTGAGAAACCCACGGTCGTCCTTCAGCACCTTGCGGTTCAGCACCACAAGCCCGTCCAACCGGGTCGCTTCGGCCTCGAACCTGTCACCCATCAGCCGGCCCTCAAGGCCTTTTCTACGGTAGCCACGTTCGCGAAGTCGCGAATATCGGCAAGGCAGAGATCAAGGACAGGCTTTCCGTCGCGCTGCGCGCGATACCATTCCATCGTCCGCTTGACCGTTTCCGCCAGCCGCCAGCGCGGCTGGTAGCCGAGATCGACGCGCGCGCGGGCGCTGTCCAGCACCAGATAGCCTGCTTCGTGTGGACCTTCGCTGCCGTCGCCGAGAAGCATGTCGCCGCCGCCATAATGGCGCTCGGCAATTTTCAGAACGGACCCGACGGAAGCGGCTTCGCCATGGTCCGGCCCAAAATTGTAGCTTTCCGCAATATCGGGCGTGCGCCAGAGATGTTGCGCCAGTCCCATGTAACCGCCGAGCGGCTCCAGAACGTGCTGCCAGGGCCGCACCGCCCGCGGGCGGCGAACCTGCAGCACGTCGCCGCTCTGCCAGGCCCGAACGGCGTCCGGGATAAGCCGGTCCTCGGCCCAGTCACCGCCGCCGATAACATTGCCGGCGCGCGCCGTGGCGATGCCGATCTTGCGGGGTGCGAAGAACGAGGAGCGATAGCTCGACGCGACGATCTCCGCTGCCGCCTTCGAGGCGCTGTAGGGGTCGTGGCCGCCGAGAGGGTCCGTCTCGATGAAGGCAAGGCCTGCCTCGGCATTGTGGTAGACCTTGTCGGTGGTGACCACCACGATGGACCGAACATCCGGCGAGACGCGCAGCGCCTCAAGCAGATTGGCGGTTCCGACAACGTTGATCTCGTAGGTATCGACCGGGTTGCGATAGCCCGCCCGGACCAGCGCCTGCGCCGCGAGATGGAAGACGATCTCCGGCCGGGTCTTGACGACCTGGTTCATCACCGCATCCCGATCCCGGATATCGACGATATCGTCGCCCTCGATATTGCCGCCAAGCAGCACATGCAGCGACGGATCGCTCTCAGGCGCCAGCGACAGGCCGCTCACTTCGGCGCCCATCTCGCGCAGCCAGAGCGACAGCCAACTGCCCTTGAAGCCCGTATGTCCCGTCACCAGGACGCGTTTTCCCCGCCAGAATTGATTTGTCATCGGCATCACCAGCTCTTCCACGGCGGATTGCCGCTTTGCCACAGGCTTTCAAGATGTACCTTGTCTCGCAGTGTATCCATCGGTTGCCAGAACCCCTCATGGAAGAACGCCCGCAACTGGCCTTCTCTGGCCAGCCCCATCAGCGGCTCGCCCTCCCAGCTGATGTGGTCGTTTTCGATCCAGTCGATCACGCGCGGCGAAAGAACGAAGAAGCCGCCATTGATGAAGCCGCCCTCGCCTTCCGGCTTTTCGATGAAGCCCTGCACTTCGTTGCCCTCGAGTTGCAGGGCGCCATACCGGGCCGGCGGACGGACAGCCGTGACCGTCGCCAGTTTTCCATGGCTCTTGTGAAAGGCGATCGAACTGGCGATATCGACGTTGCTGACGCCGTCGCCATAGGTGAAGCAGAATGCTTCTTCGTCCTTCAGATAGGCTGCAACCCGCTTCAGGCGCCCGCCGGTCATCGAATTCTCACCGGTATCCACCAGCGTCACGCGCCAGTTCTCCGCGCTCTGGCGGTGGAATTCCATGCTGTTCTGCGACAGGTCGAATGTGATGTCCGACATGTGCAGGCCGTAATTGGCAAAATATTCCTTGATGATGTAGCCCTTGAAGCCGCAGCAGATCACGAAGTCGCGGATGCCGTGGGCATAATAGAGCTTCATGATATGCCAGAGGATGGGGCGACCGCCGATTTCGATCATCGGCTTCGGACGCAGGTGGGTTTCCTCCGCGATTCGCGAGCCGAGCCCCCCTGCTAGAATCACTGCCTTCATAGCCGTCTCCCGCCCCCTGTCTACCGCTGCGTGCAGACGCAGGCAACACCTGCGACGACAGAGCGAGGCCAAAGCGGATTGGCATTGGGATGCGAGGGACGCGGCCCCGGCCGGCGCGCCGTCTTCGACAACGCAGCCACCGCGCTCACCGTCACGCGGTTTCTAGGGCGAGAAAATACCATGATGCTCCAGGTCCAGTCAGTCGTTCCTGGCAATGACTCTTAAAGAGTGAAACTGTCGTCAGACTGGATTGAAGCGACCGGCACCAAAGCTGGCCGCGCTTGTTTCCCCTTCAGGAAACACGCTCTCACGGGAGGGATGGTCCGGGAGGACCGTCAGAAATGCGCGGAAACGAGCCGCCGCTGGATTTCGTCGATATCGTAGCTGTTCTTGCGGGCAAGCTGCCGTTCCCAATCCAGCGCCGTTTCGACGATCAGGTCGAGATCGGCAAAGGATGGCGTCCAGTCGAGCGTCTTCCTGGCAACGGTGGCATCAGCAACTATACTGACGGCGTCGCCGGCACGTCGGTCGGAAAAATTGACCGTGAAGTCGCGCCCGTGAACTCTCTTAACCGCCTGCAGGACCTGAAGAACCGAGTAGCCTTCGCCATAGCCGCAATTGGCGACGAGCGGCTCGCCACCCTGGCGGAGATAGTCCAGCGCCTTCAGATGCGCGGCCACCAGATCGGAAACATGGATGTAATCGCGAACGCCCGTGCCGTCCGGTGTGGGATAGTCCGTCCCGAAGACGTCCACTTTCAGACGCTTGCCGAGGGCCGCCTCGCAGGCGACCTTGATCAGATGGGTGGCGCCGACGGTGGATTGGCCCGTGCGGCCGCGGGGGTCGGCCCCCGCAACGTTGAAGTAGCGCAAGGCCACATAGCGGAAATCATATGCGGCAGCGGCATCGCGCAGCATGATCTCCGACATCAGCTTCGACATGCCATAGGGGCTTTCCGGGTGGAGCGCCGCGGTTTCCAGCACCGGCGTCGGATTGTCCGGCGTTCCGTAGACCGCTGCGGTGGAGGAAAACACGAAGTTGCGAATGCCGGCTTCCACGGCCGCGGCGATCAGGACGCGTGTCTTGACGGTATTGTTCTCATAGTAGGACAAGGGATCGGCGACGGATTCCGGCACGATAATCGAACCGGCGAAGTGAATGATCGCATCGATGTTGTTTTCGCGGAAGATGCGGGATAGGACCTCCCTGTCGCCGACGTCTCCGAGATAAAACCTGGCTTCCGGCGCCAGCGCCCAGCGGAATCCCGTCGAGAGCCTGTCGAGGACGACGACGTCCTCTCCTGCATCGACCAGCGCCCAGACCATGTGACTGCCGATATATCCTGCACCACCCGTTACGAGAACCGTCATGGTTTTCACTTTCCCGCCCATATTGACAGGAAGCATCACAAGCCAAATTTCTTTCGGAAAGCTGACTTTTCGGCCGACGGGAAGTCTCCGGAAAAGTATTGTTGGACACGTGGTTATCGTTGTATTTCGAAGTCCGCTAAAATTTTAGAAATGCCCGTTGAAGACCTTTCAGCGACATCCTCCATTTTGAAGCAGGCCAGCCTGCTTCGGGGGTCAAAGCCCGGCGATATAACCGGCGAGACGATCCGCGGCGACCTTGATCTGTTCGGGATCGCGCAGGAAGCAGGCCCGCATGAACAGCGACCCGCCATCCCCGAAGGCGGTTCCCGGGGCAAGTCCGACACCGGTCTTATCGACGATGTCGAGCGCCGCACGGCGCGAATCCGTCACGCCGTCGATCTTCAGGAAGGCGTAGATCGCCCCGTCCGGCTTCAGCGTCTCGACCCTGTTGGTGGCGATCAGCGCATCGCAGAGCAGATCGCGCGCTCGGGCGGCCTTGGCGACGTTGGCTTCGACAAAACCATCGCCCTGATCCAGTGCCGCCACCGCGCCTGCCTGCATGAACTGCGCGACGCCGGAGGTCGAATACTGGATGAGGTTCTCCAGCACCTGGCCGGCTTCCGGCGGCGCGACGATCCAGCCGACGCGCCAGCCGGTCATCGACCAGTTCTTGGAGAAGGAATTGACGAACAGGATGCGCTCGTCATCCTCCATGACATCAAGGAACGACGGCGCCCGGCCGCCGCTATAATGATACAGCGCGTAGATCTCGTCGGCCATGATCCAGAGGTCGTGCTTGCGCGCGAGCTCGAGAATGGCCCTGAGATCGTCCAGACCGGCTGTCCAGCCGGTCGGATTCGACGGCGTATTGACGAACAGGGCGCGTGTCTTCGGCGTAATCGCGCTTTCAAGCCTGTCGAGATCGAGCTGCCAGCGGCCATCCTCGAATTGCAGCGGAACGGCGATAGGTTGCACGCCGGAGATCGCTGCGGATGCCGCGAAATTCGGCCAGGCGGGCGAGAGATAGACCATCTCGTCGCCGGGCGAGGTAATCGCCTCGATCGCCAGCTTGATCGCCTGCATGCCGGACCCGGTCACATAGAAATTGTCGGTGCACAGCGTCTTGCCGAAATGACGCTGATAGTAGCGGGCAAGGGCCTCCCGCAACGGCGGAATGCCGCGCTGCCACGTATAGAAAGTTTCGCCGGCCCGCAACGATGCTTCGGCCGCCTGCGAGATGAAGGCCGGCGTCGGCAGGTCGCCCTCCCCCACCCAGAGCGGGATGAGCCCTTCGCGCCCGCGGGCATAATTGACGAGCTCGACGATGCCGCTTTCGGGAGCGGCAAGCGAACGGGGGCTGAGGGTCTTCGCAATTGTCATCGGCGGGCTCCTGGCGCATCTGTCGCGACATCACTCCTGATGCCGGGGCATGTCTGCGCAACTCGAAATATGCCCGCCGCTTCTAGCCGCTTTTTGTCAAACGATCACGTGATATTCCCTGACGGATTTATCGATTTTCGTGATGTTTCACGGCCTCGTCACGGACGCTTCAGCAGGTCGCGGATTTCCGTGAGCAGCTGGATATCGACCGGCGGAGGGGCGGCCGGCTCTTCGTTCTTCTGCTTCTCCATCGAGGCCCGCATCTTGTTCACCGCCTTGACCAGCAGGAAGATGATCCAGGCAAGGATCAGGAAGTTGATGATAACCGTCAAAAAGCTGCCATAGGCGAAGACGGCGCCCTGTTCGCGCGCGGCGGCCAGCGACGTCGCGGTCACGGTCGATGACAGCGGCAGGAAGAAGTTGGAGAAATCCAATCCGCCTGTAATGGCGCCGACCACCGGCATGATGATGTCGTTGACCAGCGAGTTGACGATCAGCGTGAACGCACCACCGATGATGATACCGACGGCAAGGTCCATGACATTGCCCCGCGCGATAAACGCCTTGAATTCGTTCAGCATTGCTGTTTCTCCATTTTTTCGGTCGAAACAGGATGCTAGCGGAAAATCCCCTCAAGTAAATCAGGCGGCCGAAAATACGGGGTGCGCGCCTCGTTGTATTTTCCCGCATTGAACGATTCCGGATCAGCTTCAAATTCCAAGTCAATCTGACTTAAGACGTAGGCCCCGGGGAATTTTCTTCCCCATCATCTTGTCCTATGCTCAAGCCGGACGTGGAGGGGGCATGCTTTCGGGCTCGATCATTTTCGCCTCGGCCTTTGCCTACCTGCTGCTGCTGTTCGCGGTGGCAAGCTATGGCGATCGCAAGGCGCGCAGGAAGACACCGGTCGCAAAAGGCCGGCCGGTTGTCTATGCGCTCAGCCTGGCGATCTACTGCACCTCCTGGACCTATTTCGGCGGCGTCGGGCTGGCCGCAGAGCGCGGTCTGGAATTCACCGGCATCTATATCGGCCCGATCCTGATGTTCACGCTCGGCCTGCCCGTCATCCGGCGGATCATCACGCTCGCCAAAGCGGAAAAACTCACCTCCGTCGCCGATTTCATCGCAGNNCGTGGCGGCGATCGTCGCACTCATTTCGCTTGTCGGCGCCATTCCCTACATCGCGCTGCAGCTTAAGGCCGTGTCGAGTTCCGTGGCGGTGATGGTCGATACCAGCGGCTACGGCATCGGCGCGGGCGAGAACTTCGTCGACCTGCCGCTGCTCGTCACCCTGTTTCTCGCCTGCTTCGCCATTGTCTTTGGCACGCGTCATACCGATGCCACCGAGCATCAGGACGGGCTGATCCTGGCGATCGCCATGGAATCCGTCGTCAAGCTGCTGGCCTTCGTCACCATCGGCCTCTATGTCGTCTTCTTCCTGTTCGACGGCCCGCAGGACCTTTGGACCAAGGCCATGGCCAACAGCCAGGTTGTCGAGGCCTTGCATTACGAGACGCCGGTGCATCGCTGGATCATGCTGATCGCGCTGTCGGCCTTCGCCATCATCATGCTGCCCCGGCAATTCCACGTGACGGTCGTCGAGAACCGGACGGCAAACGAGTTGCGCACGGCCGGCATCCTGTTTCCGCTCTATCTCGTGGCGATCAATATTTTCGTTCTGCCGGTGGCGCTGGCCGGCATACTGACCTTCGCCGGCAGCGGCGATACCGACCTCTACATGCTGCGCCTGCCGCTCGCAGCCGATATGTCGGCGCTGACGCTCATTACCTTCATCGGTGGTTTTTCGGCAGCGACGGCCATGGTCATCGTCGCCTCGGTGGCGCTGTCGATCATGATTTCCAACGACATCATCATGCCGNNGGGCTCGGCGGCCAGGAGAATATTGCCGGCACGCTGCTCAACATCCGCCGCACCGCCATCCTCGGCGTTCTCCTGCTCGGCTATGGCTACTACCGCTCCGCCGACATGAGCGCCGGCCTCGCCTCGCTGGGGCTTCTCGCCTTTGCCGCGATTTCGCAGATGGCGCCGGCCTTGTTCGGTGGCCTTGTCTGGCGCCAGGCAAATGCCCGCGGCGCGATCGCCGGCATGACGCTCGGTTTTCTCGTCTGGGCCTATCTGCTGTTCCTGCCCAGCCTTGGCGGACCCGACAATTCGCATGTCGCAACCACGGTTCTCGGCTTCCTGTTTCCCTTTGCCACCGCTTTTTCAGGCCCGCAGGCCGATCCCCTGGTCAATGCCTCGGCGCTCAGCCTGCTGGTCAATGCCGTCGCTTATGTGATCGGCTCGCTGACACGTGCATCCAAGCCCCTGGAGCGGCTGCAGGCCGGCGTCTTCATCCGCCGGAAGTCGCGCAGCGAACGGGCTTTTCGCGGCCGCAAGACCAAGATCACCGTGCTCGACCTCAAGACCACCATCGCCCGTTATCTCGGCGAGGAGCGCATGCAGCGATCCTTCAGCACCCATGAGCGGCAAACCGGGCACTGGCTGGACGACAATGCACCCGCCGACATGGCACTCATCCATTTTTCCGAACAGCTGCTCGGCAGCGCCATCGGCTCTTCCTCGGCGCGCCTCGTGCTGTCCCTCGTGCTGCAGCGCATGGACGATACCTCGTCCGACACCGCCTGGCTGCTCGATCAGGCGAGCGAAGCCCTGCAATACAACCAGGACATGCTGCAGACCGCGCTTTCGCAGATGGACCAGGGCATCGCCGTCTTCGACAGTTCCAACAACCTCATCATCTGGAATCGCCGCTTCCGGCAATTGCTCGATCTTCCGGAAAGCGCCGGACAGGTCGGCTTTCCGCTCGCCGAGATCGTGGCGATCCTGACCAAACGCGGCGATATCAACAAGGAGCAGGAGAAGGCGCTTGTGCGCAACTTCCTGACGCTGGACAAGCCGTTCCTGCTCGAGCTTTCCGGCGGCGAGCGCATCATAGAAGTGCGCACCAACGCCATGCCCGACAAGGGCATCGTCACCACCTATACCGACATCACCCAGCGTGTCGCCGCCGACATGGCGCTGAAACAGGCCAACGAAACGCTGGAACTGCGCGTCGCGGAACGTACCGGCGAACTCACCCGCGTCAACCGCGAGGTGGCTGAAGCCCGCGCTGCGGCTGAAGAGGCCAATATCGGCAAGACGCGGTTCTTCGCCGCCGCCGGCCATGACATCCTTCAGCCGCTGAATGCCGCGCGCCTTTATTCATCCTCGCTGGTCGAGCGTCTGGGCGATTCCGACAACAAGGCGCTGGTGCAGAACATCGATTCATCGCTGGAATCGGTGGAGACCATTCTCGGCGCCGTTCTCGATATTTCGCGCCTTGATACCGGCGCGATGAAACCGCGCCTGCAGTCGGTTCCGCTCAACGATCTCCTGCGTCGCATCGAGACGGACTTCGCGCCGGTGGCCCGAGCCCAGGCCCTGAAGCTCACCGTCATGCCGACGTCGCTGACTGTCCGCACCGACCCCAATCTCCTGCGCCGGCTCGTGCAGAATCTGGTGTCCAACGCCATTAAGTATACGCCGAGGGGCAAGGTACTGGTGGGTGTGCGGCGCGAGGGCAATCATGCGATCATCCAGGTTCTGGATTCCGGGATCGGAATACCTCCATCGAAATTCCGCACCGTCTTCAAGGAGTTCGCGCGGCTCGAC
>UCJH01000016.1 GCA_900472785.1 Hyphomicrobiales bacterium | reverse complement strand
GAGAGACCTTTACGCGGGAAGAATTTTGCCCGTATCCGGCCCTGGCGATGACCTTAAGCAGCGTACATTATAGGAGATGGCGGTGAGGCGAATTTGAACAACCGCCTTTGCAAGCCCTCGCCAACGCATTCGGCGAAGGCCGTAGCCCGCCGCCAAGATGCGAGCGTGAACGCGAGCGCGGCCTTGCGCGAAACAGCGACTGCTCGACATCCTCAATTCGGGTCCGCTCTCGTTCAAGACGTCAGCCAGAGATGAAGATCGCCTCGGCCGCGAGCTCAGGATCGTCTACCGGGATAAGCGCTCGGTCGGCGACATGCTCGTCGCAGAAGGCTTGGCTCGGAAGTGGCAAGGATCGCGCCGGAGTTGGTGCGATTGAAAGCGCGGACGGATCAACGTGGTGAATCGATAATGCCCGTCCGATCCAAAACTGTCATTGGACGGCAGAATCGGAACGCGCGATCCTGCTGTCATCATCACGCAGCCCTACCACCTCTATGTCGAGCGGATCGCGCCGGAAAAAAACATGGCGCGGTTCTATGCACTTGCCGTTCAGCCGACACTGTTCGGCGAGGTGTCGCTTGTGCGCGCCTGGGGCCGGATTGGAACGCGAGGACAGCAGATGGTGCATCTGTTCGACAGCGAGAGTCAGGCCGTCAGCCTGTTCCTCGACGTGCTTCGTGAGAAGCGCAAACGGGGCTATCGGCCAAAACGACCTGTGGACATCCATCGGATCCAACCCTCGTCCCCATCGTTGGCGATGACAATCCGATCGTAAGCTGGCACGGATTTCGTATTGTTATACTTTGCAAGGAATTTCCATGACCACCACCAATGAAATCGCCGACAAGATTGCAGCCGACAACAGCCTGACCAAGGTCCAGGCCAAGGGCATCGTCGAAGCCGTGTTCCAAGCGATCGCCGATGCTGCGGGCTCCGACGCTGAAACGTCGATCCCCGGCTTCGGCAAATTTAAGGTAAAAGCTTCGCCTGAGCGCGAGGGTCGCAATCCTGCGACCGGAGAGAAGATGACGGTTGCCGCTTCGAAGAAGCTGACCTTCGCGCCTGCCAAGGCGCTCAAGGATGCACTGAACAAGTGATCCCTGACGTGGATAGCCCCGCCTTGACAGGCGGGGCATCCAGTATCAGTCCCGGTTCGACCGGGACCAGATGAGGGAGAGACCTTCATCGCCTTCGACCTCGATCAGCGTTGCGTAGATCGGAGCCGGGAAGCTCGGGTCATCGAGCTTGACCGAGAGGTAGTCGCGGCCTTCGTTGGAGGTCTTCTTCCAGGCTGCGCCGAATTCAACCGTAGCTCCTGCGAGGATGCGGTAGTCTGGACCTTTCTCGCTAGTGCGCTCGACGGCGCGGATGGTCGCCTTGACGTTGAGGTTGAGGGTCTTGATGGTGCCGGAGAAGCCGTTGCCGGAAGCGGTGAAAGAGCCGATGGTTGCCATTGTCGTAATCCTTTTCGGTTGTTCGGGCCGCGTCCATCGTGGCCTCGATGGCAGTCGATAGGACCGGAGACGATCGGCCTGCACCAGAAGGGCCGAAACGGAGTGGAGGACGGCTGAAAGAGAGGCTTTCTTGCCTCGCGAGGAATGGCTGCTTGCAGTCAGGGGAAGAAAACCATCCGGCCGTTGCGGATGCCGATCGAGCCGAGCATCGCGAGGCGGCCTTTGGTCAGACATGCCCCATCGAGACCGCAGTGGACGTACCAGCTGGCAGATAAAGGGGGTACGGAAAAGGCAACATCGGGTGGCGACGATGGGTATTGATGCATAGCGCTCACAAGCCCGAATGATTGGTCAAAGCTGGTTGTGGCGTCATGCTTGGATAACAATACCGGTGGCTTGCTCATCCCTTCACTCGCAGCTTCAGACGCACCAGATCGTCAGCCAGAAGACCAATGGGCCGTTTGCTGCTCGCGCCGATCAACCCGGCCTCTAGATGAACCACGAACGACCGGGTCGCGAGGAGCAATCCGGCCGCCAACGGAATTCACCAAATTTGGTCTTGGCTTAGCGTCACATCCGCGAGCGGGGCCGCCTCGGCCATGGATCGGGTCGGCAAGCGCGTTCAGCGTCGCGTTCAGTCGGAATGTGGGAATGCCGCTTGACGCATTTTCGCCGGTAAACAGAGCTGCGTACCGCTGTCAGGATTACAATGTGGAATATTCGGTCCCTCACTTGCCGATGTAGGCCGCAAGTTCATCGGGCGTTCCGTTGGGAAAAGCCTGCTTTAGAAAGTCCAGGAAAGCAGAGACACGCGCGCTGAGCAGTCGCCGCGATGGGTAAAGCGCCCAAAGTGCGATCTCTGAGCCCTCGATATCGCCCCAGTGCACCAATGTGCCGTCGGCCAGATCGTGACTCACCAGCGATATCGGCATACGAGCAGCGCCCACGCCAGTGCGCACGGCATCTCGAACCATGATGAGTGACGACAGGGCGAGGATGGGCTCGATCCTGATCGCCGCGTGTCCATCTGACGTCACGACGTTCCACGTCTGCCGATCACCGGCCCCGCGGACGACACCTGGCACTGAGAAATCGGCCACTAGGCGGGGCAGATTGGGGCTTGCCACGACGACCAAGCGATCATGAAGAAAGGCACGGCCGACGAGACTTTCGTCTGGGTCCGGATTGACCCGGATGACCAGATCATAGCCTTCCTCGACCATATCGACGGCTCGGTCCTCCGTGGTGACTTCCAGCCGCACGTCGGGATATTTCATTGCAAAGCCCGCCGCAATCCGGCCCATGGCGGTCTGCGAAAACAGAAGAGGCGCGCTGATCCGCAATCTGCCGCGCGGCTTGTCCCCGCCCGCCGCGATAGTAGCCGCCGTTTCGTCGAGTTCCGTCAGCAGAGCGGCGGTCCGCTCATGAAGAGCGCGTCCTTCCTCGGTGAGTTTCAGGTTGCGCCCGCCACGTTCAAACAGCCGAAGTTGAAGGGCATTCTCCAGTTCTGTCACCCGTCGGGACAAGGTCGCTTTGGGACGGCCGGACGCCCGTGACGCTCTGCTGAAACCACCATGACGCGCGACAAGGTTGAAATCGGCAAGGGCGATGAGATCCATAATCGTTCCACCAGTGAGACGAACTGTCTAATTTAACAGTCTATTGGTTTAATAATGAACCAGCCACAGTCCGGGTGTCAACAAATACCAACCCGGAGAAAATCCCATGACCATTCTCGTTACCGGCGCCACAGGGAATATTGGCGGCCAAGTTATCCAGCACCTTGTCGATCGCGGCGCTGATGTCCGCGCTCTCGTCCGCGACCCCTCCAAGGCCAATTTTCCAGCAGGCGTTGCGGTCGTCAAAGGTGACTTCCTCGACGTCGATGCCCTGCGTACCGCTTTCGACGGTGTGTCGACCCTCTTCCTGCTGAACGCTGTCTCACCAGACGAATTCACCCAGGCTTTGATCGCCCTCAACGTCGCCCGCTCGGCGGGCGTCGAGCGGATCGTTCACTTGTCGGTGATCCACCCTGACGTCTATGTAAACGTGCCGCATTTCGCCGGTAAGTTTGGCGTCGAGCGGATGATCGAGCAAATGGGGATGCATGCCACCATTCTGCGTCCGGCCTACTTCATCCAGAACGATCTGACGATCAAGGACGTCATCACAAGCTACGGCGTCTACCCGATGCCCGTCGGCGATAAGGGACTTGCTATGATCGACGTCCGCGATATCGCGGAGATTGCTGCGATTGAACTGCTGCGACGCGAACGGGCAGCACAGCCGCTTCCGACCAATCGCATCAACCTGGTCGGTCCCGACACCCTTACCGGGACTGACATTGCCGCCATCTGGTCGGACGTGCTCGCCCGACCAATCAACTACGGCGGTGGCGATACGGCAGCCTTCGAGCATAACCTCAGGCAGTTCATGCCGGCCTGGATGGCCTACGACATGCGCATGATGGGGGAGCGTTTCCTGACCGACGGGATGCTGCCTGAGGGCGGTGACGTGGAGCGTCTGACGACGCTCCTTGGCCGTCCGCTGCGCTCGTATCGCGACTTCGCCTCGGAAACCGCTGCCTCAGCCTGAGGCAGGCACTCACAAATGCAAACAAGGACCATCATCATGATCTATTCGACCGCAACAGTTCCGGTAAATCCGGCCGGCGAAACAAAACTCACCCGCGAACAGGTCTGGAAGGGCCTGGAACTTAAGGCGCGCGACGCGCGCCTGTTTCTCCCACCCGGCCTTTGCACGCGCTGCGACGTCGTCGAGGAAAGTGCTGTCCATTTCGTGCGCGAAGCCACCATTGCTGGCTCTGACATCAAGGAAATCATCACCCTTGAGCCTCAGAGCAAGGTCACCTTCTTCCAGGCCACCGGTCCCCGTGAAGGAGCCATCATCAACGAGTTGTTCGAGGATGAAGCCGGAGCGCTGCAGCTGAAGTTCTACTGCTACATCGGCCTTCGCGGCAAGGAGCCAAATGGCCCGGAAGAACAGGTCGAGCAGACACAGTTCGACAGTGACAAGGGCTACAGATCGGCGCTCGTATCGACGCTGAAGCGGACCCGCGAGCTGCTCGCTGAGGGCCGCCTCTGATTTCCGACTGCAACAATCAAACCTGGGCTGCCCCTTGAGGGGCGCCCAGCTTTTAAGGGGAATTGAATAGTGAATGGTTACAGAAACGACCGTTGGCCCTGTGCGAAAATCCTGGTTCTTGGCGCAAGGGGGGCTAACCGGCCGCCACATGGTTAGCCAGGCCGTCAGCTGCGGCTACGATATCACCGTTCTGGTGCGCTCGCCGGAAAGGGCCGCAGACATGGAGGGAGCGAAGATCGTCGTTGGAGACGACCGCGACGAAAAAGCGCTGCGCCAGGCGATTAAAGGGCGGGACGCCGTCATCAGCGCACTGGGGACACCAGCCAGCCCTTTCCGCGAAGTCACCCTTCTTTCAACCGCGCCGCGTGCCCTCTTCGATCGTTCTGCAAGGAGGTTGGAGTTGCACCGATGGAATACGCAACAGGTCGGCGCATGGCGCTCACCAAGGAACGTCTCCTCAAGGATGTAGCGACGGTCGATATTGCTCAACGCGTTGGCTACGGCTCGGCAAACGCATTCAGCGTTGGATTCACCCGACATGTTGGAAAGCCGCCGGCCTTCCGGGACAGGTCAAGGCGTATGTCGTGGATGCCTTCGGCAATACGGCTTATTCCCCAGACCCTGAGGTGAAACAGATCAACACTGATCACGAGTCCTTCACGTCCCTAGCTGAATTCGACTTGGGCCAGATCGATTGGGCAAATGCGGATGCAGTCGGCTAGCCGCCAAGCCTCTGCTCGCAAAGGCCCCGCATTTGGATGTCCTTTCGTGAAGATCACAACCAGTTGCTTTGCAGCCAGAAGACCTGAACCGACCTTGCGCGCAGACTTTCTGAGCTGGTCGCCTTGGGCTCCACCCATATACGCGCGCCCAGCGGCCCCTCAAGCGTCACGTCGCGGGCAGACAGATTAAGGCGAAGCTGGAGCACACGCTCGCCCAGCGTCCAATCGACGAAAACGCACTCCTCCGGCGCCTTCAACAGAGTTGCGGCGTATCCTTTTGCAGATGACAGATGCGGAACGATTTTATCGCGGCGCAGGTAGAGCAAGCGCTGAAGCCAGGATGACCACTCCCTTCCTTGCTCGGTTTCGGCCTGAGACCAATCCAGTTTTGAGCTGGTAAAAGTTGTTCCGACATTCGGGTCGGGAATGTCTGCCGGTGACGACCCCCCGGGAAAACCACCGAAGTTTTCAGCTTGCGGAACACGATTTTCGCGTATGGCGTCGGCAATCTCGCCTTCATAATCGGAGAAAAAATGAAAGGCGGTTGTCGCCTTGTGGCAGTCACCCATGAACAGAAGCGGGATTTGCGGCGAGAGCAGAAGTGTAGTTGTCAGGACACGATGCAGTTGCTCGTCAATCGTCATGTGCAGGCGATCGCCAAGCGCCCGGTTTCCGACCTGATCATGATTTTGCAGAAAATGCACAAATGCCACAGGAGGCAGCGAGGCACCTGGCGGAAGCGGTTTGCCGACGATCGATTCCCCTGCTTCCAGGTAACCCTCCGATAATACCTTTCTCAGCTTGTCAAAAGGCGCATCCCTGAAATCCTCGAAAAGACCGGTATTTTCTCCGGTTGCGATAACGTGAATGACATGATGAAAAGCATCATTCCAATCCCCATTGAACAGACCCGACGCCATGAGGTCTGTTCCATTCGGGGGATTTTCCGTCACAAGATGAACATGGCGGCCCGTAATGCGCGCGCGAATGATTGTCGATAATTCTTCGACGATATGCGGCTTGCTGTCGTCTTTGAGCTCGTGGATGGCATCAAAGCGCAGGCCGTCGAGATGAAATTCCTCAAGCCAGTACAGAGCATTATCTATGAAAAAGCGGCGCACCGGCTCTTCCTCGAAAGCGATTTGCGCACCCCAGTCGTTCTCCTTGCCTTCGCGAAAAAAGCTGGGCGCATACCGACCGAGGAAGTTTCCGACAGGACCAAAATGGTTGTAGACAACATCGAGAAAGACCATCAGACCCAGACCATGGGCGAGATCGACAAACGCCTTGAAGTCATCGGGTGTTCCGTAGGCACTGTGCGGCGCATACTGTAGGACGCCGTCATATCCCCATCCCCTGTCGCCAGGGAAATGCGCCACAGGCATGAGCTCGATCGCCGTAAATCCCAAATCGGCCAAACGCTTAAGCTTGCCTGCCGCCGCCTGAAACGTGCCTTCTTGCGTGAAGGTCCCGATATGGAGCTCATAGATAATGGTCTCGTGCCAGGGGCGACCCAGCCAGTCCCCGTCCTGCCATTGGTAGGAACGCGGATCCGTCAGGACGGACAAACCGGAAACGTCGGAGACCTGCTGCCGGGAGGCGGGATCCGCAACCACCCGGCCGTCGCTTAGTACAAAGCCATAGGCCGAGCCGAAAGGCTGTCCCTCGATAATAACCTCAAACCATCCGTCTCCGACGGCCGTCATGACATGATCATACGACAAGCGAAGGGTAACGTACTTTTCGGCGGGCGCCCAAATCCGGAAACATATGCCTTCGCCGGTAGCGGTCGGCCCCCAGGCATTGCCACAGGTTTGGACGTTGCGTGTTTCGGCCATCACTCGGCTATCCATCTCGCAGGAACTCCTCAGTATGTTGAATTTTAAGCTGTACAGAAAAGCGGGCACCGCTGCAGACGGCATCCCGAAGCACGGTCGTCTCATAGCCGAGGTCGATGGCGCCAAGCACGGTGGCAAGAACACAAACATCCGTTTCGCCCCCGGTAATCACCAGGCGAGAGACACGCTGCGCCCTCAGCATCCGGTTGAGACGTCCATCGATCCATGGCGAGTAGGTGGATTTGCGGAAAGTTCGAGCAGGCGGAATGAAGGCCTTCAAGGGTTGAACGACATCTGTCATCTGAGGGGGCATATGGTCGCCGATCATGGCCGACCATTTCTCGTAATAGGCACGCCAGGCTCCAGGTGCTTCACTGAGATCATCGGGTGGTGTGAACAGTGTGAAGATTGTTCGATCTGGGAAGCGGCCCACCATCTCTTTGACGGGCGGGGGGACCGATGCCATCCAGGGCACATGCCAGGGTGTGTCTTCTGCAAAAAGACGTTGCATATCAACGCAGATGTGTCGCCAGTCGTTCATTCATCTCTCTTCCAGCGTTCTGGAACGTTTTGAATTTGAGCAGGGTTCAACCTTTTTCAAGCAGTCGGTTTCACAAGCGCGGGGAGAACCTCGCGTCCAAAAAAATCGATAAATTCAAGCTGATTGCGTCCGCGGTTGTGGAGGTAGATCTCCGAGAAGCCCATGGCCTGATATTGCCGGATCCAGTCGATATGATCGCCCGCATCGGTCGAAGCACACAGACCCTCATCGAACGCTTCCAGCGTCACCGCCGCGGTTGCTCTGTCGAACTGTTCAGGCGTTGCAAGATCGGCAAGCTGGTCGCCATCAAGCGCGCAGCATCGCCACTGGTCCCAGCCATCCTTGACCGCCTGTTCGCGCGTGCCTTCGGCCCAGCTTAGCTGAAACTGGAGAATGACGGGTTTACTCTCGCCGCCGCCCTCTCTGAATGCCGCGATGATTTCCCTTGTTTTCTCGGGCGAGCTTCGCACGGTGATCAGTCCATCGGCCCATTCGCCCATCCACCTCGCTGTCTCAGCACTCAACGCAGCGCCGTAGATTTTCGGCAAAGTCGAAGGCAAGGACCACAATTTGAGATTTTCGGCCTTGATGAGCGACGTCGATGAGACGGTCTCCCCACGCCAGAGCTTGCGGATCATGGATACGCCTTCGAACAAGCGAAGGTTCCGCTCGTGCTTGTCAGGCCAGCCCTTTCCGACAGGCCGCTCGTTGAGAGCCTCGCCACTGCCGGCAGCAATCCAGCGGAACCGGCCGGGGAACAGGTCACAGAGCGTTGCCGCGGCCTGGGCTATAAGTGCCGGATGATAACGGCCGTCGGTGGGAATGGCCAGCGAGCCGAACGTCAGGGCGGTAGCCTGCATCGCGGCACCCAGCCAGGACCATGCAAAGCCTGAATTCCCCTGACGCACACTCCAGGGCGCCAAATGATCAGATGACATCACGGCCCCGAAATTCGCAGCTTCGGCGGCGCGGACGAAACGGGCAAGGTCGGCCGGACTGAACTGTTCATGGGATGCGTGGTAACCGATCATAAAAATCCTCGCTATCAGCAGCTCATGAACTCACTTGGCCGTGAAGAGTTGCATGGTTTTGGGGAAAAAGATGTGATCCGGAAAATGCCCACTTTTCGCTCCACCGTTCAGAACCGTATGCTTAAAAAAGGTGAACCTTGAAGGCCGAAACGCCACGGCAGATCGATTGCCTTGGAAATGCCCATGCGTGTGCCCACGCACAAGGAGGCGGGCTCTTTCGGAAGGTTGAGATGGAAAGGGGAATCCACCAAGGATAGCCCGTTAAGCCTGCCGTCTACAGCAAGGGCCTGACACAGACGCCCGGGACCGGAGCAGAGCAGCAAGGGATTTTCGATGTTCCGTCTGGACATCATAAGCGCGATACCCGCTTTGGGCTCGATAGCCCGAAGCAGAACCGCGCTTCCGGGGAGGCAGACAAAGTTCAGGCACCAATGCAGGCCATAGCATCGATACACGTACATGGACCCCGGCGAGCCGTACATGGCACTGTTTCGGACGTTCTGCCCTTTGAAGCTGTGAGATGCCGGATCGTCGGAAGCGTAAGCCTCCGTTTCCACGATAACGCCACCAATCCCCTGCACAAGGAACTCCGCGCCGATCAGGGCCCCCGCAACCTGGGCCGCTGGGCGTTCGAAAAAAAGTTCCAGAGCCATCGACCGAACGATAATGCCAATCATCCTTCGCGTATGGTGTGTTTGATGCTATGCGGTTTTAGAGCCGGCTGCCTGCGCTGGCCGGCCCAAAAAGATGTTCACGCTCAGATTTTTGCCGTAACATCGGCCTCTTTCAGCGAGAGGAATCTGGTGGTGACCTGCGCCAGGTTTTCGTCAAGCCACGCGGCCATCGTCTGCTCCTCTGCAAGGTTGGCGCGCAGGCCCGACGTCGCGGCGACATAGCCACCGGCGTCGGCGATGGTCAGAAGCGATTTGTAGGCGGCGATCTCATAATTTTCGAAGGCGAAATTCGCCAAAGAGTTCTTGATGATCTCATCACCGGCCATCGTATGACCCATCGCCGCCATTCCGCCGGCAAAGGAGAGAGCCCAATCCTTCAATGCGGAATGGTCCTCCCCGAGGTCCTGCAAGATCTGCTCGAGCCGATCAATTTGACCCTCGGTCTCCTGGATATGCTGCTGGAGCTTCTGAGCCACTTCCGGATAGTTTTCGATCCGTTCGAGTTGCGGCTTCATGATGGAGAGCGCCTGGTTTTCCATGGCGTGCGCATTGCGCAAGCCGGTGATGAAGAAATCGCGTGTTTCGTTCTCAGCCATGTCAGCTCCTTGTTTCGAACCGTTTCGACGGCCCTAGAACTTAAGTTTCGTAATGTTGTTCCAAAAAAATCTCGGAGCGATATCTGCGCCCGATACCTGCTCGCGGCTCGATTTTAAAAGCGCCACAGGCTTACCCCGCGCCAAAATTCGGCTCGTGCCCTTTCCAAGGATAAAGTGAAGAACTCCGGAACTTCCCCAACATCCGAAAGTTCATTGCATTGGAAAACTTCAGGAGCCCAACAATGTCAGACACTCACCATCCAAAGCCTCCGCAGCCCCGTCAAGAACAAGCGCCTCCCGGCGAGACCAGGCTTATGACGCCGATTCCAGATCATGGAGAAGACTCCTATCAGGGATCGGGGCGGCTCAGCGGAAAAGTGGCGCTAATCACAGGCGGGGATTCAGGGATCGGCCGCGCGGTTGCGATCGCCTTCGCGCGCGAGGGCGCGGATGTCCTGATTTCCTATCTGAACGAACATGAAGATGCTGAGGACACCGCCGGCTGGGTCGAGCGCGCAGGTCGTAAAGCTCTTACCGTGCCGGGTGACATCAAGGACGAGGCACATTGCAACGCCTTGGTGGAAAAGGCTGTGGGCGCGTTGGGCCGGATAGACATTCTGGTCAACAACGCTGCGTTTCAGCGGACCTATTCCTCCATTCAAGACATTTCCGCGACCGAGTGGGACGAGACCTTTCGCACCAATATCTACGCGCCATTCTATCTTTCGAAAGCCGCAGTACACCATATGAGACCAGGAAGTTCGATCATCAACACGACGTCGATCCAGTCGCGCCAGCCCTCATACCACCTGCTCGCCTATGCCGCCACAAAGGGCGCTATATCGAACTTTACGGCGGGCCTTGCCGAAATGGTTGCTGATAAGGGGATCAGGGTCAACGCGGTTGCGCCCGGCCCCATTTGGACGCCTCTCATCCCATCGACGATGCCACCTGAGAAATCCCAAACCTTCGGAAAACAGACGTTGCTCGGTCGTGCGGGACAGCCCGCGGAACTTGCGGGCGCCTACGTCCTGCTGGCCTCGAACGAAGGGAGCTACATGACCGGCGCGGTCATTCCCGTCACCGGTGGAGAAATCATGATCTAGATGCTCTTTCCGCACCGAAGTTTTGGCTGCTGCGTTTGTTGACAACGAGTGTTTAGGAGATTTTTTGAGATGCTAGTTCTGTCGGCCAGTTCTGAACTGTTCCCGCTCATTAAAACGGGTGGCCTTGCAGATGTGACTGGCGCCCTGCCGAAAGCACTCAAGCCGCTGGGGGTAACGACCCGGACGATCCTGCCGGGTTATCCGGGAATCTTGCCAAGGCTCACCAATGTGCAGGATGAGGCAGAGATGGTGGTGCTGGGCGAAAGCGTTCAGTTGAAGTCCGGCCAATTGGAAGACTTGAACGTCATTGTAGCCCATTGCCCCGCTCTCTTTGAGCGTGATGGCGGACCCTACTTGAACCAAGAGGGTTGGGACCATGCCGATAACTGGAAACGGTTTGCAGTATTGTCCCTGGCGACAGCCAATGTGGCCAGCATGGGACTAAACGGCTGGCGGCCCAATGTCGTTCACCTTCACGACTGGCAGACCGGGCTTACGGCGGCTTACCTGAAGGCGATGGGCGCACAGATCCCTGTTGTCCTGTCGATACACAATCTTGCTTTTCAGGGGCAGTTCTCCAGCAATGTCTTTGGCGAGCTTCAACTGCCTGGCGAATTTTTCTCGGTTGAAAAACTGGAATACTTTGGGAGTGTGAGCTTTCTGAAAGCGGGCATTTCCTGTGCTGATTCCATTACGACTGTCAGCCCCACCTATGCTCGGGAAATTCTGACCGATGAACTCGGCATGGGTATGCAGGGCATCCTCGCCACGCGGCGAGATGCAATCAAGGGCATTGTCAACGGGATTGATACAGAGGTCTGGAATCCTCTCACCGATGCCTGCATTTCATGCAATTACGACAATCGAACGATCGGCCGGCGCGCGCATAACCGGGCGGCGCTTGAGCGGAGATTTCAGCTGACTGCCGACCGGGGACCCGTCCTGTCCGTCGTAAGTCGCCTGACCTGGCAGAAAGGCATTGATCTTCTCCATCCCGTCCTTCCGGGTATTATGGATCGTGGCGGCAAGTTGATTATCTATGGTCAGGGCGATCCCGCCTTAATTCACCCTCTTATCGAGGAAAGCTGGAAATACCCTGGAAGGATGGTTGTTCATGTCGGTTACTCCGAGGCAGATGCCCATCTGCTTCATGCCGGAAGCGACATCATCATCCAGCCATCTCGTTTCGAGCCCTGTGGGCTGACGCAGCTTTATGCCCTGCGATATGGCGCAATACCCATTGTCGCGCGGACGGGCGGACTGGCGGAAACGATCATCGATGCCAACGAAGCCGCGATGGCCGCGCGCGTGGCAACTGGATTTCAGTTCCAACCGGGTTCGGTAGAGGATTTCTATCATGCCATCGATCGCGCGTTGACCGGTTTTGAGCGTCCATCCTTTTGGCGACGGCTGCAAAATCAGGCCATGAAGGCCGACTTTTCCTGGCAACGAAGCGCCGCTCGGTATGCGGACCTCTATTCTGAACTCCGAAAAGACATGGCCCCGGATGCCCGCATATACAGAGGATAGGTCGCCTGACCATGTCAACTCAGTCCTGCACCGTCATAGGCGGGGACCAGAACTTGCTCCTTTGTTACAGCGCCCCCACAATCGGACCCACCCATGATCCCTTCTGCAACCTACCGTCTCCAATTTCGGAACGGCGTGACATTCGACACTGCGATAGAGCTGATAGATAAATTGCGCAGCCTGGGCATCAGCCATCTCTACGCATCACCGATCTTCACTGCGACGGAAGGCTCGACGCACGGTTACGACATCATAGATGTTAATGAGATTGATCCCGCCATTGGCGGGCGCGAGGGCTTCAACCGCCTGTCCGACGCACTGCGGAAAGCTGATATCGCCCTCATCCTCGATATCGTTCCCAACCATATGGCCGCATCTGTCGAGAACGCCTGGTGGACGGACGTCTTGCAAAAGGGGAAAGACAGCCCCTTTGCCAACCACTTCGATATCGATTGGTCGGAAAAAATCACTCTGCCGATCCTCGGGGCACCTCTCGAAACCGCCATCGCTGACGGGGATCTCAAGATTTCAGGCAGTCTGGCCGATGGTTCTCTGGCGCTTGATTATTCGGGTTTGAGGCTGCCTCTGAAAACGGAAAGTGTGCAGAAAGGCCCGGAAGAAGCGGGAGCTTTCAACGCGGCTGCTGCCAAATCTCCGGGCGAACAGCTCGCGATCAGGCGTCTGCTGGACGAACAGCATTGGCAACTCATTCCCTGGAGGAACGCACCCTCCCATCTTAGCTACAGACGTTTTTTCGAGGTGACCGGTCTGGTCGGCGTCAAGGTGGAAGACGAGGCCGTTTTTCAGGATTGCCACCGGCTCATCCTTGAACTCGTAAAATCGGGGCAGGCGCAGGGCCTTCGAATCGATCATGTGGATGGTCTTGCCGACCCTTCGGGATATCTTGATCGCCTTCGCGCCGCGGTCGGAGACGGCACATACATTGTAGTCGAGAAAATCCTCGGTCCCGGCGAAGAGCTTCCACGCAATTGGCCGGTGTCGGGCACAACAGGCTACGAATTCGTCGCGGCGTTGTCCCAACTATTCACCAAGGAATCCGGGATCACAACGCTCGATGCCGCGTATACGGACATCGATTCGAGAACAGCTGATTACGAAACGGCGTTGCGTGATGCAAAGCAGCTCATGGTCAGGAAAAACTTTGAGGGTGAGGTCCGCAAACTATGCGAACTTTGCCGGTCGGTAGATGAAAGATTTGGCCAAGAGATTATCCAGAATGCCATTCAGGAACTTCTGATCGCCTTTGACGTCTATCGGACCTATGGCTTCCGCGGCCCACTGGATGATCGCGACAGGAACGTTCTGACGGGCGCGCTCGATCGGGCACGTCCCAAGGTTCAGGACAAGGACGCCCTTAACCTTGTAAAAGACATTTTGCTCGGCAACATCGCCGGCGACCCTGCCTCCGAGTTTCAAGTACGCTTCCAGCAACTGAGCGGTCCAGTGATGGCGAAATCGCTGGAGGACACAGTTTTCTATCGGTCTACCCGCTTCCTCGCCGCCAACGAGGTTGGTGGCTGCCCTAACGAGACGATTGGAAGCACCGAGGCGTTCAATGCCGCAATGTCGAGGCGACTGGCAACACAGGCAAACGGCCTTTCCGCCACGGCAACCCATGACACAAAACGCGGAGAGGACGCGCGTGCTCGTCTTTATGCAATCTCGGAAGGTGCCTCCCTGTGGGTCGAGGGGGTGAAGCGGTGGAACGGGATAAACAAATCCGCGCGATCCCATCTTTCCGACGGCGTGGCACCCGAACCCAATATCGAATGGATGTTGTATCAGTCCCTGGCGGGAATATGGCCGGAGCGAATGGCGGAATGCGATTGGTCTGAGCTGCAAGAAAGATTTGTGCGTTATACTAAAAAGGCGTTGCGAGAAGCAAAACTCAGAACCAACTGGGCAGATCCGAACGAAGCCTACGAAAAAGCTGTGATGACATTTGCGGCAAATTTGCTTTCCGCAGAGAATATACAATTTCGGAAAGACTTTGGTGCCACACTTAGGCCGTTCATCCGTTGCGGCTTTCTGAACAGCCTGTCCCAAACACTGGTTAAGCTGACCGCGCCAGGTGTGCCGGATATTTACCAGGGCACCGACGGATCCGATTTCAGTCTTGTCGACCCGGACAATCGCCAGGCGATCAAACCGACGAGCGCTGGCAATGGTCATGGCTCCTTTCCGGGGGGGACTCAATTCGAGCATCGAAAGAAAACGTTGATTTGCAACGGGCTGGCGTTTCGCAACCAAAAACGGGATCTGTTCGATCTTGGGGACTATGTCCCCATCACGGCTGTCGGTCAGCGTAGGGAAAATGTGGTGGCCTATGCGCGGGTGTTCGAGAATGAGTACTGCGTCGTCGTCGCACCAAGATTGGTTTTCGGACATGTAGACGAGAAAACCGCACGGATCTCGCCCGGATTTTGGGAGGGCACCCGGCTGGAGCTACCCCCAGAGATGCGAAACCTCACGCTTGACGTGATATCTGGACAAGCGATAACCGATTGTAGCCATGGCCTGCTTGCAAACCTCCTTTCTCAGGAAGATATCGCATTATTTTCCGGTATCGTTCCGAGGCGCTAAAGGTAGCCAATGTAATGGAAGGATTGATCGGAACCATTTGGAAAGATCCCAGTTATAGCGCCGTCGAATGGAAAAATTGCATTTGGAGATCCCATGCCGGCACGCTGGACAGAACCGGTCATTATCAATGCGCCAGTCAGTGGCCGCTTAGAAGTTAAGGGGCCCTTCGAGGCATTGGTGATTTTGATGGATGAGTGGCCAGACTTGCGTGGCGCAGGATACATACGCGCTCGCAGTATATGCCGAGCAGCGATAGCTGGGAGAAGAGATGCAGAGGAAGCCCGCATAGAGTTCATCGGGGCTGCCCAAGAGGCGAATCTGGTGCACTAAGCGAGTGCTACTCGTGAAATGCGCGCCACCCGAGAGTAAAAGGCTGATGTGCATGGCGATTCGTACCTGGGAAGATGGAGCGCAGAAATGCAAACTGTTTGGAGAACTCCTGTTGAGCTTAACGTTGCGGGAAGTGGTACCGTGTCTGTGGCCGACCCTCGCGAAGCACTCGATTACCTGACAACCATATGGCCGGATCAGACCAGTGAGTTATTCGTCGATACCAAAGCGGCCTGCATGCAGGCTCTGGAAGGTGTGATCGACGGCGAGGCCTGTCGAAACCTTTTTGTGGCGGCCGGACAGGAAGCCGGCATGATTTCCCTTTCCAACTAACATGTGGCCAGCCCAAGAGGCTTACAAGTGAGAGAGACCATGCAGCCAGTCAAACCGCCCGAGCATGATGAAGGTGATCCAAAACGAGCAGACGAATGCCGCGATGCACTGGAAAGCAAGGTACAACAAGTGCTGGAAGAGGCATGTCGGGCCGGCTGGACGCGAGAGGAAGCGGTAGCGGCATTGCTCGACATCGCGCAAAGACCGGCAAGCGGAGGAACTTTCCCTTAACATCGGGCCATGGGATGACGGCCTTACGACTATACCTCTCGATAGATCCGTTGCAGCCACAGGGAACTTCTACAGCCTGTAGGTCGTTTTCTGAACATCAATCAGGAGATCAGCCATGGAACAGAAAACTCCCAAACCCGGACCGGCAGGCACGACAGAACAGTCTCCCCGTTGGGAAGGTCCCGAAGAGACGCGCCCACGCGGTTATCTCCCGGCGACTGATGATCCGGCGACGGATCGTGACGCCGTTGGAGAAAATTTGAATGACCCGGACCGCGCAAAAGCAATGGATGCCGGCAAGACGAAGGGGGATTGATCATGGGATCGGAGGAGATCAAGAACTCGTCGGTCACAGACATCCACCGCGACGCCCAAGGACAATATGCGAAGGGTTTGGAGCAAAGTGACAACAACGGTGTCGCCAGCGCTAAACCTCGTGTCATTACCGGCTCCGATGACGCGACACTTCACAAGACACCACCCGGCCGAAAGAGGGCGGGGAAGGACTGGGATATCAACAGCGACGACCGCGATATAGAAGATGAGGAGTTCAGGGGCTAGTTGACCGATCTGCCATAGCGGTCGCATGCCGAGATGCCCCCTTACGGAGTTAAAAGAGAATATTTTGCTCGATCCGGTCAACGTTAGGAAGCAGGCATTCACGCATTGATCACGAACCCTCTGCTTTTGCCAGCAGCAGATTGGGATCTTGCCACCTTATTGCGATTTAACTTTGAATCGTCAGGACGTCATTTCTCCCTTGGTCCTGGCTTACCACGGGTCGGCGCTGGATGAGGGGTGGAGGCAATAGCCGTTCAATCCGTTCACGACTGTCGATGCGCGCGAATTTTCCCCAGAAGCGCCGAAGTAAAATTCCCCATTTATGCCGATGTGAACGATAAGGGGAACTCAGAATTGTTCGCGGACGCCCGCGCGGCTTTTGTGGTGGGTGTGGTGGGGCAATGCCGGTGGTACCTTCAAACGCATTTTCATCTCTGTCCATGAGGTAGAACTGGCCGTCGTCCGACTGCCAGGCAAGTGTCGTCCAGCCTTTCGGCGATGCGGCCATTTCCATCATCCCTCGTGCTTCTCCGCCCAATGTGGATAAGTCACGTAGGCCGTCAACGCGCCCTCGCCTTCTGTGGTGATCGTCACTGCTTCGCCCTTGGGCATGTAGACGATGTCGCCTGGCCTCGCCGTTACAGTTCCGTCGCCAGTTGAAACCGAGAGCCTGCCTTCCAAGACGATCATGGTGTATTCCACGGCCATAGTCTCAGTCAGCGACTGGCCGGGCGCGTAGCGACCGTACCCGATGGTGACCGGGCCGCCGTGCCTCTCATCGACCAGATTTCCGACATAGATATGGGCATCCTATGCGCGGTGTAACCGAGGACCGGTTCGGTGGACTGTGTGGCCCACTGTTCCAGAGTGATACCTTCCGGCGGATTTATGTGCGGGTTGATCCCGCTCATGCCATAGACGTAGGGCCAGCCGTATTTCTTGCCCTGCTCAATGCGGTTCAATTCTTCGATTTGGACCTCGTCGCCGAGCAAAGTCGATGCCGTGGTCGATGCCATACAGGGCAGCCGTGGTCGGTTCCCAGTCGAAGCCGATCGTGTGCGCAGGCCACTGGCGAAAATCGACCGGCTTTGGCTGTCCTTGCTGGCGCGCAGGATCGTGGCATTCTCCGGATTGTCCTCCTGGCATTCATTGCAGGTGCTGCCCGACGTGATGTAGAGCATGCCGTCCGGGCCGATGCCGAGCGTGCGGTTTGCATGCTGCCCTGCGTCCGGCAGATCGTTGATGATGCGGGTGAGCGGACCGAATGTGCCGTCTTCCTTGACGTCGGCCTTATAGACATCATGGATGGTCACCAAAAACACAGTGTTACCGTCGAAGGCGATACCGTGCAGGTTTGGACGGCTGGCGACCGTGACCGTTCCGTCCGCTTTGCCGTCGCCGTTATCGTCCTTTAGCATGACGACGTCGCCTACCGAGCGGCGCGTGGCATAGACGAGCCCTTTTGGGACACGGCCAGCATGCGCGGATTGATGAGGTCGCGGGCAAAAACATCGACCTTGAATCCTTCAGGCGCCTTGATCAAGCCCGTGAGTTGGGCATCGTCCTTTACCTGGAGCTTTTCCGGTTCAAGGATCGAGCCCTCGATGACGACATCGGATGCTTCGCCAAACCGTACCCTTCACCTGGCTTCAGCAGTGGACGGCACGGACAGGGTCAAAGCAGAAGCTGATAGCAGAAGAGCGATAAACGGGTTTTCATGGGACCTCACGGACGATAGCGTCTGGATGGAGAGCGTCGATGCTGTGACTTAGCTCCGACTTTCCACGCATTTAAACCAAAGGTTTGAAAAAATTGTTCCGTGATGTCAGGATGACTTTCGTGCAAAAGCCCAAACGCTGTCGGTCCAAGTATTCAATCATACGTTCTTCCGAGCTTGATCACGCGACGCGCTCGTAAAACGCACTGAGGGTCGCGAACTCGATCCCCAGTTTCGTGAGGGAGGCGTGTGCGGTCATGTGGTTGCCGTCGTCATGCAGGAAAAACCAGTCGTCGAACCCGAACTTCGCTTTGTCACCGTCCTCGCTCGGCACGTTACGATGATAGCGCCAATGGAAGGCATTGCCCGACTGTTCGCCGTCGGCCAGTCCCTCGATCAAGGTCTCCCGTCCCTCGTACTTACCTTCGCCGCGCTTGATGATTGTCCACGTCAAAGTATCGACTTGTCCGTCGTCGAATGAATAGATTTCCCTGAGTGCCAGAGTATTGGCGGCCGCATCCCATCGCCCCTCGGCCTCGATGGCAAACCTGTTCTGGAATGACCCTAGACGCCCAAGGGTAACACCCCATCCCCTCAGCGATCCCGAGAAAAACTGTTCCAAGATAAATGCAGGTTTCTTGTCTGCGAAATCTTCGATCTTCACGTCGGTCTCCTCATGTCGATGTCTCGTGGAATACTTCGCTCGCCGAGGGTTGTTCCGTCTCCTGCGTCATCGAGGAACCCAACGGCCGCTCATGTGTTTGAGCGAAAAGGAGACGAACATGGTCAAACGGACGGGTGGTTGCCGCTGCGGCAAGGTGAAGTTCTCTGTCGAAGGCGAACCCAGCAGGATAGGAATCTGCCACTGCACCGACTGCAGGCAGGAAAGCGGATCGGCGTTCACATATTTCGGTGTCTGGCCAGTCGGGAAGTTCACGAGCGATGGTGAGACGACTGATCACGAGGGGCGGAGGTTTTGCCCTGCGTGCGGCTGCCGCCTTTTCGCCACCGATCAGGACGAGGCGGAGATAAAGCTTGGAAGTCTTGAGGATGCTCCGACCGGTCTCGCTCCAACCTACGAACTTTGGGTCAAACGAAGGGAGCCCTGGGTCAAGCCGCTGGAAGGCGCTGAACAGTTTGACGAGGACAGGCAGGTAGGATGAGCGACGTCACAACTGTCATGGCAGACATTTGATCCGAACGGTTCAATCCGCTTTGTTTTGCGGACCATCCGGCTTGAGAGTGGCGTTGAGCCGAAGAGTTAGAAACGTCATGATCGCGAGCACAATTGCCACGTCGTAAGCGCCAAGTCCTACTGAGGTACCGATCGCACCCGTCGCCCAAAGGCTTGCCGCAGTAGCGGTACTGCGTACGCTCGCCTTTACGACGAGGATCGCCCCGCCGCCGATGAACCCCATGCCCGTGATGAGGCCTTCCACGATCCTTGCCGTGGCTTCCGGGTTCCCTGCCGTCAACGTCTCGGTTGCCTGAATAAAACCGCAGCTTGCTATGGCAACGAGCGGAAATGTACGCAGCCCCGCGCTTCGTTCGCCTTTTTCGAAATTGCGAATGCTAAGATTTCCGGAAATGCGACCAAGCAAACTGCGGCAAAGCCATTGATGACCGCGCTCCAAAACAAGGCCTTGATTGAATCGATCGGCGCGAACTCCAATCCAAGCTATCGAAACCTGTTCTGGGACCGAGAGACATTTGCCAATGATCATCGTGCTGGAGAATGCGACAACCGTAGTGAAGCTGTCGCCCGACAGCCGGATCGACGGCCACACAAAGCCGTTCAATCCGCCAGCCAGTCAATTTCGACGACGAACAGAAGGCCATAGCTGAGGAGCACGAGCGTCAGCCACTACAGGTATCGAGCATGGAGATCAGGAGCTTCGTCCAGCGTATATTGAAGCCTGCCGGGGCTCCGGCCCGCATATAGTAATAAGTTTCACCATAAGCTATGCTCAGATATCTGATGGCATGCCTCGAAGACGGAGCCCCGCTGGGCTCCGTCCGTATTGCAGGAAGCCTGTCTTTACGCACGTCTCGTATAACGTGCGCGCTCGGCATCGATTTCCGCCTGCGAGTATGGATCGGCCTTGTCGTTGAAAGAGGTCCAGCCCTGGCCTTCATAGGCCGTCCTGCGCGTGGGAATATCGACCCAGTTCGAGCGCTGAAGAATGGCTTCGGCCTCGACGGATCGGGCATCGTCGAGCTTGGCCGTCACCAGTGTGCCGCCACGGCGCACGCCTTCGGCGTAGACATGGGCATCGCGCTCATCGACGCCGGAATCTGTCAGGGCTCCGACGATCCCGCCTGCGGCACCACCGACTACTGCGCCGGCGACAGCCCCGGCAGCCGTCGCTGCGAGCCAGCCTGCGGCGACAACCGGGCCGACACCTGGGATGGCCATAATGCCTAGGCCTGTCAACAGACCGCCAACGCCGCCGATCGCTGCACCGATGCCGGCGCCGGTGCCTGCATCTTCGGCGACATCATCGTCATTGTCGTTGTATCGGCCGTCCGAATTGTTAGAGACGATACTGATGTCGCTGTCGGAAATGCCTGCCGCCTTAAGTTGGTCGACGGCCGAGGCTGCATCGGAATAATTATCGAAAAGGCCTGTTACTGTCTTCGTCATGATGGTTATCCTCGTATTGGTCTCGAACGCGCTTACTTGGCGACAATGTTGCCCTGGTAGTCCATCGACACCATCACGGATTTACCGTCCTTGGTCGCCTTGGCTTGCCAGACGCCCTTGTCGTCGAGCTTTAGCTCGGTGACGTCGGCATAGCCGGCTTCGGTGATGCGGTCCTTGGCCTGATCTTCGGTGAAGCTGTTTGCGCCTTCGACCGGCGCGGCCGCATTCTGGTCGGACGGCGTAGCAACCGCTGGCGTGTCTCCGTCTGGATTGGCGGCCGGCTTTGTTTCCTGGGCGAGTACCGAAGTTGCGGAAAAAGCGATGGTGGCGATTGCGATAAGAAGTTTCTTCATGGGGTTCTCCTGTTGGGATCGTTGGATGATCCTCGGCTAGGGAACACCCGCGGAAATGAATGGTTCCGACGATCTGGTGATGCCAGCCCCGACTTAGACCTTTGCGGGATATGTCTCAGACTTAGGTCTCACGTTGTTCCAGTGGGTAGAGGACGTAGGATGGATCATCGGCCGTAAAAGGAGTCTGTGGCCTTCAAGTTAGTCGGCGTTTTCGCTCCCAATCGTTGACGAAAGACCCTCCCGCCTTAGTTTGTGACAAACAGTTCGCAGGCTGACAATGCGGCGTTGGGAGCTTCTGACAAGCATGCAAGCGTTTTTTAACAACAGTTCCTGGAAAGCGCTGTCGCTGGCCCAGCAGTTTCTTCTTTTGGGAGGCATGGTCTCGCTCATCGCGACGATCATCGTCGGAGCCTTCGTCGCCAGCCTCATTGAAGATGCGGTCACAAGGAATTCCGGATCCGCGACCGCGCTCTACGTCGACAGCGTCATAGCGCCCCTTCTTCCAGACATGCAGAACGGCGCGGCCCTGAGCGAATCCGTCAAGCAGGCGCTGGACGAGACGCTGGGTCAGGGAGCGCTCGGAAAGCGGTTGATGGCGTTCAAGCTCTGGCGTCCTGACGGCACTATTCTGTACTCTAATAACAAGGAGCAGATCGGTCGGAAATTGCCGATCAGCGATGGCCTGCAAACAGCGATCACCGGGAAAATGGTCGCAGAGTACGACAACATCGACGATGTCGGGAGCGAGAGCGAACGCGAACGCGGCATACCGCTCCTTGAGGTCTACAATCCCGTCCTTCAGCCATGGTCGGGTGACGTCGTCGCGGTCCTCGAATTCTACGAGATTGCGACCGATTTCCAGCACAGCCTAAGCCACGCCCGGCTGCAAAGTTGGATGGCCGTCGTGGCGTTCACCATGACCTTCTTCGCCATCCTGTCGGCTCTGGTGTTCAAAGGGAGCAGGATGATCGACAGCCAGCGTAGGGCATTGAAGAAGCGCATCCACGAACTGTCCGAACTTCTGACGCAGAACGGAGAATTAAACGCGAAGCTCCAGCGCGCGAGCCAACGCACGACCGCGTTAAACGAGCGATACCTGCGACGTCTTGGAGCCGAATTGCACGATGGACCGGCACAGCTTGTCGCCCTCGCGGCGCTGAAGGTTGACAGCGACGCCATCAGCAACCCTCGCACATCGCGGAAGATACGGGATGGAGAAATCACATCCATCAAATCCAGTTTGGATGACGCCATGCAGGAAATTCGGACCATCTGTAGCGGTCTCGTGCTGCCGCAGATCGAAGGAGCCAATCTTGGGGAGATCATCGAACGAGCCCTGAAGGCTCACATGCAGCGCACGGGCACAATGGTGCGCCTCTCAATGTCTCCCACCTCGCCGCCGCTGTCTTTATCGGCAAAGATCTGCGTCTTCCGGTTCCTGCAGGAGGCGCTCAACAACGGGTTCCGCCACGGCGGCGGCGTTGGACAATATGTTGTCCAGACCTTCGACGGGCACGACGTGTCCATAACCGTCGGTGATGGCGGTCCGGGCTTCGAGCCGGAGGAAATCAAACCGTCCAGCCTTGGCCTCTCGGGCCTGCGCGAACGGGTCGAGAGCCTTGGTGGGCATTTCGACCTGAAGACCTCGCACAAGGGAACCGTGTTGCGCATGTCCCTGAACCTGCATGAGATGGAGCCAGCATAATGAAAGAGATAACAATAGCCGTCATCGACGATCATCCTCTCTTTCGCGAAGGCGTCATGCGCATCCTCTCGGAAATCGCTGGCTTCCGGATTGTCGGCGAAGGATCTACCTCTGAGGAGGCGCTCGCACTGAGCGCCTCCATCAGTCCCGATATCCTGCTCATGGATATTTCGATGCCGGGCGGTGGGCTGAATGTGATCTTGCCGATCCTGCAAAAGAACCCTGACCAAAAGATCATCATGCTGACGGTCTCCGAGACGAGCGACGATGTGATGAGCGCGTTGTCAAAAGGCGCGAAAGGCTACGTGCTGAAAGGCGTCGGCTCACGGATCCTGGCCGAAATCGTAAGGGCCGTCGCATCGGGGGAAACCTACGTCTCGCCTTCGTTGTCGGCGCGGTTGCTGTCCGACATGTCGACATCCGCTGCATTGGCGAAACAGGGAAATCCGATCGATGATCTGACAAACCGCGAGCAGGAAGTCCTGAACCTTGTGGCCGAGGGCCTCAGCAACAAGCGGATCGCGCTTCGGCTGGGCGTGCACGAGAAGACGATCAAGCAGCATATGACCCACATCTTTGCAAAGCTCGGAATCAGCAACAGAACGGAAGCAGCCATTGCGCTCCGCAACGCGACGGCCCGCACTTGAAGAGCTTTGGTTTGGCGCCGTGAAGAATTTAGGGCTTTAGTCCTACCGGTTTACGGCATAGGTCGTGGTCTGGAACCGGTAGGCATTGGTGACGTTCAGCTCCTGTGAAAAAACATAGGAGATTGTCATGAACACGAAACTCATTTTCACATCGGCCTTTGTTACGCTCGCCCTGAGCGGCCCGGCCATCGCCGATGACGTCGATAGCGCGGTTACGGGTGCGGCAGGTGGTGCTGTCACCGGCGCTATCGTCGGCGGTCCGGTCGGCGCTGCCGTTGGTGGCGCGGTCGGCTTGGTCGCAGGTGCCGCCATCGACCCGCCTCCGGAACGCATCGTCACCTACGTCCAGCAGCAGCCTGTCCAGAACTCCATCGTGATCACGCAGCCGATCGTCGTGGGCAAGCCTGTCCCGCAAGAGGTCGTCCTGACGCCGATCGCTGAAGATCCGCGCTATTCTTACACCGTCGTCAACGAGCAGCGCGTCATCGTCGATCCGCAGACCCGTACCGTCGTGCAGGTCATCCAGTAACGCCAGCCAGCGCGGTGTAAGCCGACCGCGCACGGGAGAGCGATTATGAACAGCTTGATCTGGCTCGTTGGAGCCGTCGTCGTTATCGGCGCAATCCTGTCCTTCATTGGATTGGGCTGACCCATTGCCCGAGGCAGCCAATGTTGCCTCGGGCCCACTCTTACCTTCTCGGGGTCAAAATGTCTTACAACAATTCTCGCGAACCTGTTGCTTCGCTTGGTGGAGCGATCATCTTGCTGTTCCTCATCGTCGCGCTCGCGACAGCTGCGTCCTTTTCGACTGGCCTTGCTGGCCCAACGGATCGACGTATTACCGTCGTCCTGCCCGCCGTCGATCAAGCTCGCGGACTGTAAGTGGCTTTGTCTGAGAAACCAGCGATGAATTGGGAAGGTAGCATGTCCATGTGGCTCGAGCTCACATCCGAGAACGACGAGAAAATATATGCCAACGTTGATCAGTTTGTCGTTATATATCCCGTAAATGACGACAAACTGACGAAGATCGTAACACCAGGCGGAACCATTATGATCAAGGAGCCGATGGCGTTTATCCAATCGAAATTGGAAGCGGCGGTCTCTCGGTCTGCACGCTAGCCGTGCACAGCCCTCTGTGCATTGGGTCACCTCGTCATTGACTGAAAAACCGCAGTCGGATTTCATCTCCCAAAGTAGCCTTGCGGTTGACGATTGTTCGCCCCTTTGAATCTTTCATGATGTATCGGCCGTTACGCACCACTTCGCTCATTCCGTCATCGTGACGAACCGAAAGTGAGGCCGTACCGCCCTTGGTGGTCACGCTTTTGTCTCTGGACCCGCGAGAGTTTGAGTTTCCGCGTGTCTCGCTCTTACTGCCACCGTTGCCGTTTCCACCTCCATTACCGTTGGTGCCACTCTTGGCGAGGGCGGCTTGCGGAGCGACTTTGAACGCATTTTTCGAAATGTTGGCGGAAAACGGACTCGCTGCAAGTGCCGCACCTAATAGAAGCGACAGTTTGAGTTGAAGGATCTTCCGCCGCAATGCCATGATGAACTCCCTGGACGCAACGCTACAACTCCCATCGCTCGCGGCGCGAAGGTCGGACGGTTTGCTAATCGAAGCATTAGCGCGTCGGTCAAACCTATACTCTGTATACGCAAGACTGGATCGTCAACGCGGGGCTAGAAGTTTTCTGCCGCGACAAGACCATTCCCCCCGCTACGTGAGACCAAGGTCCCAGGTCGGAGGACATGAAAGTCCAGCGGCGGCCCGGCTCGCCATGCATTGAGAACTGTTGGTCCATCACCGACGCCAAAGGTCCAGGGGGCATAGAGGACCGAAGTCCGATGCCGTTTCGATGGCTATGCGCTATGATAAAAGCCAAATTTCCCCAGTTCTAGCATCTTTGAACGAAGTGGCGGTGGACAGGGCAGTAATTCCTATGGAGGAGGGCTTCACAATTTTTGGTTACACTTTAGAAAATGGAAATTCGCTCTTCTATGTTGCAAAGGAGGCTCAGGCTTATGCCAAGGGCCGGGTTCATCGCATCTTCTTGCTCGATGAACCCAACAGACGCGTTCTCAAGCAAACCGCGGATTATCAGTTCCAGCTTCGTACGCTTCCGCTCGATGCGATGCTCAATGTTCGCGGCAGTGTCGTGGAACAGACTGTCAAAGTCATGGAACGAATTGGAACGGTAGCAGATCCAGGGGGGGACGCGCTGTGACGCACTACGCCTGGACGATCAAATCGCGCAGCCTGCATGAAGTGCAGAAGGTCACGACATTGCCGGAGCTTCACGACGTGTTGCAAATGATGAAGCTTCCAGGCCTAGCGCCCCCGGCGTGGCTAACTATAGACCCCTGGCGGGACGATATTCCTGGTGACGGTCGTTACGTCTTTAATGAGGGCGGCCCAGACGAATGGTCTGTCGTATGGACCAGGGTGAACTATGGCCCCGGTGATACCGAATGAGACTTGAGGCGCAGAAATGATAGAGCCGGCTGTTGATTTTTAGCAGGATTTCAACCAATTTTTCGTTTCGCACTAGCGCACCAAATCCAGTGTAGTGCATGTATCCGCGATACTTTTTCGTCCCAAGCAGATCAGGGCGATGTCGAAAAATGTGTCAAGTCGACGTGATATGGAAGTGATGTTGCACCCTGCCACGAGTGCAACTGTCGACATGCTGGGAGCCAGGCAATACTTAGGGACATCTTGTCAAAGCGACGCTTGCATCGAGCCTTCTCAACCGTCTCCGTCTAATTTCCCATACGGGATAACAGGGATCGATGCCGATCTGGAACGACCTGCAATTCGCCCGGGACGCCTTTGGGAATAGGAAGCCCGACAGTGGAGTCTCACGTTGATTTTTCTCGTGTGGTTTTTGGCGGAATTGGAAACGGGGACTGTGGTCACCTTCGCAAGCCTCCAATAATCGGTTTGGCACGCGTATCCGAATCTTGGCCCGGCTATTAAAGAGTCCGGAATCGATCAACTGTCACGGGTCTCAATCGCTAGGTCGTGCAATTCTTGCGTATATTTCGGATCGTGCTCGGCAGAGTGAATGACGCTCAGAAATGCGGCTCGCGCAATCTCTTTCTTTGTCGCTATTGGATGTCGTTTTTTCACGGCTTCAATCAAAGCCTTTGGGCTCATTCCCGGGAAAGCTAATTCCTGTATTGTCACCGCGATCTGCTCGATCTCCGTAAGCCCACGGTGAAGG
>UCJH01000055.1 GCA_900472785.1 Hyphomicrobiales bacterium | reverse complement strand
TACTGCCTACTGCCTACTGGCAGCCGCGACCGCCTGCGGCAAGGCTTCCTCCAGAAGCGCCATGTCCGTTTCCGGACCGGTGCTGATGCGAATGCAGCGGTTGAGTGGGGCGACGCCCGGCATGCGGATGAAAATGCCGTGATCGTCGATCAGGCGGTCAACGATCACTCTTGAAAACAAAGCATCCCGACCGCAGTCGATCGCCACGAAATTCGTGGCCGAGGTCAGGGGGGCAAGTCCGGCTTTGCGGGCAATAGCCGATATCCGCTCGCGGCTGGCGGTAATCCTTGTCACGACATCTTGCAGGTAATCCTGGTCCGCGAGCGCCGCAAGTGCGGCTGCAGTGCCGATCCTGTTCATTCCGAAATGATTGCGGATCTTGTCGAAAGCCTGCACGGTCCCCGGCGTTCCAACGGCATAGCCGACACGCGCGCCGGCCAGCCCATAGGCCTTCGAGAATGTGCGGGTGCGCACGACGTTAGGCATGTCGCTGAGTTCGGCGATCGCGGGAAGGGCGCTTTGCGGGCCGGTTTCGCAATAGGCCTCGTCGAGGATCAACAGGGTCGTCGACGGCAGAGCCCGCGCAAAGCCGATGACGCGCGCCCCATCCCACCAGCTTCCCATCGGATTGTCCGGATTGGCGAAATAGACCAGCGGCGCATCCTCGCGCAGCACGGCGTCAAGCAGACCGTCGAGATCTTCCCGGTCCCCCGCGTAAGGCACCGTCACCAGTCGCCCGCCATGTCCGGCCACATGAAAATTGAAGGTCGGATAACCGCCGAGCGATGTCACTACCGGCAGGCCGGGCTCGATGACGAGGCGCACGATCTGGCCGAGCAGGCCGTCGATGCCTTCGCCGATGGCGATATTGGCCGGCGTCGTTCCCAGATGCGCGGCAAGCGCCTGTTTCAGGTCATGGTTTTCAGGGTCGTTGTATTTCCAGGTCTCGCCGGCGGCCCGGGAAATCGCCTCGATCACCGATGGCGCCGGGCCGAAGCCGCTTTCGTTGGCGCCGATCCGTGCAGCGATCGTCCGACCCCGCTGCCGCTCTATGGCCTCCGGACCGACAAAGGGAATGGTTGAGGGAAGGGCATTGACGAGGGGCGTGAAGCGGGAAAATGCGGACATACAGCGGGCGGAGCCTGGACAGGAGGGAAATGCAGTCCCAGTCTAGCGCTGTTTTTGACGGATGGAAAACAAATCCATTCGTCACGCCCCCTGCCGAAGGAGATGTTTATTCCGCCTCTGCCCGACGATGCCCGCAGCTAATGTTTCTTCAGCGCCTGACCGGTGAAGAATTCGTGGCGAACGATCTCGTGGAGAAACTTCTCGTCGATCGGCTTGATGAAGTGAACGCCGATCCGATTGTCCTTACGGTAGACCTCGGCGCAACCGATGCGCTTGTTGGTGCCGATGATGTTCAGATAATAGTGCTGCGGCAGGCCGATTGTCGTATTGACCGAAAAGGTCGCGCCGCCAAGCGAGATATCGATCATCTTGCAAGTACGTGTAGTGACGCCGCCGAGCGCCGGACGCACAGCCATCAGCGTACCGACCTGGCCGATGTTGAAGTGCTCATAGCGGCGCGTGTACATTTCGGATTTGACGACGGATAAAATCGACTGCGACATGGTAAACCCTTCAATGGCTCTCTCTGCTGTCCGCCGAGACCTTGGCTCTCCGCTTCGGGCTCCTCCGGGACGGAGCGGGTCATCCTCCAACCATCTGTCCGTCTGTTTGCATCATTCCCTAGGAATGTTGCAATCCTTTGAAAGCATTCTCTAAAATTTTAGGTTTCGCCATATTCGCGTGACGCAGATGACCGCTTTCGTCGATCAGCCGGCGGAACTGGCCAGGCTTTTGGCGACGAAGAAGCCGCAGCTCGCCGAAAAGGCGGTGACAAAGGTGCCCCAGGCCATATCGACCAGGCTGACCGTCAGCGGCCAGCCTTTCAGTGTTGCCAGGTTGGTGATGTCGTAAGTGCCATAGGCGGCGAGGCCGAGTACGGCGCCATAACCAAGGGCCGTCACCAGCGATCCGGCTTTGAGGCCTGGAAGCACGGCAAGCAGAACGACGGCGCCGGCAAAAAACACATAGAACAGCGCCGCGACCGCAAGATTGGGGGAGGGGAGCATCAGGTCGCCCAGCTGATCCCGGTAAAACGCCTTGGCGACGAGGCCCAGCCATATGGCGTCGGCGATCAAAAGGGACGTAACGGTGCCGGCATAGGCGATCAAAACGGTTTTCATCGGTTTCTCCCTGTTTTTCCTGTTACGAAACACGGGAGGAAATGGATCGGACCGGATGCAAAAATCGCTACCAAAGGGGCGGTCAAAGGGCCGCGCTTGAAAATGCCTGGCGAATCAGCCGTCTGAGGAATTCCTGGGTAAGCGGCACATTGAAACGCACGCCGAGTTCCGTTCCCCTGCGATGAACCTGCGTGCAGCCGGTTTCCTCCGGAAATCCGACGATCTCCAGGAAGAAGTTTTTCGGCAGTTCGATCACGGGATTGAAGTCCAGCATCGCCCCGCCGATGGAAATATGGCGCAGCAGGCAATTGTACTTGGTCTTGGCCTTCAGGTGCTGGCCGATGATCAGGATACGGCAGGGCCGCTCGATATAATAGTGCTTGTGGGTGGTGGTCAGTTGACCTGGCACTGCCTCAGCAACATGCATCAGCATTGACATGGGAAACTCCGGAAAATGGATGGCTCTTGGAACGCGGCTCTGAAACGCCGGCGGTTGGGGCGGGCTGGGCGATACGCACCCGCCTCCGCGCAGCGGTAGGAAGAATTGCATTGCGAGGCTTGCACTGGCCTTGCGTCTTCATTTCTCGCGCGGGTGCTTGATAAAAAAAGCCGAAAGGCGGACATTGAAAGCATTGAGACCATACGTAATAGTTCAGGTAAAGAGCGGGGAGCGCGTCCGGTCAAGGATGCTGCTGTTCATAGGCTCCAAGAAACATGCCCCGACTGCGCGCCGGCGAATGGGCTTGCCGGGTGTTGGTTCGGATTGCGGAGGGACAAGTGATGAAAATTGGTCGTTCACAGCGGTGGCTGCCGTTGTTTCTGGTGGTGTTTTCGATGGCCGCCCTTCAGGCAGGCTATGCCGAGGCGGCAAAGCGCGTGGCGCTTCTGATTGGCAATGCCGCCTATCAGGCGACATCGCAGCTCAACAACCCCGCCAACGACGTCGATCTGATGAAGGCGTCGTTCGAGGAGGCGGGGTTTGATTCGGTCACCACGATCCACGATGTCGATCGCGCCACGATGGTACGGGCGCTGCGCGATTTCGAAGACAATGCCACCGGGGCCGATGTGGCGATTATCTACTATTCCGGCCACGGCATGGAGATGAACGGGCAGAACTACCTGCTGCCCGTCGATGTCAACCTGAAAACGGACAAAGATGTCGAGGATGAGGCGATCCCGCTCGACCGCATCCAGCGCTCGCTCGAAGGGGCGACGAAGCTGAAGCTCGTCATCCTCGACGCCTGCCGCAACAATCCGTTCGAGCAGTCCATGTCGCGCTCGATCTCGACACGCGCCGTGACCCGCGGCCTCGCCCGCGTCGAGCCCGAATCGGCGGATCTTCTGGTGGCTTTCGCGTCCAAGGCCGGCACGGTGGCGCTGGATGGCGAAGGCAAGAACAGCCCGTTCGCCACCGCCCTTGCCAAATACCTCACCGAACCGGGCGTCGACGTGCGCATCGCGCTCGGCAAGGTCCGCGACGAGGTCGTCAACGAGACCAATCGCGGGCAGGAGCCCTTCGTCTACGGTTCGCTCGGCGGCGCGCAGATCTTCCTCAACATCAAGGAAGTCAACATCAACGTCACGACGACGCAGGATAACAAGCAGGAGGTCTCCCCCAACGGCCAGTCCGAAGCGGCGGCCGACTGGCAGAATATCCGCGATCTCGCCGACAAGGACCTGATCGACGTCTTCCTCGCCAAGCATGGGCAGGACCCGGTCTACAAGATGCTGGCCGAAAAGAAGCTGAAGCTTCTGACGGAAGCGGAACAGACCTCCAACGTCTCGCCCGACGAAATAGCCTGGGAGGCACTCAAGCAATCGACCGATGCGGCGGCACTGACCCGCTTCCTCGAGCGCTATCCGGACAGCAAGTTCAAGACGGAGGCAGAGACGCAGATCGCTGCCCTTGCGCCGCAGAATGGGCGCAATATCTCCGAGACCGGAAAGGATACCCAGGCCTCGCGCGATTGCTATCTGCTGGCCGGCGAGCCGCAGTCCATGCCGGGTTTCCTGGGCGTGAACTTCCTCAAGCTTGATTCCAACCGGGCGCTGACGGCCTGTGCCCAGGCGGTCAACGAAAATCCCGATGACATGATGCTCGTCAACATGCTCGGTCGCGCCCATGACGCCGGTCGCAACTATCCCGAGGCGCGCAACAACTACCAGAAGGCTGCCGATGGCGGCAACATGTATGCGCTGACCAATCTTGCCTGGTTCTCGATCTACGGCACCGATGGCGCGCTGGATGTCGAAAAGGGCCGGCAGATGTTCCTGCAGGCCGCCAATGCCGGCAATTCCTACGCGCAGGCATCGCTCGGCTGGCTGTATCGCGAAGGCTATGGCGGGGTGCCGCAGGATCATAACGAGGCCGTCCGCTGGTACCAGATGTCGGCAAACCAGGGCTATGCCAACGCCATGGCGACGATCGGTTGGTTCTATCGCGAGGGCCTTGGCCTGCAGAAGGACCTGTTCCTGTCGCTCTCCTGGTACCAGAAGGCAGCCGAAGCCGGCGACGCCAACGCCATGTCGTCGCTGGGCTGGGCCTACCAGAATGGTCTCGGCACCGCACAGGATTATGCCGAGGCAAAGAAGTGGTATGAAAAAGCCGCCAATGTCGGCGATTCCTATTCGATGGCGCTTCTCGGCTGGTTCTACGATGTCGGCAACGGCGTACCGCAGGACTATGCACAGGCCCGCGCCTGGTATGAAATGGCGGCCAATGCCGGCAGCGCCTATGCCATGGGCAATCTCAGCCGCCTCTACGACTACGGCCTCGGCACGAAGTCGGATGCGCGCGAGGCGGCCCGCTGGGCAGCGGCCAGCGTCGAGGGTGGCGATCCCGCGAAGTTCCAGGAGATGAAGTCCTCCCCGAACAATTTCACACCGGAATTCCGCAAGGAACTGCAGGCGCTGCTCAAGGATCGCGGCTACTACAGCGGCCCGATCGACGGAGACTTCGGCGCTTCGACGCTGAACGCCATCGACCGTCTGGCGAAAAAGACCTAAGCGCCTGTTCCGCTCCTATGCCGGGCCTTGTCGGCCCGGCATCCTCAAGGCTTTGATTCTCCCGCGAGACGAAAAAGACACCCGCCGGGAAGCCGCAGGACCGCCTCACTCCCGCAAGGGCAGCGGCACACAAGCCAAAACCCGGCTTTTTTCGTCACCCATCCAAAAAAGCCTTGCAATGCCTGTTATTGGACTCTAGTCAGGCGCTAACGGAGAGGTGGCCGAGTGGTCGAAGGCGCTCCCCTGCTAAGGGAGTATACCCGGAAGGGTATCGTGGGTTCGAATCCCATCTTCTCCGCCATTTTCCCGCTTCCTTGTACCTGCTGATGATAACGCGTCGTTGTTGAAAACGCACCGCGCATTTTCTTTTCGCGTCGATGGCGCTGCCGCGGTGTTTCGCCCGCTCGCATATCTCGATGGTATTTTTCCCAGCCACGTAACGCAGGTGATACGGGAACTTTTGGCGTCCTGTCGCGTTTATTGGGTTGCCACTAGACCGGGAGGATCGACATGCACGCTGCTGAGCATCTGCGAATTCAATACGATTTTCTGAGCAAGACTGTTTTGCTGGAGTTCAACGGCAACAGCCATGTGCTGGCGCAACGCTATGAGGACAAGGATAGCGCGGAACGCGCCGCGACCAATTATGCGAGAGAGCATTGGGAATACATCCCTCCTGCGCCGACCAAGCAATAGTCGCACCATAAAATCAGAAGTCGTCATGCGGCCGTGAGGGGGAACCATCGCGGCCGAATTCCGTTCATCTTGAAAGGAGAACGGCATGGCCAGATTTCACGACGTTTCAAAATCGTTGCTCATAGAAGTTGCCGGTGCGGAACGGACAGGTTCGATGGGTGATGTTTCATTGGCCAAGGCGGACAAGGGCAGCGATCCTGACCTCAAGGACCGCGATGCGGAAATGCCTGGGAACGGCATGCCGGCTGGAGAAGGTCGCAGGACGCCAAAGCCCAATGAGCCGGATCCGCAGGAGGTCCAGTACCCCGGATACTTCAAGGACGGCGGCAGTCTGTAACAGTCGGCCGGCAGGGTAGAGACAAAGCGATCGGCGGAACTTTCCGGTAGCAGGGCCGTTGCTGAGGCAGATGTTATCCAAGGAGAAAAACAATGGCGACCTATATCGACGAACGCGGCCAGACCGTCAGATCGGAAGATTCCACACGGAAAGTCGAGGCGAGCGCCGTTGAAGCGCGGCAGGGCCTGCTCGGACGTCCGGTTCTCTATGTTCTCATCGGCGGCCTGTTTCTGGCAATGATTGCCTGGGGTGCCGCCGAACTGTTCGGTGAGGCGGTCGACAACGACACAGCCACCGAAATGACCCAGCCTGCGGCGGATAACCGGACCTCGGCCAGCCCGGAAAACCAGCCCGCTGTCGACAATACACCGGCGGCCGGCGAGAAACAGCAGACGGCGCCGACCGATCGTGACCCGACACCCGAAACCGGCACCGGCGGCGCTTCGCAAAGCGTAACCCCCTCTGGGACCCAGTAAAAACCATGCAAGTTTGGGGCAGTTGACAAACCCCTAAATGACGGCCGTGCAAGCGGATAGTTGGCGGATCATTCTGAAGGCGGCGGGGTATGTTACCTCGCCGCTTTTTTGTTTTTCAAAGGCGCTCTCCGAACGCACCATTTTGGTTCTCCGGCAAAACGAATTCTTTTTGCGAAAAACTCACGAGAGCAGCAACCAGGGATAATAATAGATAAAAATACACTTTACGTTTAAGTTGCATTGTTAATTAATGCAACCATGATTGATGCGGCCTGGAAACGTGGGGCGGTGCAAGATGGTTTTGGCTTTCCGGCTATATGGAAACTTTCAATGGCCTCCGCACCCGAAGGCAGGGGCTGGCAAAAGCCTGCGAAAAGGCCTTGTCGAAATTCACTATCGCGAAAAACCGGAAGGATCGGGCAAGGTCTGGCCGGTGCTGCGCTGGTTGCCCGGCGAGCATATCGTTCCGCCGGGGCCGATGCCGGAGATAAAGGATAGCCTGTTCCACATGACCGTCGACCAGGCCGTGACTTGGTTCGAAGAGAGCCAGGATCCGGACATGGCGATCTGGATCGACGAGGGTACCAAAGAGAAGGACGAGGACTGGGTATCCTTCCGCGGTGCGTTCCTGCTCGACCAGTTCCGCCCTGACGCCGTCGATCCGGATAAGCCCGACCTGCGCTGGCCGCTGGTTCGATCCTGTTCCTATGTCCCGGGCAAGACAGTCTTTTCGACGCTAACCGTCGGCTGGCGCGACGGGGCGAATTTCCGCCTCAACTTGCACCTGCCGCTGCCGGCCCGACGCTCGACGCTGCTGTCGGGCAAGGACACGGATCCGAGTGCCTTTCCCTTCTGCGCTGTCTATGGGACAAGGAAGGGTGCGTTAAAGAAGATACTGCAACCAACCACGCTGGTCGGCGGTTGGATCGAAGGCGATGCGATCGACACGTCGCCGGCCAATCCCTCTTTGACGTCTTTTGTTTTTGCAGCAGATCAGTGGCCCGAAGACTCTGTGCTCGGAACTTTCGGATTTTCCGCCCGAGGTGAAAAAACGGGGGGTGGGTTTGCGGTCTACAACGGCAAACAGAAGGACGAGACCGTCAATGCCGCGAAGTTCTGGCCTGATGCCCCGACGCCGTTTTTGGCGGATTTGCTCGGCCGCATCGGGTTTTCCACCGGCGCGGCGCCGCAAGGCTGGCTGTCTCTCAAGGCCGGCAATACGACCGCAGATCTCAGCCTTCGGTTCGGGTATGGCGACCGAAGTTCCGATCCGCGCCGCCCGGCACTGATCTATCGCCTTGGCCTCGCCGTCACAGGCAGCAGTCCGGACACGGATGGCGATCTGAAGTCCAGTTCCGGACGGCTGGCCCTGCGGCTTCAAACCGAAACCGGCGGCTGGGTCGCGACGGCTGAAACCCTGCATGCGGATTGCAGCCTGAGCTTTCATATCCTCGACACGGAGATATGGAGCGACGATCCCAAACGCTGGTCGCCAAGGGTCGATATCGACCTGCACTGGAAGACGACCATTCCGGATGATGCCACGGCCAAGAAAGGCGTACCGAAATTCGGCACGGTTCCCAAAACCACCGACGATCTGGATTTCGGCCTGTTGCGGCACGCCAGCCATTCGTTCCGCACGACGCGCGAGGCCTTGCGATCCGTCGAGGCCGGCCAGCCGCAATCGATTCTTCCGGATCTCAAACCCGTCCCGGGGCAGACGGTCCGGTTTACGCTGAGCGGACCGTCCTTCCGTGCGGTGCACGGCGCGGAGCCGGGAACGCTCATATGGGGAGTATCGAAGAATACCCCCGCCGAAGGCACCTGTTTGCGGCCTCGTTTCAGGCTGACGCTGGCGGCGCTGGAAAATCTTATCGACAACTCCGCGGATACCGCTGGCATTGCGCAGGGTAACCGGCTTGCCTGCTCGGCTGAAGCGCAATCCTTCTTCCGCGCCGCGGACGCGCCGGTGACGTTGCGCCTCGACCTGTCGCGCGATGGAGCATGGGCGGCAGGTCGGGCCGAAGAGATAGCCGATGGCGCACCGTTTTTCGCTTCCTATCGCCTAAACATCGTGCGGCCGGCAAATGCCTGGTCCGGACGACTGTCATCGCTGGCTTTTGCCTGGAGCCCTGGCAAGGATAAGGGGGCACCGGCCGATCCGCCCGCCGAATTGGCATCGACCTTTCTTCGCGCCGGCGGCCCCGGCCTGCGTTCGGGAATGTCGCAAGATGCACCGGCCATCAGCCTGGAAGGCGGACGACTTGCAGCGTCGATTCACGTGCTGCTGCCCGTCAGCAATGTCGTCCCGGTCGGTGTCGATCAGGCTCGCATGGATCGCACCGGCCGGGCGGGGCCGCTGTTCATCCCGCTGGATGCCGGCGATGCAACGGTGGCGGAGGGATATCGCTACTGGTTGAGCATCGTCGAGACGATCTCGACCGCACAGGACCGGCGGATCGAGGCCGATATCTATGAACATGCGGCGGACACCGGCGAAAAAAGCTATGTCGTCCTCTCGCAGGAGCCGTTCTCGATCTTCCGCTACAGCCATCGGCCGCTCGGTGATCGCGGTGATATCGGCTCGGCGTCGGTCGCCTATTATTCGGGAGACGAGCGAATCTGGCAGTATCGCAAGGTCGCGGAGCATTACCACTATATCCTGCCGCCGCAGGCTGTCGGCGAGAGCATGGACAAGCCGCGCCGGCTGGAAATTCATGATCTCGGTACCGTCGATCCGAAAGACCCTTCCGACGCCTGGCGTCCGTTCGTGCGTGGTACCGACAAGCTCGGGCGCGATACGAGCGATCTCCAGCGCCGCGCCGTGGATTTTCGCCTGAGCCCGTCGACAGAGATCTGGATCAGGCCGAGCGACGTCGAGCGCGGCTATTTCATGCCGGAGGCGACCGCGCATGACATCTTCCGTCAGCGGGGCGAATATGGCCTTGGCGCTGCGCTTGCCTTTCTTCGCGGCGAGTTTCTCTATGGTCTTCCGGTTGGCATCGACGTTTCCGGGGAAAAGACGATCGCCAGGCAGGCGCGGGTCGCCGAAATCGAGGCGCTTACCGGTCGCATAACCGGACCGGCGCGCGACATGGAGGCGGACGACGATCTCGGCAATCGCTGGAACGCTCTGTCGATTGCGATTTCCCGCCGGCCGGAACGTCTTGAGATCTGGGCTCGGGACCCCGATTCCCCCATCGAATTCACGCCGGCCCGTTTCTCGCACGGCGTGCGCTTTGCCCTGCGCCACACCGCCGTGCACCGCGCGCCGCTGAAGGCGCTGGAAAAACCGGAGGATCATGAAAACTGGCCGACGATCAACGGTTCGTCCCCCGATGACGGCAACCGTCTGGACCGCAGCCGGCCGCGTGTTCATCCGCAAGGCCTGAGCGGCGGCGCGCTCTGGCCGGTGGAATCCGTCAACCTGTTCAACGCGCTTCTGGAGCGCCCGGCGTCAAGCGGTGGCACGATCGAAGCCATCTCGCTCTCGCCGACCGGCGGCGATGCGGTGCAGAAGGCCGGTTTTCTCGGCGGCATCGTGACGATCATCAGCGAAACGCGCAACGGCCATGTCGAACGCCAGAAGGTCGAGGTTCTCGGGCGGATCGGGGCGTTGTGGCATCGCGCCAAGCACGTCGTCGTCTATGAACGCACGGTCAATCCCTCCGCCCAATTTGCGCCGACATTCGAGGAGAATCCGCATCGCACGCGATCGCGCCGGCCGATCCTGCGCAAGGTGCGGGAATATATAGAGCTGCTGGAGAACGAACGGGCCTATCCGGATTTTTCCGCGGCCGAAAAGCGCAGCACCGGCTTTCTCGAGCGTGTCCGCTTCAATTCGAAGGTCATCCATGTCGACAGCGCCTGGAGCACCGAGGTCGGCACCTACGGATGGAAGATTCCGCTGTGGAACCTGCACAGCGCCCGGGAACGGCCGCAGGTCTATCCGATGCCGGATGTCGCCTTTGTCACGACAGCGGAAGGAGAGGGCGATCGGCCGGTCGTCTCGCAGGAATGCGGCGACACGGACAATCTGTTTTTCTTCGCCGATTTCAACGCAGGCACCAGCGATACCAACCTGTGGAACGCCCGGCTCGATATCGACTATGCCAACATGCCGGTTGCGCGAACGATCGCTCGGTCCGCCGACTCAAAATCTGCGCTGCCTGTCGATGGCGGACGTCGCCGCGCGGTCAGCCGCCTTCTTCCCGGCGTGCGTCGCTTCACCTGGCGTCTTGCGCCCGCAGCCCAGAAGACGGCGATCAATGCCGGGCGCGCCGGAAAGCCGGTCTATGTCGGCCTCGACAGCGTCACCTTCATGCGGGTCACCCATGACGGACAGGGTGATGCTGCCCTTGAGGAAAAACTCGATTCGCTGCTGAAACGCGTTGCGCGCCTGCCCGACATCAGCGTCGATCTTCCGGAAATCACGGCTCTTTCCTATTGGGACGGAAAGGGCGGTGGCACCGCCATTCCGGAAGCGCCGGCCTTTTCCGAGGCAATCAAGAACCTCCTGAGCGCGATCGATGCGCGCGACATAGAGGCAACCGAACCGGCACTGGCTGCGCTCGAGGACATCTGGAAAACCAAAACCCTTCCTGCCGGCATCCGGACGGCGTTGGAAAAAACCGCCGGCGCGATTGAGCCGCTGCTCAAGGGAATGGAGAGCTTGGGTTCCTCCGTTGCCAAGGGGCCAGCGCAGTGCGAGCGGCTCAAGGCCGATGCGGTCGGAATGATCCGACGCAAGCAGCTGCTGGTGGCGACGGTTCTCAGTGACTGGGCCGCAGATGCCGACGCCATCCTGACCGACGATTCCCTGCCGCCCTTGCCCTGGACCAAAGACGGGGCGATCGATGCCTTGTGCGGGGACATTCGCGAACGGCTCGCCCCCATCTTTTCGGAGGCAAGCCGGGACGTCGGCAATGTGGCCGAAAGCGCGGAGAAGGCGCGTGCCATCGTCACCGGCATCGAGGCGGAAGCCGAAGCCGTGGTTTTTCGCGCGCGCGAACGCGTTCATCAGTTCGCCAGCGGTTATGACCGGCTCAAGCCGTGGTCCGACGACCGGCGCCGTGCGTTTCGATCGGGTCTGGAAGCATGTCTCGGCAACGTCGCCAACGATATTACTGCAGCGATCGACGAGGCGCGGCAAAGGTTCGCGGTCGAGCTTTCCGATGCCGGTCAGGCCATCGGCGGTCAGCTTTCGAAAGCCCTGAGTGCTATCGGGCGCCTGCGCGGCGTGGTACCGGCCGACGTGAGCAAGCTGGAGCCGATCGTTACTCGCTTGCTCCAACCCGTCGAGACTTTGCTGGAAAAGCTCTCTCCCGCCAGCGGCGTGGACGGCGAACTGAAGCGATTGCAAGACGAGGTCCAGGCCGCCGACATGCCGCCGGCGCTGAAGGCAAAAGCGCGCTCCGTCCTTGCCGGATTGGCCGACGTCGTTGCGCCGTTGCGGGACAATGCGGCGGTGGCGGTTCAGGCCGCGGCAGATCTCGATACCATCGCCGCGACAGGCCTTGGAGAGGTCCGCGACCATGTCGAGACGTTCGCCAGCACTCTGAGCGAGATAGCGCGCCGACTTGCGGCAGCGGCATCGGGCCTGCTGGAGGTTGCCGATGAAATGGCAGAGGCGGGCTTAGCGCTCGCCGAGGATTTCGCGCATCTGGAAAAGGATGCGGCGCACTTTGCGCGCTCGATCGGGGACCGGGTCGATGCCGGCCTTGCGGGTATAGGCCACGCCGTCGATCCGCTCGTCTGCGCAGCGACCACCTGGCTCGAACTCTTGCTGGCCGACCTTCTGATTGAGGTTCGCACCGTCCACGACCTCGTCGATCCTCTTCTGGAGGACGTGCAGGCAGCGCTCGGGGTCGTCGCCGATGTCCTGTCGCCATCCTCGCTTCTCAAAACGGTGATCATCGGGGCTGTCGTCCGGCCGGTGCTGAAGGATATTCTAAAGCCTTTCGAGACCGTTGAAGTCGAAAATCTGGACGCGCTGCGCGCCGGCCTGCAGGCCCTGCCGCAAATGGCCGGCGACCGGATCGGCAAGCTGACGGCCGATGTGTTCACGGGCATTGACTACATCTCCGATGCCTGCGGCGCCGTGTTCGAGGGTGCGGGCAAGGTTGCGGGCTACATCGACGGCCTTGCGACGGATGCCACTGCCTATATCGGCGAGCAGGTGGCGGAACTTGAGAAACGCTACCAGCCTTTGGTCGACGGCATCCTCGATGCCATGGCGGACCTCGAAAAATTCGAGGGCGAGGCCAAGGCGTTGCTGGCCAGGGTCAAGGCGTTCGATCATTCCGTCCGCGGACTGCAAAACGATCTCTCCCGCTCGATGGAAACGGCGCGGATGTATGGCGACCGGGTCTTCGATGCGGTCAGTCGGCTGGACGACGGCGGCGTCATGGCATTGCCGTCGAATGTCCTGAAGCTCTATTCGGCAGTCAGTTCGGCGCCCGAGATCGCTGCACTCAAGGCGGACATCGATCGCATCCGCGCCGGATTCGACGAATTTAAAAACGTTATCGATACGACGGAGCGAGCGCACTCTTCAATCGTCTGGGCGACGAGCTGAAGGCACTCGGTCTGACCTTGCCTTTCGACAGGATCGAGGACCGGCTTTTGCCTGTCGATCTCGGCAATTTCGGCGGCCTCAACCTCGACAGTCTGTTCAACGGCTACAAGATGCCTGCCGGCCTGCGTGAGGCGGTCCGGGTCACCCATGATTTCGACAAGGCGCAGAGCCGAGCCTGGGTTCAGATCGATGTCAACGCGCCGATGCCCGGCCGCCGCAGCCTGTTTTCCCTCGGGATTTTCCAGGTCGATTTCGTCGATATGCAACTGACCGGCCAAGTCCGGCTCGAGGCCTCAAAGGATCAGGGGAATATCACCCAAACGGGTGTTGGCCTTATCGACACGACGATCGACGTGTTGGTCTCCGGTCAATCCATGGTCAGGTTCGACAAGTTTGCCCTGAATTTCACCCGCGAGCAGGGATTGAAGATCGACTTCGACCCGAAGAACATCCATCTCAATCCGGCTTTCAAGTTCATCCAGGATTTTCTGTCGTCCTTGTTTCCCGACGAAGTCGGCGGCCTCAAAATCGTCAAGCAGGACAATATACCGGTCGGCGTCGAGCATGATTTCGTCCTGCCGCCGATGACGTTGAATTTCGGCACGAGCGGCATTTCCAACATCGGGATCGAGAATCATTTCAAGCTGCTGGCCTTCCCCGACTTCATGCTGGCGAACCGGTTCAATCTTTCTACCGCGGAACGGCCTTTCATCTTCTCGATCTTCATCATCGGCGGCACCGGCTATATCCAGATCGACGCCGAGTACCGGCCGTTTGACAGCCAGCTGATGGTTATGGTCGAGGCGGCAGCCGGCGGTTCGGCGGCGTTGGCCTTTGCCGTTGGCCCCTTCGTCGGCCAGGTGTTCATCACGCTCTCTGGTGTCCTCAACTATCGAAAGATGATCGGCAAGCCGGGCGGTGGCCTTTCGATTGCAGTCGTGCTGGTGATTGCGGGCCACGTCCAGGTCGCAGGCATCGTCACCGTCGGCATCACGCTGATGCTGCGCATGAACTACCGGGATAACGGCGAGATCAACGGCGAAGGCACGCTAGCCGTGACCATCCGCATCTCGCGCTTCTTCAAACTGACTGCGCGCGCCAACGTCAATTACAAGCTGCGCGGCGGAAAATCCCAGACGTCGATCAGCACCGGCACAAGCGGCGAAATCCTGGATGAGCGCGTGAAGAAAGCCGAACAGGCGGTCGCACAATTGCAGAAGGCGAGCAAATAGCCATGGCTCTGGAAAAATCCATTCTTCACAGCCTGCTGGATGCGGAACCCGCCGCGTTCCACCACACCGACCCGTCCGCCAGGACATTTGCGGTCAATCTCGGATTCGAATGCCGCACGACCGTGACGCGCCAGGACATAGCCGGCGAGGACGACGCGGCCGCCGTTAAACGGGATGAACTGAAAAAAGACGAAGCTGCGGCGAAAGCTCTGTTCACGACATTTGCCGATAGCGCCGGAGCCGTACGGTTTCACCTTTTCAGCGCCGAGATCGATCCGATCGATCCTTCAATTTGCGTTTTGACGGAACACAAAGGTGCAATCGCTGGACAGATTTCCGATGAATGGGATGCCGCCGCCGCTTCGCATGTTCCAACCTGGCTGCAAAAGGCTGCACCTCAACCCGGAAACGGGCACTATTGGACGGTACCGGCCGTCGCCGCGGCCGCGGCCGGCGCCGACGTCGCCACGATCGACGCAAGCCGGGTGCCGGCCACCTATCGGCTGCGCGCCGCCCATGCCTGGAACGCGCCGGTCGCGCATCGACTTTCCCTGACGCACATTCTGCGGCCCGATCTTGTCGGCACCGGACACTTTGTCATCCTGCCATTTTTCGCCGAGCCGACGATTCTGCCGAACTCTGGACGCGGGCAGGGCGATCGATGGGATTTCGCCTATGATCCTGGCGGTGGTCTGGGAGAAATCGCGTGCCGCACCCAGATCGTTGACAACAGCGTCGCGCCTACGGAGGCCGGCGATATCGGCTTTGTCACGCCTAAGGGTTATCTGACCGTCGATCCCGATGCCGGTAACCTTTGGCGCGTGACCACCTGGTTCGAGGCGCGCGCCGCTTCGCTGATGGCGCCCGTCCAGGCGCTTTCGGTGCCGGGCTCTGATGGCGGCGCCGACAAGAACTTTGATGCTTTGTTTCACTGGCGCTATGAGCATGCGGGCGCATCACCCCGGCTGAATGCGCCCGCGCCGGCCTGGCTTGCTGCGACAAGTCTTTGCGCCAGCCTCGACAATATCGTCCTTGGGATCAAAAAACCGGTGTCGGGCGCTGCCAGCGCCGGCGACATCCTCGGATCGCTGGCTGTCGATCTCTCCGATATTTTTGAAAGCGAAATCGCCGATCGTTTTGGCCTTGCAGATGGCAGTTACAATATTCGAACCCTTGTCGGTGTCCTGAGAGCGGTTTTCGAAGACAGCAATCCGTTGTTGCAGTCGTCTTCCGATCTGTCCGATCCGGTCGAAAGGCTTCGTCTTTCCGGTCAACTGCGTCATGTATACGGCATTGCCGCCGCGAATGCCGAGCGCTCGCTGAACCACCAACTTCTCGATACGCTGCTTTCGGCGTTTTCAGAAACAGGCAGCGTGCCGGTCGAAATGGCGTTTCTCGATGCGGTTCGCGGACAGGCGCAAACCCTCCTGAAGCGCGCATTGATGGAGGCCGAGCAGACGCTTCAGGACGAGGCCGGCGCCGAGGCGGTCATTCTTCGTATCCTTGAAACGCCGGAACATCTATTGCGCCGTCCCCTCTCTGCACTTTTTGCCGAGGCCTATCTGGTCGCTATAAAGCGCGAAGGCGATACGGCCCTGCTTGCCGCGGTCGGCACGGCATTTGCGCTGGCCTGGCAAGATTATCGCGATCGTCTGGACGGAGCATTCAATGGCGCTGAAGCCATGAGGCGGGCATCCGGCGGTGAATTTTCAAAGGCACTTCTGGATCTGGCCGGGCGGGAAGCGGCGCTGCCGGCCATGCCGCCGGAGGAAAGGTCGTCACAAAGGCTCATCCGTCTTGTCAAACAGGCCGATTATCATGCCACGCGCCTGCTGGGGCCGACCACTGCTCCGGCGCCGGAAAACGGATTGGCCATTCTCGCCAACGCTGTGGTTCGCCCGCTGTTTCCCGCCGATTTGCCGAAACGGACCAAGGCCGTCACACCCGAGGATCTGCGTCCGTTTTTCCAGGCGGCGTATACCGCAGCGCTGTCACCGATCGAAGCGGTAACCGATCCGGCCGCGCGCTTCATCCCGGACAGCAGTCCGGCTCCGCTGCCGGTACAGATCGCCGGCAATATAGATGGAACGATGCTTGATGCCTTCGCCGAATCCTATAATGGCATCGCCGTGGCTATCCGGCGCCTCGACCGCGGCGATGGCACGGACCCGTGGGCTCATGCCAACCTTGCCGAACTCGTCTGGCCGGCAAGGTCCCGGACACCCGTCGCAAAGAATGTTGCGCCGGAAGCCGTGGTTCCCGCCGCCATCCACCCGATGCTGCCTGCCGTATCGGACGGGCGCGGTCCGATGTTCATCGCATATGACGGCCTGCCTTTCGCCGCTGCAACCTTTCGCGAAACGGCCGCAGCAGCCGTTCCGGAAGACGACCCGACGCAGTTTCCTTTCTACACCCATCATGCGCCTGACCTTACGGCGTCCGATTTCGCGAAAATCCCGAAGCTTGCCTATGGCCGGAGGTTCGAGACCCTCAGCTTCGCAACCACCAATGCCGGGACGCTGCCGCTTTCGTTGCAGGCGGACCTTCCCTGGATGCCGAAGGCTGATTTCACGGCGCCGGAAAAAACGGCCGTCACAGACCCAGATCTCGTATCCGTCGTCGATTATCAGCGCCGAACTGCAATCGGGCAGATGGCGGTCAAGGAAATGGCCAAGGTCAACACGACGCTGCGCATCGGGGCGCCGGTCGCGGGCGTTGTTCCCCTCGCGGAAGATTATCCCCGGACCGTGATTGCGGCGTTTGCGAACACGCCCGGCATCCGGGATATTTTTCGCGACCGAAGCGGCGGCGGCACGTTGGCGATCCCCACCGATCTTGCGGAACCGCTCGAATGGCGGATCGCGTCGCCCATCTTCTCCGATCAACCGGCCAGCCTCGCAATCCTGCTTTTCAACAGTGCGCCGATGGGTCCGGACGATATGGGTCTTGTCGAGGTGAGGGTGCCCATCGCCACGGTCTTGGACCCCTCGGTCGATATCCGGATCGGCATTAGGCCGCTTGAGACCGGAGCGGGGCCGGTGAAGCGGATGCTTTACCTCAAATATGGAGACGCGCTGCAAGGAGAAGCGATGGTGCCGGATGTGGGCGACATCGAAGGCTGGATAAGGATCGTTCTGACATCCGCCTCGTCCGCCGCGCTCAGCTTCGCCGCCGCTGATAATCTGAAGCCATACGAGGCGGCCGCACCGCTTCTCATCCTCGCTCCCGTCGGCGACGCGTGGAGCGATCGCATGCAGGGGGCAGTGACTGTGGATATCGATACGCCGCGTGTCGGCTATCTTGATTTCCAGCGGTGGTTTGCCAACGAGCACTCGCGTGCCGAAACCTTCGACATCCAAGCCGGGCCGGCCAATCAACAGGCGGCGGCGAATCTCGAAACGGCGCTGCTGACTGCCTACGTGTTGCGCGATACCGATGAGGACCTGGCGCGCTGTCTGGATCGGCTGCCGGATCCGGCGGTTTGCGCCATCCGCATCGAGCTCGCGGTCGAGGACCAGTTGGTCGACCTGACATCGCCGGCTTGCATTTTCCGCGACGTGAGCCTCAAAGGAAAGCTTCTCGATGTCGCCAAAGGGCTGGTATTGCCCGCGGGACAGTTGTGGACGCCCGATCTGCTCAAAAGCAGACTTTTTGCGCGGCTGGAGGCAGCCTTCCGCTTTTCCCTCTCGATACAGCCCGGCGCGCTCGCTCTGTCCCAGGGCGGAACGATCACCGCCGCCGTACCCGCCGGACTCGTTGGACGCCTTTCACTGGATGCCCTGGTGCCGGCCCGGTACTTCGACAGCTTTCAGGAACCGGGAGGATTCAGGCATCCGCCGGTCCTGCATGCCGGTTTGAAACAGCACGCTGCGCGTATCGTTGCGGCTGGCCTTGTGCCCGAGGCCTGCTTTTCCTATCCGTCCTCCATCATTCGTGTCGAGACCATGCTTGACGGGATGCACGAGCTTGCTGGTCCGGATGACAAGACGCAGTTCCTGAAGCCGGCGATCCGTCTGGCTGCGGACATGATAGCCGTCCGCCCTGTCGAGCGGGCGCGCCGTTATGATCTGGAGACGCGTGCCGGCCTGCCGGCGGGAAAAGACAATCTCCCGCGCACACGCCAGTGGCGCCTGTTGAGCGAGATCGACATTACCAGCCAGCGCTGGCGCCCAAGCGGCCGGCCGATCTACAACCATGTTGATCCGGCTGCATTCTTCGATGCCTCCCTCCTGTCCGATACGTTTGACCGTCGTGCGCCGCATGCAGCCCTGCCGCTCGGCCTTGCAAAAAAGCAGGGAGACCTGGCACGCTTCGAACAGGAGGCGTTCTTCGATCGTCCCAATATCGATTCGCAGACCGTCACCCAGCGTCTGTTGCCGCTGCCCTCCCGTACGCTGCTTGAGCAGCACATCTGGGAGGCGCCGTCCGCCACCTATTTCCGGCATCGCTTTACGCTTCGATCCCGCTACGCCGGAGCGCTGAAAAAATCCCGGAGCCGGACTGTTTCGTCCTGGGTCACCGACAGGATACAAAGATCGACGCCGGCAGCCGCCTGGACGCTGCGTGTCGCAATGCTCGCGGATCTTTCCCGCGTGCTTTTGACCCGACCGCAGCAGCGGGCTCTCATACCGCTGACCGTCGCGCCGCGGACCGATGGTCTGGAGACCGAGACGCCGCCGGTGTTGAGCATCCTGCAGGAGCCGCCCTTTGCGCGCGGGGGACTTGCCGATCGTATCGCGGCCGAAATCAAGACGGGTTTCGGATACGGTTTCGAAGCGCCTCATCCCGGTAATACATCGCCGCCGCTAGAGGTGCTGGATGCGCGCAAGGAGATCGGCCCCGATCCGCGTCTCAGCTATCTGCCTTTGAATGAAAAAGCCGCACTCGGCATTGCATTGCATGTCGAAGGCCCCATGGGTCTTACCTTCGATCAGCCGAATGCACCGGCACCGGCTTTTCCCAATTCGTTGCTGTCGCTGGCCCCGGTTCAGACAAACGGCGCGGCCCTGTCGACCGAAGAGCATTTTCTTGGTGTTTCCATGCGGCGCTACATCGACCCGAACTGGGCCATGCGGGCCGCCCTTCCGGACATGGATGCGCTGGACGCAGAGCGATGCTGGTGGATCGATCATGAGACGTTGCGGGAAGGACAGGTGCTCGGCTACCGAATCGACGGGCGGCAGGAGGTTTTGCTGACGCTCTCCATTGAAGGTGATGGTTTTACAATCTGGACCAGAAAGGCCGCGGTCGATGGCGGCATTGCAGGCTCGCTAAAGCAGGATATCGCGGTTTGCCACTGGAGCGCCGCGATTGGCTCCCGCCTTGCCATCCTGCACCAGCCCGTTGCTCCGGGACGCTACGCGACATCGATCTTCGTGCAGCCGCAGATGGCGGCAGATGCGTCGAGGGGCCGAGGCAATGGGCCGCTCCTGTTGTGCAATTTCGAATGGTCTCCACCGAAGCAGCCTGTGTCGGATGGCGATACCGGCTCAAACAGGAGACGGCAGACCCTGACGCTTCAGGCGACGAGCTTCGCGTGAAATAGAAGCGACCGCGTTTCCGAAAAAGACGGGCTCTTTGTGAGCAGGCTGATTCTCGCAATGTGATTCTTCAGCAAACGAACCAGGCCATCCCGATTCATCATCTCTCATGGCGGACTCGCTGCCAGGAAAAATGCTGCACTGCGGTCCGGCCGGCCGCGAATCTCCTGCGGAACGCAGCGATTGCCGCGTTTCTGCCTTGTTGTGGCGCTGGCATGGCAGCTGTTTTCCAAGCTAAGATGCCGGGAATAAAGGCTTTTCTTAACGTCTTGTTAAGAACTGGAGGGCTCGCAAGGCGATTTTGTGTCGTTTCAGCAACAGGACTAAGGGAAGGTCTGCCGAAAGCGGCCCAACTCGCAAGTTGGTGATTGCGCCACGGGGCCGGTCTTGTATTTTCAACTCCGGAAGCAAGGGCGGTTGATCGTCCGACTTCTTAAATGTTGGGGATGGGGCAGGGAACGCTGTCCTTCAGCAAAATACCCAGACCCGTTTGAAACTTTTGACTGGAGGTCAGA
>UCJH01000045.1 GCA_900472785.1 Hyphomicrobiales bacterium | reverse complement strand
CGCGAATTGGCAGGCCGACAGTGAAATCGGCCTTCGTGCCATCGACTATCTGTCGGGCATCGGCGTTCCGGTGATCGTCGTAGACTTCAACAGCGATCCGTTGAAGAACACGCCGAAGATGATGCGCCTGCTCGGCAAGGTGCTGGACCGCGATGCGCAGGCGAATGCGTTCGCGGACTTTTATGAAGCACATTTGAAGCTGATTACCGATCGTGTCGCCGCCAGTTCGGAACCCGGCCCGACGGTTGTGATGGACGCCTTTCCCAATCCCGATCGATGCTGTTACGCCTATGGCACCTCCGGCCTGGGGGCCTTCATGGAAATCACCGGCAGCCGCAACATCGCCGAAGGCAATCTGCCGGCTCAAGGTGGCATCGTCAGCACGGAATACCTGATCGCCGCCGATCCGCAGGTCTATATCGCGACCTCATCCCCAGGCGGCACCTATAGCGGTTTTTCCATTGGCCCCGGCGTGACTGAAGACGATGCGCGCACGACGCTTGGCGACGTCGTCAAAAGCCCGTTCCTTGCCAATCTCTCCGGCGTTCAGAAAGGCCGTGTGCACGGTTTGTGGAATTTCTTCAACGCCGTTCCCCTGAACATCCTTGCGGCGGAAGCTTTTGCGCATTGGCTGCGCCCGGAAATGTTCCCTGATGTCGACCCGCAGAAAACGCTGGCGGAGATCAACGCGCGCTTTGCCACCGTGCCCTTCGAAGGCGCCTATTGGATCAGCCTCAAATAGAAACGGCCGGGACAAAACCCCGGCCGTGCATTCATGCTATGACGCGGATGATCAAGCTGCTTTCTTGATCGCCGATGCGTTGACCGAGGCTTCGGCAAGCTTGCTGAGGTCCTGGTCGGTCTTGCCTTCCTGCTGCAGGGTTTCGTCGAGCAGAACGACCGCCTCCTGCAGGCCCAGCAGTGCAGCCCAGGTCTTCAGCGTACCATACCGGGCAATCTCGTAGTGTTCCACGGCCTGCGCGGTGGCGAGGAGACCGGCATCCAGGGCGGCCGAACCCTTGAATTCCTCCAGGATTTCCTCACCCTCTTCGATGATGCCGTCGATCGCCGGGCAGGTTTTCCCGACGGCGCGCTTGCCGAAGATTTCGAAAACCTGGCGCAGGCGCTCCAGCTGTCCTTCGGTTTCCTCGTGGTGTTTTTCGAAGGCGGCCTTGAGCTTCGGGCTTTGCGCGCCCTTTGCCATTTTCGGCAGCGTTTTCAGGATTTTCCGCTCGGCATAGTAGACATCCTTGAGCATGTCATAGAACAGGTCTTCCAAAGCTTTTTCAGCCATGATGGTGTCCTCTCGATGGGAATGGCGTTGATATAACGGCAAGTGAACCCATCACGAACGGCTTTGTTCCGCAGGATTTGAAGAGAAATCCCCGATCGCGCGGCAGCGCTTTGAACTTCGCTCGGAGGCACGCTATATGTTGCTTCGGAGGACTGAATGTTCTGGATCATACCTGCGTTAGCCGGCCTGCTTGTTGTCTACCTCGCGGCACGTTTTTCCCGTTTCCAGCGTTTTGCCGAACCTGCTCTGACGGTAGCCGTCGCAGCCGGCCTGATCGCTGCCTTTGTGGTCTGGTTTACCGACGATTCCGGAAAAGCCAAAGCTCCAGTGCCGGAAAGCACGACCAGCAAAGCCGAGATCATTCCGGAGCAGATCGCACTGACCGATCCGGTGGTCGCGCAGGGCACGCCGGCAACCACGCATCATCTGACAGCCGTGATCCGCAACAACAGTGCGCTTGGGCTCGATTCTTTCACCCTCGTCGTCACCATGCGGGATTGCCCGAACGACGTCTGCACCGCTATCGGTGAAGACGATGCCTTGATCCTCGCCCGTCTCGGCCCGGGACAATCCCAGACGATCCGCACCACGCTCACCTTTCCCGTGTCGCAGCTTTCACCGCCGACCGCCGTGCGCTGGGCGTACCGGATCGAAAAGATTCGCACCGCACGCTGAGCGGATTTTTCAAAAAAACGGGTGCGGGTTGTCGGTATCGGCGCTACGTCTTCGTCCTTGTCAGACGAACCGGAGCATCCCATGCTGTATGCCATCCTTTGCTATAACGACGAGACCGTCACCTCGGCCTGGTCGGAGGAAAAAGACCGCGAGACCATGGATCGGCTTGCCGCCGTGGAGACGCGCCTTGCCAATGCCGGCCGTCTCGGGCCGGTTGCCCGTCTGCTTCCAACGACATCGGCAACCACCTTGCGCAAGGGCCATGACGAACCGCTGATCGTCGATGGTCCCTTTGCCGAAACCAAGGAGCAACTGCTGGGCTTCTTCATCGTCGATTGCGCCGATCTCGAGGAGGCGCTGTCGGCCGCGCGCGACCTGGCCATAGCCAATCAGGAAGGTGGCGCCTACGAAATCCGGCCCTTGGCCATCTACAAGCCAGGAGAGCCGAAGACATGACCGACATAGCCTGGATCGACAAGGCGCTGACCGCCGCCCGTCCCCAGGCGATGGGCGCGCTTCTGCGCTACTTCCGCAATCTCGACACAGCCGAGGAGGCTTTTCAGGAAGCCAGCCTGCGGGCGTTGAAGACCTGGCCCGACAAGGGACCGCCGCGTGACCCGGCTGCCTGGCTGATTTTCGTTGGGCGAAACAGCGGCCTCGATACGATCAGGCGGACCTCAAAACAGGTGCCTCTGCCGCCTGAGGAAACCCTGTCCGACACAAGTGACGCCGAAGCGGATATGGCCGACCGGCTGGACGGTGAACATTACCGCGACGACATTCTCCGGCTGCTGTTTGTGTGCTGTCATCCGGACCTGCCTTCGACGCAGCAGATCGCGCTGGCGTTGCGCATCGTTTCCGGCCTGACCGTGCCGCAGATTGCCCGCGCATTCCTCGTTGGCGAAAGTGCCATGGAGCAACGGATCACGCGCGCAAAGGCCCGGATCGCCGCTGCCGGCCTGCCGTTCGAAGTGCCCGATGCCACGCAGCGCCGTCTTCGGCTGACGGCGGTATCCGCGATGATCTATCTCGTGTTCAACGAAGGCTATTCGGCAGCGGAAGGCAACGCCCCCGCCGCACGCCCCCTTTGCGACGAAGCAATCCGGCTTGGCCGGCTGCTTCTGCGGCTGTTTCCCTCGGACCCCGAGAGCATGGGACTGGCGGCGCTGATGTTGATCCAGCATGCGCGAACCCCGGCCCGTTTTGATGCTGACGGAACGCTCGTGCTGCTGGAAGACCAGGACCGAAGCCGCTGGAACCGTCCGATGATCCATGAGGGCCTGTCATTGATCGACAAGGCCATGCGCCATCGCCGACCCGGCCCGTACCAGATACAGGCGGCGATCGCCGCGCTTCACGCCCGCGCGAACCGCCCGCAGGACACAGACTGGCAACAGATCGAGCTGCTCTACGCTTCGCTGGAGCGGCTGCAGCCGTCGCCGGTGGTCACTCTCAACCGCTCCGTCGCCGTTTCGAAGACCAAGGGGCCAAGGGCAGCGCTGGATTTGATCGAGACGCTTTCCGACCGCTTGTCCGGCTATTTCCATTTTCATGGCGTCCGCGGCAGCTATCTGCTGGAGCTCGGACAGACAGACGCGGCACGCATTGCCTTCAATCGGGCGATCGCGCTTGCCAACAGCGTTGCGGAAGCCGCGCATATCCGTGCTCATCTCGACCGCATCGAGAAGGACTTTGCCGCGGCGGGCTCGAAAAAAATTTGAACGGACCTGTCGGAACACAGGATCGCCGTGCGTCCTTGGTCCAGACATCAACACCAGCACAAGGAACTTGATCATGACCGAAGCCAAGACAACCACCGGAAACCGCGAACTCGTCCTCACCCGCCTGCTGGATGCACCGCGCGACAAGCTCTTCAAGTGCTGGACGGATGCCGCCCTCATCAAGCAATGGTTCGTCCCGGCACCATGGACCATTGTGCATGCTGAAGTCGATGTTCGTACCGGCGGATCCAGTGTCATCGTCATGGCCGATCCGGACGGAAACGAATTCCCCAATCGCGGCGTCTATCTCGAGGTCGTGGAAAACGAAAAGATCGTCTTCACCGACGCCTACACCCATGACTGGCAGCCGTCCGAAAATCCCTTCTTTACCGGCATCATCACTTTCGAGGACGAAGGCGGCAAGACCCGCTACACGGCGCGGGCGCGTCACTGGACCGCTGAAAATTGCGAAAACCATGAGAAGATGGGCTTTCACGAAGGCTGGGGACAATGCGCCACCCAGCTCGAAGCGCTCGCGAAAACACTCTGAAACCCGGAGGGAGCACCATGCAGATGCAAAACTCCAGAGCGATGACGATTGCCGGTTCTGTCTTGAGCGGCCTTGTCGTCCTCTTCCTGGTCCTCGACAGCGCCATCAAGCTTGTGCCGATCGCGGAGGTCACGGACACTATGGTGCAGCTCGGCTACCCGCCATCCGACGCGATCGCCCGCGGCCTTGGGATAATGACGCTGGTCTCCGTGGCGCTTTACGTCCTGCCGCGGACATCGCTGCTCGGCGCGGTGCTGCTCACCGGCTATCTCGGTGGGGCCATTGCCACCCACCTGCGTGTCGGCAGTCCGGTCTTCTCGCATCTGCTGTTCGGGCTCTATCTCGGCCTGATGCTGTGGGGCGGCCTCTGGCTGCGTGATCCGAAGCTGAGAACCATGATACCGTTTCGAGCCTGAAAGGACCGTCGGTCTCCACAACCCGCGTGAAAGAGCCACAGACCGCTCTGATCGCGGTCTGTGGCTTTTTCCTGCTCAGGCCTACAGCAGAATATCGGCGGTAGAAACGACCGTGGCGAACTCGGCTCTCAGCGTCGCCACATGGGCCTTGTGAATATCCCGCGCGCTGATCGTGCCGCCGTCGCCGTCTGCAAGATCGAAGCAATCGCAGGCATCTTCCACGAGAATGACCTTGTAGCCCGTATTGGCGCCGACCCGCACCGAGGTCGAGACGCACATGTCAGTGGAAATCCCGAAAAGCACGATGGTATCGATACCCCCACGCCGCAGGCGCAAATCGAGGTCCGTGCCGATGAAGGCGGCGTTGACGCTTTTCGTCACCAACAGCTCGCCCGGCCGCGGCTCGAAACCGGGGCGAAAACGGTTGCCGGACTGCCCGGGCGACAGTGTCGATCCGTCTTCGACACTGTCGTGCCGGACATGAATGATCGGGAGCCCTTTTTCGCGCCAGAAGGCGAGAAGCGCCAGACCATTGTCGTCCACCTTGTCGTTCCATCGTTTCGGCCAGGGTGCGGCATCGAAAGCCTGCTGCATGTCGATAGGGATCAGGGCCGTGTTCTTCGAAATCTTCATGTGCAAACGCTCCTAGCCTGTGCTGGCTAAAAGCTAGTTGCAATTTCATCCGGTTTCACTGAACAAGACGACGGCGGACCGGTCGTTTGTCCGGCGAAGGCAAGAGGAGGGTGGAAAAGTGACCGAACTGGATGACAAGGATCGCCTGTTGATTGCAGCTTTGCGCAGCGATTCCCGCCAGAGCCTCGTGGCACTGGCCCGGCATGCGGCCCTGTCGCGCAGCGCCACCCACGAGCGCATCCGCCGCCTAGAAGCAAAGGGCGTCATCGCCGGTTATACCGTGCGGCTTGGCAACCGGGTACAGGAGCCCGGCGTGCGGGCACTGGTGGCCGTCAGTTTCCAGCAGGGCAAGAATTGCGACCATGTCGTGCCGCATATTTCCGGCATCCCGCAAATCGTCAGCTGCTGGTCGCTTGCAGGCGCCACGGACCTGATGCTTCTGGTCGAATGCGGCTCCAACGGCGATCTGGATACGATCCGCCGTCAGATCGCCACGATCGCCGGCGTGGCGACCGTGCAGACCAATATTGCGATGCGTACCCATTTCGACCGCCGCAGTGGTTGAAAAAGCGGAAACGGAACATTTCGACGGAATGTCTTAAGCCTGTTCATACGCTTTGGTATTATTGCAGCATTGACCGGATGCAACCGAATTGCCGGTGATGTGATGACGAAAAAGCAATTCATTCTGCGCAACAACATCGCTATCGTGGGTTGGATCTTCTGCGCAATCTGGATGGGCATGCTGTGCCTCATCACCTATGTGTTCTCGCGGGACGGCGGCTTCCATCAGTTCGGTCCACCCATCGAAACAGCCATTATGCTGATGTTCTGGGTATTCGGCCTGGCAGCCTGCGGCAATGCTTTCAGCCAGTCTCGGATCGCACTTATCGTGGACAACGGCCGTGCGACAGTACAGGAGCGCTGGCCACATCGGACGCGCACCGAACGGTTCGATGCCGGCATGATCGCAATGCCGGCGATAGAAACCGGCAAGGATTCCGATGGCGACCCCTATTTCCGCTGCATCCTCACCACCCCATCGGGACATGCTGTGACGATCGCCGAGGGCAATGACCGGGAGACAGTCGAAGCCAAACGGGACAGGCTGCTCGCGGCCTTGGCATAACGATCCTGCGCGTCAACCCGCCCGGCTGATCTCGTCGAGATACCAGTTGATATAGCGCAGCTCGTTCTGCTCCATCGGCGCGATCGGGCCCGGCACGAAGTAATGCGAGCGCACCCCGCGTGAGGTATGCTCGATGATCGACTTGTCCTCGTCGGTCGTGACCGTCCAGAGCCATTTCAGCCTGTCGAGATCGTAATCGACGCCCTCCTCCGCTTGCCCGTTGACCAGCCAGATCAGCTCCATCTCGCAGGCTTCCGGCCCCTTGGGGATGAAGCGGTAGATCATGCCGTGATCCGGATAGCAGACGAGGAAGGACGTCCCGCCGAGATGGACGGAGGTGACGCCGCCGTCGAACTCGGTGAAGCGGCCCATCAGGGAGCTGAGCGGCGAACCATCCTGGCTGCCGGTCTTGACGCCATCATAGAGCGCGTAGCGGAAAGCATGGATGGTTTCCTTGCCGCTTTCCGAGGTCTGCCAGTGATCGCCGGAACCGACCGCAATGCCCAGCGCGCAGGTGCGCTCCTCCATCGCCGCGTTCAGCGCCTCGATCATGTGCAGCGGCTGTTCCAGCGCATGGGTCTGCGAATATTCCGGATGCGCCGGACCGCAATGGTAGCATTCGACATAATTTTCGACGGCAAGCTTCCAGTTGGCGTCGACCGGATAGCTCTGCCGATAGGCGACCTTGGCGTCTCCCCAGCCATATTGGCCGCAGGTGGCATGCAGAAGGTTTTCGACCTCGGTGAAATCCAGCGGGTTTTCGGCGAAGGAAATGAAGACGAGGCCTTCGACGACGCGGACATGCAGCTTCTTCAGCCCATGATCCTCCCGCTTGAAATCCTTCGGCATCAGCCGGGCGGCGCGCAAGGAGCCGTCGTTGCCATAGGTCCAGGCATGATAGGGACAGACGAAGACGCGGGCATTGCCCTTGTCCTTGGTGCAGACCTCAGCACCACGATGGCGGCAAACATTGAGGATCGCGTGGATCGTCCCATCCGCATGCCGCGTCAGGATCACCTGCTCGGAGGCCATCCGGAAAACCTCGAAATCATTGGCGTTCGGGATGACGCTTTCATGGGCGATGCAATGCCAGTGGCGGCGGAACACGCGCTCGAGATCACGCTCGTAGATATCCTCATCCCGATAGAACGGCCGGGCGAGACCATGGCCGGGCTTGTGGGCGGCGACAAGCTGGTCGATGCGGTCCGGCGATGGCGCCGTGGTGGTCTTGGTGTCAGGTGCGAGCATGATGATGCCTCCGGAAAGACTGGCCGGAAAAATCGCGCTCCGGCGCGCGCATGCCATGGAATGACGAGTGCTTGGTCCACCCCCCTCTGTCACTGCGTGACATCTCCCACACAAGAAGGGAGACCGGGAGTGCGCGGACAAACCTGCGCTCGGCAACAGCAAGCCGTGCTTGTGCCGAGCGAAGCAAAATGCTTCTTGGCTCTGTCGATGCCGTTAATCTCCCCCCTTGTGAGGGAGATGTCACGGAGTGACGGAGGGGGGTAAACCCGGCGAACGCGAATTGGTGAAGCATCATGCCCTCACCCGCTCCGCCTTCGGATCATACATCGGCACAAGCGACGCCTCCGCCTTCACCCTCACCCCGGCAATCTCGATCTCATAGGCCGAACCCAGCACATCCGCCTCGCTCTCGCCCGCGCATGGCACGTAGCCGAGCCCGATGGCGCCACCGAGATGGTGACCGTAATTGCCCGAGGTGATGGTACCGACGATCTTACCGTCACGGACGACGGCCTCGTTGTGGAACAGCAGCGGCTCCGGATCGGTCAGCCGGAACTGCACCAGCCGGCGCGACAGGCCGGCATCCTGTTTCTTCAGTACGGCATCGCGGCCGATGAAGTCGCCCTTGCCGGTCTTCACGGCAAAGCCGAGACCAGCTTCAATCACATGGTCCTCATCGGTAATGTCATGGCCGAAATGGCGGAAGGCCTTTTCGATGCGGCAACTATCGAGCGTGTGGATGCCGCAGAGTTTCAGGCCGACAGCCGCCCCCGCCGCCTCCAGCGTCTCGAACACATGCGCCGTCTGGTCGGTGGAGACATAGAGCTCCCAGCCGAGTTCGCCGACATAGGTGACGCGGTGCGCGCGGGCGAGGCCCATGCCGACTTCGATCTCGCGGGCCGTGCCGAACGGATGGGCGGCGTTGGTGAAGTCGTTGGGGCTGATTTTCTGCATCAGGTCTCGTGCTTTCGGCCCCATGACGCAGAGCACCGATTCCGACGCCGTCATATCAGTGATGACAACGAATTCATTGGCCAGATGCTTGCGCAGCCAGGCAAGGTCGCGCTGCAGCGTCGCGCCGGGAACGACGAGCAGGAATGCGGTTTCAGACAGACGGGTGACCGTCAGGTCGCTCTCTATGCCGCCACGAGCGTTGAGCATCTGGGTATAGACGATGCGGCCGGTGGCGACATTCAGCTGGTTGGCGCAGAGTTTTTGGAGGAAGGAAAGCGCATCGCGACCCTCGACACGGATCTTGCCGAAGGAGGTCATGTCGATCAGGCCGACGCCATTCCGGATCGCCAGATGTTCGTCGCGCTGGTTCTCGAACCAGTTCTGGCGCTTCCAGCTGTATCTGTATTCGCGCTCTTGTCCGGGCTTGGCGAACCAGTTGGCCCGCTCCCACCCAGCCACTTCACCGAACACCGCGCCGCGCGCCTTCAGGTGTTCGTGCAGCGGCGTGCGCCGCACACCGCGCGCCGTCGCCATCTGGCGATAGGGAAAATGATCGGCATAAAGCAGGCCGAGCGTCTCTGTGACGCGTTCCTTGAGATAGGTGCGGTTCTTCTGGAAAGGCTGCGCCCGGCGGATATCAACCTCCCAGAGATCGAAGGGCGGCTCGCCGTCGTTCATCCACTGCGCCAGCGCCATGCCGGCGCCGCCGGAGGAGACAATGCCGATGGAATTGTAACCGGCCGCGACCCAATAACCCTTCAGTTCCGGTGCTTCACCGAGATAATAGCGATCGTCGGGCGTGAAACTCTCCGGGCCGTTGAAGAACGTATGGATCCCCGCCGTTTCCAGCATCGGCATACGGCTGATGGCGTTTTCGAGGATCGGCTGGAAGTGATCGAAATCCTCCGGCAACTGGTCGAAGCAGAAATCCTCGCTGATGCCATCCATGCCCCAGGGCTTGGCCTTGAGCTCGAAGGCGCCGATCAGCATCTTGCCGGCATCCTCCTTGTAGTAGGTGCATTCGTCCGGCACGCGCAGCACCGGCAAGCGCTGCAACCCGGCCACAGGCTCGGTGACGATGTAGAAATGCTCGCAGGCATGCAGCGGCACCGTCACGCCTGACATGTTGCCAAGCTCCCTGCCCCACATGCCGGCAGCATTGACGACATTCTCGGTCTCGATGGTGAACGTCTCGCCTTGTCTCTCGCAGGTGACGCCCGACACCCGGCCGGCCTTCTTGTGGACAGCCGTCACCTTGACGCCCTCGAGAATGGTCGCGCCATTCTGGCGGGCACCCTTGGCGAGCGCCATGGCGATATTGGCCGGATCGCACTGGCCGTCGAGCGGCAGGTGCACGGCGCCGACCACATCCGAGACGTTCAGATGCGGATACATCGCCTTGACTTCATCCGGCGAAATCTCGCGCACGTCGACATTGAAGGCGCGGGCAAGCGAAGCCTGCCGGTAAATCTCTTCCTTGCGTTCCTCGGTAAGAGCGACGGTGATCGAGCCGCACTGGCGCATGCCCGTGCCGATGCCGGTCTCGGCCTCCAGCTTTGTGTAGAGATCGGCCGAATATTTGGCGAGCCGGGTCATGTTCTGCGAGGCGCGCAGCTGGCCGATGAGGCCGGCCGCATGCCAGGTGGTGCCTGATGTCAGCTGCTTGCGTTCGAGCAGCACGACGTCGGTCCAGCCCAGTTTCGCCAGATGATAGGCGACCGAGCAGCCGGATACGCCGCCGCCGATGATGACGGCTCTCGCCTTTGTGGGGATCGCCTTCGTCATGCGCGTAGTCTTTCATTCATGGGATCAAACAGCGGCTCGTCGGCCTGAACGACAGCCTTGAAGCGGTCACCGAAAATCTCGACCTCGACCTCGGTTCCGGGCTCAGCCAGATCGGCGCGCAGCATGCCGAGCGCCACGGATTTGTTGATCCGGTAACCCCAGTTGCCTGAGGTGGTTTCGCCGACGACCTCTCCGCCATGCCAGAGCGTCGACATGTACGGCGCGTCGCAGTCGCCGGCATCGACGACCAGCGTCACGAAGCGCTTGGTGACGCCCTGCTGCTTCTCGCGCTCCAGCGCCGCCTTGCCCTTGAACTCGGGCTTTGCCCAATCGACGAAGCGCTCCAGCCCGCCCTGCAGGATGGTGTAATCCGTCGACAGGTCACCCTTCCAGGCGCGGTAACCTTTCTCGATCCGCAGCGAATCCAGCGCCTCCATGCCGAAAGGCTTGAGCCCATGCTTCTGGCCGGCGGCCCAGACGGCATCGAAGATTGCAACGGTATCATCGATCTTCGTATGGATTTCCCAGCCAAGCTCGCCGGCAAAGGACACGCGCACCAGCTGGCACCAGCGGCCGGCGATCTGAACCGACTGATGCGTCAGCCAGCCCTTGGAAAGATCGGCATCGGACACTTCCGCGAGAATGCCGCGCGACTTCGGGCCAGAGAGAATCTGGCAAGTGAAGGTTTCGGTGACGTCTTCGAGCGTGAATGCCGCGTCCTTGGGCAGGTGTTTTTGCAGCCATTCGAAATCGTGCCACTGGGCGGTCGCGGCCGTGATCAGGAAGAAGAAATCCTCCTCCAGCGCCATCACCGACATTTCGGTGACGATACGGCCCTTGTCGTCGGAGAAATAGGCAAGGCCGATGCGGCCGGGCTTCGGCACCTTGCCGGTGGTGAGGCCAAGCAACCAGTCGCGGGCGCCCTCGCCCTTCAGCCGGTAGCGCGAAAAGCCCGGCAGATCTAGGATGCCGGCGGCATCCCGCACCGCAAGGCATTCTTCCTCGATCCGCTTTTGCCACGGTCCGGCGCGGTTCCAGGTCTGGGTTGCCTCTTCCGACAGATCGTCCCCCGGCTTCGCATACCAGTTGGCGCGCTCCCAGCCGTTATAGGGCTTGAACTGCGCCCCGAGTGCGGCGATCCGGTCGTGGATCGGCGATAGCTTCTTGCCGCGACCGGCCGGCCAGGCATGCTTGGGAAAATGCATCGCATATTCATGGCCATAGATTTCCATGCCCTTGGCGATGCAGTACTCCTGATCTGTAAAGCTGGTGAACCGGCGCGGATCGCAGGACCACATGTCCCATTCCGTCTGCCCCTCCGTCACCCATTCGGCCAGCACCTTGCCGGCACCGCCCGCCTGGCAGATGCCGAAGGTGAAGACGCAGGCTTCGAAGGCATTCGGCACGCCGGGCATCGGGCCGATCAGCGGGTTGCCATCCGGCGCATAGGGGATAGGCCCGTTGATCATGCGCGACAGGCCGGCCGTGCCGAGGATCGGCACGCGCTCGACGGCGTCGTTGAGATACCATTCCAGCCGTTCGAGATCGTCGGGGAACAGCTGGAACGAAAAATCCTCCGGCATCGGATCATCCGGCGTGATCCAGTGCGCCTTGCAGTTCTTCTCGTAGGGGCCAAGATTCATCCCGGTCTTTTCCTGGCGCAGGTAATAGGAACTGTCGACATCGCGCAGCAGCGGCAGCTTGTGGCCAGCCTCCCTGGACCATGCGGCGAGCTCCGGAATTTCCTCGAACAGCATGTACTGATGGCTCATCACCATCATCGGCACATCGCGGCCGAACCACTTGCCGACTTCCCGGGCATAATAGCCGGCCGCATTGACGACCTTTTCGCAGCGGATTTCCCCCTGCGGCGTCGAGATCACCCACTCGTCGCCATCCCGGCGGGCGCCGGTGGCGGGACAGAAACGGAAGATTTTCGCGCCCAGGTCGCGGGCACCCTTGGCCAAGGCCTGCGTCAGCTGCGCCGGATCGATGTCGCCGTCATAGGGATCGTAGAGCGCCCCGGTCAGGTCATGGGTTTCGACAAAGGGATATTTCGATTTGATCTGGTCGGGCGTCAGGATGTCGAGATCCATGCCCTGATAGCGACCCATGCCGAAGACGCGCTTGAACTCCTGCAACCGCTCCTTCGAATGGCCAAGCCGGACGGAGCCGGTGACATGATAATTCATCGGATAATCGACGAGATCGCCAAGCTCGCGGTAGAGCGACGCCGAATAGCGCTGCATGTTCATGATCGACCAGGACGACGAAAACGTCGGCACATTGCCCGCCGCATGCCATGTCGAGCCCGCCGTCAGCTCGTTCTTTTCCAGAAGCACGCAGTCGGTCCACCCCGCCTTGGCCAGATGGTAGAGGCAGGACGCCCCGACCGCGCCTCCCCCGATGATCACAACGCGCGCATGAGACGGCAAATTCGACATGTCTGTTCCCTTGTTTGGGCATGAGTTTTCGCAATGAAGCAGGCCGGCATCAAGCGCATGGATTTCGCTTTATTGATCGATGAATTCGATTAGATTGAGAATACCCAAGACCCCTCCCCAACCCTCCCCACAAGGGGGAGGGAGTTTATTGTGTCTGCCGCTCTTCCTTTTCTTCAAGGTACCGGAGGAACGGCGTACGCAATGGACTCCCTCCCCCTTGTGGGGAGGGTTGGGGAGGGGTCTTCACCCAACATGCCGGAACCATCTATGCAGATCGACCTCATCGAAACCTTCCTCGACCTGATGGAAACCCGCAGTTTCAACCGCACGGCGGAGCGGCTGAACATCACGCAATCGACCGTCTCGCACCGCGTCAAAGCGCTGGAAGCGCAGTTCAACCGCAAGCTCTTCACCCGCAACAAGGGCGGCACGGCGCCGACGGCATCCGGGCTGCGCTTCCTCGACCACGCCAAAGCCCTGCAGCACCAGTGGCACGAGGCGACGCGGGCGGTGGAGAATGCGGGCGCCTATGAGCGTTCGATGCGGCTTGGCATCCAGCATGACCTGGCCGAGACGCTTGCCGGCCGCTGGCTGTCGGCGGTGCGCGCGGACCTGCCGAATACGTCGATCTACATGGAGGCCGACTATTCCATCCAGATGAACCGCGATCTTGCCGCCGGCGATCTCGATCTCGCCATCCTCTACACGCCGCATTATCTGCCCGACCTGCATTACGAGCGGATCGGCGAAATGAACTACATGCTGGTCAGCACGCAGGCGCGAACCGTCGCTGACATCCGGCCGGAAACCTATATCCAGGCTGTCTATTCGCCGGCCTTCGATCGCGCGCATCGTCTGGCTCTGCCGCATCTGTCGGCAGCGCCGCTCGCCGCCGGGCAGAACATCGCCATCATCGATCTCCTCAAAACGCTGGGTGGCGCCACCTATGTCACCACGGCCAGCGCAGCACTATTGCAGGTGGACGGGATTGCCTTCCCGGTCGAGGACGCGGCGCCGATTCCACAGGCTGTCTATGCCGCCGCCAGCATCCGCACCCGCCACGCCCACCAGCACCAGCGCATCATCGGCGTCATGGCGGATTTGCTGGCGCGGTCCTGAGGTTCTCTACAGCCGCCGCTCCTTGATTGTGCTCATGACGAAGCTGGTCTCGATCGTATCCACGCATTTCAGCCGGGCGATCTTTTCCTTGATGAAGCGCTCGTATTGTTCGAGCCCGGCGCTCATTACCTTCAGCACATAATCGCGCGAACCCGTGACAAGATGGCATTCCAGCACTTCGTCCCAGCCGCGCACCGCCTCCTCGAACATGCGGATTTCGTCCTCGTGCTGGCGGCTGAGGCGCACCGAGGCGATCGCCGTCATCGTCCAGCCTTCGATGACAGGATCGACCAGCGCCGTATAACCGCGGATCACGCCGGTTTCTTCCAGGCGCCGGAGACGACGCAGGCAGGCGGAGGCGGACAGGCCGACGCGCTCGGCAAGTTCGTTGTTGGCGATCCGTGCGTCGACGGCAAGAACCTTCAAGATCCGGCGATCGACGTCGTCAGCAATTTTCTGCATCGAAGATCCCAAACCTCCGCAATATCTTGCGTGAACTAAGCGAAACGAGATCAAGAAAGCAAGAAATCTTGGCACATCCTGATATAATCTGCACCTGGAAAATAAAATCCAGACAGGAGATCCGCCATGACCGCTCCACATCCGTCCAAGACCCATATCGGCAATCACAAGCTCCATCCGGAGACGCAGATGCTGAATTACGGTTATGATCCGGAGCTGTCGGAAGGCGCCGTGAAACCGCCGGTGTTTTTGACATCGACCTTCGTCTTCCGGTCGGCGGAGGAAGGCCGGGATTTCTTCGACTACACCGCGGGCCGGCGCGAGCCACCGGCGGGAACGGCCGCCGGCCTCGTCTATTCGCGCTTCAACCACCCCAACAGCGAGATCGTCGAGGACCGTCTTGCCGTGTACGAGCGCACGGAAAACTGCGCGCTGTTCTCCTCCGGCATGTCGGCCATCGCGACGACGCTGCTGGCCTTCGTGCGGCCGGGCGACGCGGTGCTGCATTCCCAACCGCTCTACGGCGGCACCGAGACGCTACTGTCGAAGACCATGGCCAATATGGGCGTCGGTGCCGCCGGCTTTGCCGACGGCGTCAACGAAGCCGCCGTCCAGGCGGCTGCCGAGGAAGCCATGAAAAAGGGGCGCGTGTCCGTCATCCTCATCGAGACGCCGGCAAACCCCACCAACAGCCTCGTCGATGTCGCGATGATCCGTCGTATCGCCGATGAAATCGGCAGGAAACAGGGCCACACGCCCATCATCGCCTGCGACAACACTCTGCTAGGCCCCGTCTTCCAGCGGCCGATCGAGCATGGCGCCGACATCTCGCTCTATTCGCTGACCAAATATGTCGGCGGGCATTCCGACCTGATCGCCGGCGCCGCCATGGGCGCCAAATCGGTGATGAAGCAGGTCAAGGCGCTGCGCGGCGCCATTGGCACGCAGCTCGATCCGCATTCCTGCTGGATGCTCGGCCGTTCGCTCGAAACCCTGTCGATCCGCATGGAGAAAGCCAACAGCAATGCGCTGGCCGTAGCCGATTTCCTGCGCGATCATCCGAAGGTCGAGAAAATCCACTACCTGCCCTATCATGACCCGGCATCGCCGCTCGGCAAGACCTTTGCCGCGCAGTGCACCGGCGCCGGCTCGACCTTCTCCTTCGATATCGTCGGCGGCCAGCCCGCGTCGTTCAAGTTCCTGAACGCGCTGCAAATCTTCAAACTCGCCGTCAGCCTCGGCGGCACGGAATCGCTCGCCAGCCATCCGGCGACGATGACCCATTCCGGCGTGCCGGTGGACGTGCGCCAGCGAATCGGCGTGCTGGAATCGACCATCCGCCTGTCGATCGGCATCGAACACCCGGACGACCTGATCGCCGACCTCACGGTGGCGCTGGATGCAGCGTGATACAGCGCCCGGAGACCTCGCGCACAATTGACATTGATGAAGCGAAACCATAATCATCACGGATCAATTGGTTCCCCGGATGCGAGGCGCTTCTGGGGAGTAAATGGGAACGTGACGGGTGGACCCTTTCCGGGCACCTCAATCATGGCCGACCCCGCGACTGTAGAGCGGTCAGCGTTTTTCGTTCCGGATGATCGCATCCGGAAGAAGCCACTGAGCAAAGGAGCCTGCGCAAGCATCGTTCCAAGCTTGGGAAGGCGAGAAAAACGTCTTGGTGCCAAGGCACCTGACGCCGCGAGCCAGGAAACCTGCCGGTTGATAACGGGCATTGGTGCCCAATCGGTGGGAGATTTCCCACGTGCCATCACGGAGGTTGTCATGGCTACGTCTACAGTTTCGAGTGTTCCGCTTTCCCTCAACGACCGTCTCACCGCCGGCATCTTGGCCCTGTTGATCGGCGGCTTCCTGGTGTTCGGCGCAGGCCTGGCGAATTCCGCCGTGTTGCACGACACCGCGCATGACGTGCGCCATTCCTACGGCTTCCCCTGCCATTGACGATTGATCGGGAAAGGCAACGCCTTTCCGGTTCGTTCAGACGCTGAAGATCGTGCCTTGCCGATGCATCGCGCGGCGGCTTGCCGTTTCCATTCAGAAACATCGGCAATCCGAATCTTCCCGAAGCATGTGTTTCGCCCATGGAGAGGGTATTCAAATGATAGTCAAAACGCTTCTGGCTGCCGTGGTGGCCGGACTGATCGCGGGTGTTTTCATGACAGCGGCGCAGGAAGCCCGCGTCGTGCCGCTGATCCTGCATGCCGAAGAATATGAGGGCAAGGAGCCGGCCGCAACCGTGCCCGGAACCGAAACGCCGGCGAAAGAGGGAGAGACCCACAATCATTCCTCGCTGAACGCCCCGTCCTTCCCGACGGATATTCTGGCGGCCCTTTCTCCGGTCACCCCGGCATATGCACATGAAGGCGAGCACGAAGAGGGCGGCATCATGTTCGGCATGAGCCGGTTCTCCGGAACGCTGCTCGCAAACCTCGTTGCGGGCGCGGGCTTCGGTCTGCTTCTCGCCGGCGTCAGCGTCCTGATCGGCCATCCGGTGACATTGTCGAACGGCGCGCTCTGGGGCGCGTTCGGTTGGCTCGCCGTGCATCTTCTACCGGCCATCGGCCTGCCGCCGGAGCTGCCGGGTTTTCCCGCCGCCGATCTCGGCGACCGGCAGACCTGGTGGGTCGCGACTATCCTGCTGTCCTCGGCCGGGCTTTATCTCGTGGCCCTGCGTCCGGAAATCGCGGCCAAGATCATCGGCCTCGTCCTGATCGCCGCCCCGCACCTTTATGGCGCGCCGCAGCCGACGGATATCGCCAGCAGCGTCCCGGCCGTGCTCGGTGCTGAATTTGCGGTCGCGGCCCTCGCCACGACCCTGGCCTTCTGGCTCGTCCTCGGCGTCGTATCCGGATTTATCAACGACCGCTTCGCGCGAGCCGCCTGATCACGAACAGTGCCGCGCGTCCCAAGGGCGCGCGGCTTCAAGGATGTCCGGTGCCTTCCATGAAGGCGCGCAACCGTGCGCGTTTGCTGTCTGCATCCAACAGCACGCAACTGTCGCAGAAGCGGCCCTCCTCCGTCCGGTAGAACAGGCAGCATCCGCCCCGCAGGCGGAAGGTTCTTCTGATCGGCTTGCCATCAACGACGGCCTCGATCGTTTCGAAACGCAGGTCAGGCGATAGCAGCGGCGATTCGTTGCGTCGGACCAGCTTCATCGCCATGTCCACGGCATCGCTCTCGCAGTCGAGCGCGCGACCGACCTCCAGAAACGCGCCGGCAAGCGAATCCGCAGCCAGCCGCCACTGTGCAGCGGCTGAAAAGCCGGTGTGACGTTTGATCCCCGCGATGACAGGCGTCATATGCGAAACGAAAACATCGTGAAATGCGTCGGCCGTGTTCTCACCTACCGGCAGGAACGCGCCGAAAAAGCGAAAATGGAACCGTCGCACGTCAGGCGGCATTCGCGGATCCGGTTGTTCGGGCGCCTCGAAACGGATCAGCACGTTCCGGGGGTCCTCGTCGATCGTGATACCCGCTGCGAGATACAGAAAAACCGCCACGATACTGAACTGGTGACTGTAAAATGCGGCCAGATGCGCCGCCCGGGTTCGCTCGTCCATGCCGTTGGCAAACCGGGTCTGATAGGCAAGATAAGAACCGATATCGCCCGTGTCCGCATCCCATGCCACGGACGCCGGATAGAAGCCGTCCTCGCCGGGGCCGATGGAGACTGCGACATGCGGAAACGTGGCAGCCAATCGCTGCAGGGCGGCGTCGATCGTTTTTTCCGATACAGCGCCCGACTGCTTAAGATCTCCCAAGACTGCCGCCCGCCGTTGTTTCCTCTTGAGGCTCTATCCTAAAGCCAATCGCCGGAAAAGCCCGCGCGTTTAAGCCCGCGGCGAATGACGGAAGAATCCCGCAAAAGATCCCAGATCAGGCCGCTCCGATGGTTTTCGATCATCATGACCAGCAGACCCTGGTCCAGGCCGACGCAACGGCCGCTGACCCAGCCCTCCGGCCCCTTGCCGGAAATGCTCGGGTTGAAACTTCCGGGGAAACGCCCGTCGATCAGCAGATCCGGATAGGTGTCCAGCATATGCCGGCATCCCCTGACGGCCGCCTGAGGCTCGAACGGCAGGCAGGCGAGCGGCGCCCAGGGTGCGATCGTGCCGTCATCCGGCCCCAGCGGCGCGCCGCGTGCCGCGTAACCGGCAAAATTCTGCCGCCGGCCATTGCTCAGCACACGCGGACGTTCCGGGCCATCGCAGGCCGTCAGTCCCCACATATCCGCGCCGTAGCCGACGAACCCCCCGGGATTTCTTTCGGCATAGTTGCGCTGCACGGCGATGGCGCGGCGGGTGTTGTGAAAATAGTCACTGCCCTTTTCGGCAACCGCGGCGTCCCGGATACCGCGGAAATCAATCCAGGCATGGGAAAACAGGTGGATGAACAGCGGGCCCGCGTAGAGATACGGCTTGCTGTCGGGGCACATCATCCAGTCGAATTTCGCAGCGAAGGCGTGATAGCTGCATTCGGGGATCGGATGGGCAGGAGAGGCAAGCGCCAGCACATAAAGAATGATCGCCTCGCTGTAGCCTTCCCAGCGATAGGGAAGAAACCCGCTCCGCGGCTTCCAGCCGAGCGACAGCGTATCGGCGCGGTCGAGCGCCCATTGCCAGTTGGCACGGGCATAGAGCATGGCGGCCAGCGACTGGATTTCCGCTTCGACCGCATTGTCGCGCGAAAAATAGGCGGCGGCAGTGATCACACCCGCGAGAAGCAGCGCGCTGTCGATCAGCGAAAGCTCGCTCCTCCACACCCGCCGCCCGGTCTTCATGTCGAGGAAATGATAATAGAGGCCTTTGTAGCCGGTTGCGTCCTTTTCCCGGCTTTGCCGGCTTTCAGCCAGAAAACGCAACGTCGTCAGCGTCCGGCCTGCCGCGTCGGCCCGCGAGATCCACCCGCGCTCGACACCGACCGGATAGGCGGAGAGGCCAAAGCCGGTGGCCGCGATACTGGACGGTGCACCGGGCAAGGATGTGTCCGCGACAAGGCCGGTTTTGGAATCCGTATAGTCGAGAAAATAGGAGAATGCGGCCTCCTGAAGACGATCGATAAGGGCCGCGTCGGTTTCCTGTCTCTGAAGCATTACAAACATCACTCCCAGCCGCGGACAATAGCAGCGCCGCGCGACGCCTTGATTTTCACCGTTTGTTGAACGGCGCAGAACGCGAAAAGATCGCCTGCGGAAATTCCTGTGTTACAGTTTTGTTTCAATACGACGGAATAAAGGGATTGGATGAAGTCATGCTCCCAACTCTCGCCGTGCTCCTCGGCCTGACCGCCGCGCCCGTTGCCGTAGCGGCAGATGCCGCTTCCGAGGTCGATGTCGAACTGGTGCTTGCCGTCGATATGTCAGGGTCGATGGATATCGAGGAAGCGCGCATCCAGCGGTCCGGCTATGTCGAGGCCATCCGGCATCCCGATTTTACCAATGCCGTGACGGGCGGGCTGATCGGCCGGATCGCAATCAGCTATTTCGAATGGGCCGGCAGCGTCAACGAAACGTCGCTGGTCGAATGGCAGATCATCGAAAATGCCCGGGACGCAGCCGACTTTGCCGACCGGCTGGAGGCCCGGCCAGTGTTCACCCGCCGCGGCACCTCGATTTCCAATGCGATCTCCTACGCCACCGGCCTGATCGAGGCCAACGGTCTTGCGGGCATGCGCCGCGTCATCGACGTCTCCGGCGACGGGCCCAACAATATGGGGCCGCCGATCACCCCTGCCCGGGATTCAGCCATTGCGGCAGGCATCGTCGTCAACGGGCTGGCTATTCTCATCCGACCGTCGGGCATCACAGGCTCGCTCGACCGCTACTATGCGGACTGCGTCATCGGCGGCCGGGGCTCGTTTGTCCTGCCCGTGCACCGGCCCACCGATTTCGCCACGGCGATCCGCCAGAAACTAGTGATGGAAATCAGCGGCCGGGAAACGAAACCCCAAATCGTGCCGATCCAGATTGCGCCGCCGACCGACTGCATGATCGGCGAAAAGATGCGACCCATGTTCCTCGACCGGGTCTATCCGCAACTAGACAAGTAAAGCCTGCTCGACAGGCGCAGGCGGGCTACGATGGCGGTCGCCCGTCGGCACCATCGTTTATTAAAACCTTCTCAAAATCTGCTGCACGCTTCCCCAAGCTATTCCATTTCATCAATAAATATGCTTATACTGAATGAACGTTCAGCAAGATTTGGGGATGGCCATGAACGAGATGATCCGCGATGTCAGCGTTCCGCACGACTGGGACCGGCGGGGGTTGCCAGGCTGGTGCTACCACAGCGATGCGCTTCTCGAGCTCGAAAAACAGCATGTCTTCCGCGAACACTGGCAGATCGCCTGCCATATCTCCGACGTGCCGAATGCCGGCGACTACATCACTATGGACGTCGTCGGCGAGCGGGCGCTGATCCTGCGCGACCAGGACGGAATCATCCGTGGCTTCCACAACATCTGCCGGCATCGCGGATCGCGTGTCGTCACCGATGAAAAAGGCACGTGTCGCAATGCGCTGGTCTGTCCCTTCCATGGCTGGGTCTACAATCTCGACGGCACCCTGCGGGGGGCCGCACGCCCCCGCAGCTTCCCGCCGCTCGACAAACAGGCGTTCGGCCTGAAAATGCTTGAACTCGAGGTTTGGCTCGGCTTCGTCTTCATTCGCTTCGCTCCCGGGCCTCAGCCCTCCGTCGCCGAGCTCATGCAGCCCTTCGAGGCGGAGCTTTCGCACTATCGCAGCGAAGAGATGGTGCCGACCGCCGGCCTCTGGACGCAGCCCTCGCCGGTCAACTGGAAATCCGTGCGCGACGTCGACAATGAAGGCTATCATGTCGCCATGGCGCATCCGGCGCTACAGGATCTCTATGGCTCGACCTATTATGACGAGCCTTTCGTCAACGGCCTCTGCCGTTCGTTCGCGACCTACAATCCGCATGCCGGCCGCCGCTGGAGCGTTCGCAACTACGTGACGATCGCACCCGAAGCGACGCACCTGCCGGAGCACCTGCGCAAGGCCTGGATCTATTACGGCGTATTCGCCAACGCGGTGATCGCCGTCACGCCGGAGATCGTCCAGTTCTATCAGGAGTTTCCGGTTTCGACCGGCCGGACGATCCTGCGCGGCGGCATCTATCGCCGGCGCGAGGAAAGCCGGGAACAGCGCGCCGCCCGTTACCTCGCCTTCCGCATCGACCGCGACACGCAGGCCGAAGACGTGCAACTGACGATCTGGTCGAACGAATCCATGACGTCGAAAGCCTTCAACGGCTTCTATCTCTCCGATCTCGAATATGGCGTGCGCACCCACCACGACCATCTTCGCGCCGTACTGCCGGTGATGACGCTGGACGAGCCACCGGAGGAGCGGGAGATGGCGGAGGTGAATGGGCGGATGGTAGGCAGTAGGCAGTAGGCAGTAGGCAGTAGGCAGTAGGCAGTAGGAAAAACATCTAATTCCTATTGCCTATTGGCTACTGCCTAATTCCTATTTCCCCCTCCACAGCCCCTCCCGCACGAGTTCGTCCTGCGTACGTTCGATGCTCACGCGCAGGATCGAGACCATGTCGTCTATCTGCGGAAGGGTGATGGTCAGCGGCGGCGACATGACGCACATGTTGATCAGCGGACGGACCAGCAGGCCCAGTTCCTGGCAATGGCCGTCTATGCGCTTGCCGACGGTGACGTCCAGCGTCAGCGGATTGTTGCTGACCCGGTCGGCCACGCACTCGATGCAGGCCATCAGGCCGAGACCACGCACCTCGCCGACCAGCGGCAGGTCCTCCAGCGTCCGCAGGCTTTGCTGGAAATGGCCGGAAATCGCGCGCGCATGGGCGAGCAGGCCTTCCTCTAGAATGTCGAGGTTCTTCAGCGCCACGGCGCAGCCGATCGGGTGGCTGGAATAGGTGAGCCCATGGGCAAACATCGCGTCCGAATGATTGGAGCGGCGCAATTCCTCGAACAGCCGCGACGAGATCATCACGCCGCCGAGCGGAAAATAGCCCGAGGTCACCCCCTTGGCGAAGGTGATCATATCCGGCTCGATGCCGAATACATCTTTCGATGCGAAGACATGGCCGAGGCGGCCGAAGGCGGTCACAACCTCGTCGGCGATGAACAGGATGTCATTTTCCGCGCAAAGCGCGCGCATGCGCGGCAGATAGCCATCCGGCGGGACAATGACACCACCGGACGCCATCACCGGCTCGGCGATGAACGCACCGATCCGCTCCGCGCCGGCCCTTTCGATGACCGCCCCGAACTCCTCGACGAGAAAATCGCAGAATGCGGCTTCGCTCATCCCGTCTGGGCGACGGAACGGATTTGGGCAGTTCAGCTTGATCACCTGATCGCCGGCGCTGTCCATCCAGTCATGGTCGCGCGGCCGGCCGTTCAGCGAGGCGGAAAGATAGGTGGAGCCGTGATAGCCGCCCTGCCGCGACACGATCATCTTCTTGTCCGGCTGGCCCTTCACATTGTTGGCAAACTGCATGAAGCGCAGCGCCGTCTCGACGGCCGAGGATCCGCCGGTGGTATAAAAGACATGATCGAGATCGCCGGGCGCATGGCCGGCAAGCCGCTCGGACAGCGCAACCGACGGCGCGTTCATCGTATACCAGGGCGAATTGTAGGAGAGCGCCATAGCCTGCTCGTAAAGCACATCGGCCAGCTCCTTTCGGCGATGCCCGGCATTGACGCACCACATGCCGGCAGGACCGTCGATCAGACGGCGCCCTTCGCTGTCGATCACGTAGATGCCGTCGCCGCTCAGGATACCGCTACGCGCTTCCGCGCCGATTTCACCGGCCGTCGGCCAGGGCTGGACGAGATGTTTCTGGGCCGCAGCGACCATCTCTCCAGCCGCCTCAGCAAGACCGATCGCTTCTTCCCGTTTGGCGGCCATTGAAAAATTCCTTCAGTTTTCGAATTGATACACACATCAAACAGTTGATATCGAATATCATTTCTCATCATATTGAATGTCTGTTCAATCAATATTGGCAGAAATAGCACTTGCGTTCAATCCCGTTTTGCGTTCATTCTGCATTCGGGAACAAAAACGGGCGAAGCCCATGGACCAGACACCGGGATGGACAGCATGACGCGATCCCCGCTTTTTCAATGGTGCAGCGCCCGTAAACCACGGGGCCGCGGCTGATGGTCATGGTGTCGAGCATGCCGGACATCGCCTCCGCGCCGCGCACCGGCCGCCGCTGGCGCGACAGCGATGAGGCAAGCGGCCTGGCACTGATCTCGCCGACCCTCCTCTATGCCCTGGCGCTTCTGCTCCTGCCGGTTCTGATCGTCATCGCCTATAGTTTCTGGACGCAGGACTACCTGACGATCGACCGGACCTTCACCTTCGAGAACTATCGCGTCGCGCTGACGGAGCCGATCTATCGCGACCTTCTCCTACGCTCGCTCACCATCGCGCTCGTCGTCAGCGTTGTCACCGTGGTGTTTTCCTATCCGGTGGCCTGGTTCATTTCCTTCCACGGCGGCATTCACAAGAACCTCTGGCTGTTCCTGATCACCGTGCCCTGCTGGACGAGCTATCTGCTGCGGGTCATGTCCTGGAAAGTCATTCTCGGCTATCAGGGCGTGCTCAACACCGGGCTGATGTCGACCGGCATCATCGATACGCCCGTTACCTCGCTGCTCTATAACTCCAACGCTGTGGTGATCACGCTGGTGCACAGCTGGGCGGCCTTCGCTATCCTGCCGATCTTCGTTTCGCTGGAGAAAATCGACCGCTCGCTGATCGAGGCGGCGCATGATCTTGGGGACAACAAGATCCTGAGCTTCCTGCGCGTCACCCTGCCCCTGTCGCTGCCAGGCGTGATCTCCGCCTTCCTGATCGTCATGATCCCGACGGTCGGCGATTATGTCACGCCGAAGCTGGTGGGCGGCAAGGACGGCGTGATGATCGCCACCGCGATCCAGGCGCAGTTCGGCAAGGGCGCCAACTGGCCGCTCGGAGCCGCCCTTTCGGTGACAACCATGGTGATCGTCTCGGCCATGGCCGGGTTCGTGGTACTCGCGCTGAAACTGTTCGTCAGGTGGATCCGATGAGCGGCACGGGTGGACGCCACGGCATCCGCAAGTCGCGCTGGCTGCCGGCCTATGTCGCGGTCTATCTCAGCTTTCTCTATCTGCCGATCCTGCTTTTGCCGATCTTCTCGTTCAACAACGCCGCGTCCACCACCTTCCCGCTCGCCGGCTTTACGACGAAATGGTATGCGGCACTCTGGGGCAATTCGGCCATGCTGGATGCCGCCCGCAACAGCCTTTTCGTCGGCGGCTGCGTTTCGCTTCTCTCAACTGGGCTAGCCATCTGCGCCTCCCGCGCCATCACCCGCTACCGGTTTCGCGGGCAACGGGCCGCAACCGGGCTGATCATGGCGCCGCTGTTTCTTCCGGAAATCATCGTCGCTGTTTCCCTGCTGATGATCGTGCTGCAGATCGGCATCGAGCTCTCGCTGGCCACCGTTATCCTCGGCCAGACGGTCTTCTGCCTGCCCTATGCCATGTCGGTCCTGATTTCCGGCTTCGAGGGTTTCGACCGAAGTCTGGAGGAAGCCTCGCTCGACCTCGGCGAGACGGCGCTCGGCACCTTCCGGCGTGTCACCCTGCCCGTGGTCGCGCCGGCGATCGTCTCCAGCCTGCTTGTCTCCTTCACCATTTCGCTGGATGAGTTCATCCTGGCCTTCTTCCTCTCCGGCACGGAGCCGACGCTGCCGGTCTACATCTGGGGTCAGCTGCGCTTCGCCGCCAAGCTGCCAAGCGTTCTGGCACTCGGGAGCCTCATGCTCGCTCTTTCCATTCTTCTCATCACCGTCGCCGAAGTTCTGCGCCACCGCACGGAACGCCGCATCCAGGGGAGTTCTGTCCATGGCTGAGACGCCGATGATCGGAATCGATGCCGTCAGCCGGTTCTACGGCATCTACAAGGCGCTCGACAACGTCACGCTCGATATCGCCGCAGGAGAATTCTTCTCGTTGCTCGGACCCTCCGGCTGCGGCAAGACCACGCTTCTGCGCTCGATCGCCGGCTTCGACACGCCGACCTCCGGCGACATCCGCATCGACGGGCAATCCGCGATCGGCCTGCCGCCGAACAAGCGACCGACCAACATGGTCTTCCAGAACTACGCGATCTTTCCGCATCTGAATGTCGAGGACAACGTTGCTTATGGCCTGAAACGGTTGAAGCTGGATGCGCCCGAAGAGCGCCGGCGGGTGGGCGATGCGCTCGATCAGGTCCGTCTCTCGACGCTCGGAAAACGCCAGGCCAACGAACTTTCCGGCGGCCAGCGCCAGCGCGTGGCGCTGGCGCGCGCACTCGTCATGCGCCCCAAGGTATTGCTGCTCGACGAACCGCTGTCGGCGCTCGACAAGAAACTGCGCGAAGAAATGCAGGTCGAATTGCGCTCGCTGCAGAAGGCTGTCGGAATTACCTTCGTGCTGGTGACGCATGACCAGTACGAAGCGCTCGCCATGTCAGACCGCATCGCCGTGATGTTTGGCGGGAAGATCGCACAGGTCGCGACGCCGAAGGAAATCTACCAGCGGCCGCTGACCCGACAGGTCGCGGATTTCCTCGGCGGCATGAATTTCATGAAAGCCCGGATCATCGGCGAAACCGCGGGCGATCTTTCGGTCGAGACAGGGAAGTTCGGCGCGGTGACCCTTCCAAAACCACTCGGCTTCACCTGCCGCGACGGCCAGGCGACCATCGGCATCCGGCCGGAGCGTCTTCGCGTGCTGTGGGACGATGCGACGGCGACACATTCGCTCGAGGGTCAGGTCATCGACCGGCACTATTTCGGCGAGATCACCCACCTGATCGTCAATGTACCGGGCCTCGACGCACCGCTGTCGGTCTCGGAGACCAACAATTTCGGCGCGGACGACATTCCCGTCGGAGCGTCTATCCGGCTGGCCTATGATCCCGACGCGCTGGTGGCTTTGGCGGACTAGCTGAGCTGTGCCTCTATGGCCGCCTTGTCGATCACCGACCAGACCTGCCGGATCTTGCCTCCGTCGAAGTCGTAGAAGACGTTTTCGGAAAAAGAGACTTTCCTGCCGTCGATATCGAGACCGAAAAACCGACCCTTCGGACTGCAATTGAAAGCAAGCCGGCTGGCAACGAATGGCGGATCGCATGTCAGGATCTGGATATCGAAGCAAAGGTCGGGAATTTCGGAAAAGTCGTTTTCCAGCATTCCGCGATATCCGGAAAGGCCAAGCGGCTGGCCATTGTGGATGGCGTCGTCGGCCACGAACTGGCCGAGAGCCGTCCAATCCTGACGGTTGAGGCAGGCGATATAGGCCCGATAGATATCCGCGAGTTCTTCTTTCGTCATGGCAACGGCTCCTGTGCCCCATCAATCTGGAGCGCTGGATGAAATTATGAAGTCCGCAAAATCTCGATCACCGTCTCGGCAGCCCTGCGGCCGGCGATGATTGCCCCTTCCACATACCCCGGAAAGGATGGCGACAGTTCGGAAGAGGCGAAATGCACCGGCGGTTCACCGGCGCGGATCATCGCCTCCGCATCCTTCGCATTCATGTCGGTGATGACGTCGCTGTAACCGCCGCCGCTCCAGGGATCGTCGCTCCAGTCGCGCACGGCAAACTCCAGCGGATCGGCCGCGGCCTCCCCCAACGCCCGCACCAGGTGCTGCATGACGGCTTCGCGAAGTCCCGCCTCGCCATCATGTCCCCACGCGACGGCGAGCGGCCCGCCCACGAAAACGACCAGCGCCGCCCCACCGTCGGGCGGGCTCACATCGCACACGAAGAGACCGTGGAGATCGCGCCACATCACCATGCCGCTCAAGCCCGCATCACGCCAGAACCGCCGGGCATAGCGTATGCGAATCTTGATGACCGTGCCGCTCCGCCAGGCGCCGAAAGACGCCTGAAGCGCGGGCGGCAACGGCGGTTCATAACCGATCCGTGAAGCCATGACAGGCGGAACCGCGACGATCAGCTGCCGCGCAGAAAACCGGCCCTTGCCGCTGTCGATTTCGACACCCGCCGGATTTCTCGAAATCCGTGTCACCGGTGCGTCGAGGATCAGGCGTTCACCGAGACCGGCAGCCAGCGCCTCCGCCAGACCATGCAGCGTATCGCCCAGGAAATAGTGCAGCTCGGACTGTTCGTTGGTGATCCGCCGATCATTGTCGATCAGGTACCAGAGCGGGATTTCCTCCATTGGCCGGCACCAGAGGCCTTCCACCAGCGACTGGAACCCACCCTTCGCAACCTTCGTGTCAGCCTGCGTGAAAAGCCATTCACCGACCGTCAGTCCTGCGATAGCGGGATCGTCCGGGTCGATCGCGTTCATCCGGTCCCGGATCGCCGAGGAACCCGCATAGGCACGTTCCGCCTCGCGCGACGACAGTGGCGGTTGCAGAAGGAACGCACCTTCGGAAGGCGTCGTGATCACCCTTCCGTTAAGCCGGCGAACCAGCGCCATCAGTTCGGGCATGTCCTCGCAAAAGAATTGCCCACCGGTATCGAAACGCGAACCGTCGGCCGAGCGCCGGGATTCCACCCGCCCACCGACGCGGTCCCGCGCTTCCAGGACAACGACATCCAGTCCCGCCTCGACAAGCGCAAGGGCTGCCGAAAGGCCGGAAAATCCGGCCCCGACGACCACGACATCGAAAGTCCTGCTCAATAGCCCGCCTTGATCTTCTCGAATTCGGCGATCATCTTCTGGCGCAGTTGGGTTGGCATCGGCGCCTGGAACAGCGTGTTGCTGACGAAGGAATCAACGTCCCCATAGCCCTTGTCCGTCAAAAGCTTGGCATCGACGGCAGCCATGCCCTTGCCGTTGGCATGCCCGTAACCCCAGGCATCCACCAGATAGCTGGAAATCGCCGGATCGGTCACGGCATTGAGGAAGTCGTAATCCTGCGCTTCGCTGCCCTCCCCGCCCTTCAGCCGAACATAACCGCAGACCCAGGTCGACAGGCCCTCCTTCGTATCTTTCTTGATCGCTGCCGGAACGCCGTCCTTCTGCAGCGTCGTGACCGTCTCGTTCCAGGCCCAGGCCAGATCGACTTCGCCGCTGGCCATCGCTTGGCTGACCTCGGTGTTGTCGGTCCAGTAAACCCGGACGTTCTTGTGCACCTCGCGCAGGAAAGCCGACGCCTCGGCAAACTGCGCATCGGTCATCGTGGTCCAGTCTTTCAGGCCGATCGCAAGACTTGCCAGCGCATAGGCGTCATCGACATTGTCGCCGATCGAGACGCGATCCTTGAATTTCGGATCGGCGAAAGCCCTGAGCGAGGCGATGTCCTCCGGCTTGACCGTATCGGTGCGGTAGGTCAGCACGGTATTGCCCCATTCGAACGGAAGGAACCAGGCCTTGCCTTCGGCCGTCATCAGGTCCTTCATCCCGGCAATGCCCGGCAGGATATCGTTCCAGGCTGTGAGCTTGCTCGTGTCGAGCGGCTCGAGCAGTCCGGCCTCCCGCCATTTCGGGATGCTTTGCGAGCACGGATGCGCAAGATCGGACTTGAAGCCCGAGCGGAGCTTCTGGAACGCTTCCTCCTCGTCGCCGAAGAAGCTGAATTCCGGTTCGGTACCGTATTTGGCGGTATAGGCCGGATGAAAAGCCGGATCCTCATACCCGGCCCAGTCGAAAACGGTGATGTTGTCCGCTGCCGGAACGGGGAAGGCGACGGTCGAGAAAAGGCCGGCCAAAGCCAAGAATCCACCCAGGCGGTTCCATCGTCTCAGTCTCGTCATGCCAGTCTCCCTTTCCGGTTGCTCCGGTTCCGCTGTTCCCTATTTCGGTCCGTCATGGCTCATATGGCGCGGAAAAACCGCGACCAGATATTCGATCGCCGCCCCATGTGCCTTTTCACGGCTAAAACCGTCGCCCGTCATCAGGCGCCACCACAACCCCTCCATCAGGGCTGAAAGGGCAAGCGCAGTGACCTCGGCATCGTAGGCATAGCTGCCTTCCGCCTTGAGTTCGGCGCAAAGCGACACGAAGAGCTCGTGATAGGTGACGTCGCGGGCGCCGCAAAGCGCCTGGTAGGTCGGCCGCGACTTGGCTTCGCCCCAGAAGGCGCACCACGCAGCCAGCTTGCGCTTCGTACAAATCTTGCGATCGAAATCGGCAGCGACCAGCGACCAGAGCCGTGTCGCTGCGGATGGCCCCGCCTTGTCGAGCGCCGCCTGCCAATGGGCGGCATATTCGTCGGCCATCGCCTGCAGCGTGGCGATCAGGAGCTTTTCCTTGCTCTCGAAATGGAAATTGACGATACCGCGCGACAGGCCGGCGCCATCGGCCACGTCGGCAAGCGTCGTTTCCGAATAGCCGCGCTTGGCGAGCGAATCGATCGTCGCTTCTATCAACTGCTGGCGCCGGGTTTCCTTGGATGCCTTGCGCCCCTTCCTGTCCGCCTCGCCGGCGTCCGCCGCCATGGAAACCGCTTTCATTCTCACCGCCACTTTCTTGCCCTTCAGACTGAGAACGACGCTCATGGCGCGCCCCTGCCCGGTTTTTCACCGCGGAGATGAGTGGGACAATGTTCGGCGGTGTCAAGAACCTTTTGCATAGCCGTCCAGGTGCGGATGTTCTTCGCCACATAGGCTTCGCCAACGGCGGCCACTGCCTTTTCGCGCAACGGCCCCCGAAGCCGGGTGAGCTCCCCGCGGGCGACGTCGCGATACCATTCGTTGCGGCTTTCGGCCTTCGTTTCGACAAAGCCCGCCTCGGCCATGGCGGAGAGATAGCGTGCGGCAGATGCCATGCCGAAGCTCAGACCCTCGGCATCGAGATAGTCCTTCATCGTGTCGGAAGGCTCGCCATCATGGCCGATCATCCAGTCCGATGCGGCAAACACGCCACCGGGAACCAGGACCCGAAAGATGTCCCGAAAGATCGCCTCCTTGTCGGCGACGTGGACGAGCGCATCCTTGGAAAACACCACGTCGAAGCTGCTGTCGGCAAAGGGCAAAGGCCCGGGCGCGGCCTGACGGAAGGAAACGCGATCGGAGAGCCCCGCGCGCTCCGCCGCCATCCGCGCGTGTTCGATCACCGGAAGTTCGACATCGAAGCCGGTGATCTGCGCCGGCCGATGCGTCCGCGCTATATGCAGCGTTATCCCGCCCGCGCCGCAGCCGATGTCGAGGACCCGCTTCCCGGACAGATCGACACCCGCCAGCACGCGATCGACCTCATCGGGACCGCCCGGCGACAGATAGCCCTCGCCCCACAGCACCTCGAGGAAGCGGATGGCCGCCTCGTCATATTCGGGTGGGTGCGCAGAGGTTTCGATCATACCGGCCTTCACCTGTTTCAAAGGATCACTCGCTGGTCGAAATCCTAGCGCATAATCAGTGGATTGCAAGATACTTGCTGAATACTCATTCAATATATCTGGACAACATTCTGCTTTTCATGCCAGTTTTTCGAAATTGAGGGAGCAGATCGCATGAAAAAATACGATGTCGTGATGATCGGAGGCGGCCATAACGGCCTCGTCGCAGCCTGCTATCTGCAGCGCGCAGGGCTGGACGTGATCGTGCTGGAAAAGAACAACTGGGTCGGCGGCGCCGCCACCAGCCGCGAACTGACGCCGGGCTTTCTCTACTCCAATTGCTCCTATGTCTGCTCGCTGTTCCGGCCGGAGATCATGCGCGACCTGGAATTGCCGAAGCACGGCCTGCAGGTGATCGCCTATGAGGGCGGCGCGGTCTTCACGCGCGACGGCGACTATCTCGCCTCCTACCGCGATCATGACAGCCACCGTCGCGAGTTTGCCCGCTATTCCAAGCGCGATGCCGAAGCCTACGAGCGCTATGCCCGCGACGTCACCCGCCAATGCCGCTTCATCCAACCGCTTCTGATGCGCACCGCGCCGGACCCCTTCTCGTTCAAGCCGCGCGACATTTCCGAACTGCTCTATCTCGGCAAGAAATTCGGCGAATTCTCCGCCCGTGAGATGGCGCAGACGCTGCGTTTCTGGACGATGTCGATCTCCGATTTTCTCGACGAATATTTCGAGACCGACGTGATCAAGGCCTATCTGGCGCTGTCCGGGATCATCGGCACGGCGCTTGGCCCCATGTCCCCCGGCACGGCCTATGTGCTACTGCATCACTATATGGGCGAGGTCGACGGCTCGGTGGGAGCCTGGGGCTACGCCCGCGGCGGCATGGGCGCGGTGACGCAGGCGCTCGCCTCCTCCTTCCGTGCCTCCGGCGGCACGATCCGCACCGGCGCCGACGTCGCCAAGGTCATGACCCGTGGCGGCCGGGCGACAGGCGTGCTTCTGGCGGACGGCGAAGAGGTTCGCGGCGATCTTGTCGTGTCCAATGCCGACGTCAAGCGTACCTTCCTGAAACTCGTCGACGAGGACGCCTTACCGGAGACGTTCGTCCACCGCGTCCGGCACTTCAAGATGCGCGGCTCGTCCGGCAAGCTCAACATCGCGCTCGACAGCCTGCCGGAGTTTCCGGCGCTGCCGCAAAACTCTTCCTGCATCCGCGGCGACATGCATTTCACCGATTCGATGGAACGCATGGAGCGCGCCTATGACGACTGGAAGGCCGGTCGCTACTCCGCCGATCCCTTCGTCGACATGGTCATCCCCACGACGCTCGATCCGACCATGGCCCCGCCCGGCAAGCATTTCATGAGCTGCTTCGTGCAATATTGCCCGCCCAAGCTGGAGGGCGATGACTGGACGGATGCCGACCGCGACGCCTTCGCCGAAACCGTCGTCAGCCAGATCGCCGACTATTCGCCCGGCTTCCGCGACCGCATCCTGCATATGGAAGTGCGCACCCCGCGCGAGATCGAGGCAGAGGTGGGCCTGACCGAAGGCAACATCTTTCAGGGCGAACTGACCTTCGATCAGTTGCTCTTCAACCGGCCGGTGCCGGGTTACGCCCAGTATCGCACGCCCGTGCCCAGCCTCTATCTCTGCGGTTCCTCCACCCATCCCGGCGGCGGCGTCATGGGTGCGCCCGGCCGCAACGCCGCTGTCGAAATCCTGCGCGACCTCAAGCATAAGCCAAGCATGATGAGCCCGGCCCATGACGTCATCTAGTGCGACCACTTCATACGACGCGATCGTCATCGGCGCCGGTCATAACGGGCTCACGGCCGCCACCCTGCTGGCCCAGAGCGGGCGAAAGGTCATCCTTCTGGAAGCGGCGGATGCGGTCGGCGGCGCCATGCGCGGTCATGAATTCCATCCAGGCTTTCGCTCCGCCGGGCTTGCGCATGTCATCAACCGCCTCGACCCAGAGGTCGTCAAGCTTCTGAAACTCGACAGGACGATGCTCTCCGGAGACACGGCTCCGACCGTCATCCTGTCGGAACTCGGCAACCCCGCTGTTCTGCGTAGAGCCTATGGCGAAACGGTGGAGGGCGTGGACGCGGGCGAAGCCGAGGCTTTTGCCGCCATGCGCCGGAAACTGATGTTCCAGGCGAGCATCCTGAAGCGTTTCCTCAAGCGTCGCCCGCCGGAAATCGGCAAGATCACGTTGAACGACCTAACCACCTTTGCCGGCGCCGGCTTCAGCCTGATCAGCAGAGGCCGCGAGGAAGGCCGCGACTTCCTGCGCATGTTGCTGATGAACGTCGCCGATATCGCCGACGAATATCTCGGCGACGACCGGCTGAAGGGCCTCGTCGCTTTCGACGCGACGCTCGGCATTCACCTTGGGCCCCGCTCGCCAACCTCGCTGCTCGGCCTTTACTATCGGCTCACCGGAGAAATGAACGGCGGCATCGGACACCAGGCCATCGTCAAAGGAGGCCTTGCGGACGCCTTCGAAAAAGCCGCCCTCGCCGCCGGTGTCACCATCCGCACGGGCATGGCCGTTTCCCGTATTCTGGCGGACCGCGGAACGGCGACCGCAGTCGTGCTGGAAAACGGCGAGATGCTTGCGGCACCCGTGATTGTCTCGGCGATCCACCCAAAGGCGACGTTCCTGACGCTGATCGACGCGGCGGAAATCGGCACCGGCTTCGTTCGGCAGGTCCATAACATTCGCTCGAAAGGCAATGTCGCGAAACTCGATCTGGCCCTCGACCGGTTGCCGGTCTTCACCGGCGTCAACCCCGCCGACCTGCGCGGACGCCTCGTCATCGCCCGGTCGATCGACCACGTCGAGACGGCTTTCAACCCGGCCAAATATGGTGAATTCTCCCGCGATCCGGTGGTGGAGATCACGCTCCCAAGCCTAAGCGATCCATCCCTGGCCCCATCTGGCGGCGCCACCCTGTCCGCTCTCGTGCAGTTTGCGCCCTATGCGTTGAAAGGCGGATGGGATGCGGGCCGAGAAGAATTCCTGGCCATAGTCCTCGACACGCTGGAACATTACGCCCCAGGCATCGGCAAGAGCATCATTGCCAGCAGCCTGATGACACCCGCCGATATCGAAGCGCACTATCATATGCCGGGCGGCCATTGGCACCACGGCGAACTGCAGGCCGACCAGTTGCTCGTCAATCGCCCGGTCAACCAGGCGGCCGGCTATTCGACGCCGTTGAAGGGCCTGTACCTCGCCGGCGCCGGCGCGCATCCAGGCGGCGGCATCTCCGGCCTTCCCGGCCTGCTTGCCACGCGGCATATCCTTTCGGGAGGAAAGCCATGATACCGGACCTCGACAGCCGCCGCGCCTTGCAAGGCCATATCGCCACGCCGAGGCTGGAAACACCCTTTCATGCGCGGATCGCAGCGCTGAGCGAAACCAACGACTGGTACAGCTGGGCGGGTTACAAGGCCGCGCACTCCGTCTTCGACGAGGAATTGGAATATTTCGCCATCCGTTCGACGGCCGCCCTGTTCGATATCTCGCCCATGGTCAAATACCGCATCGCGGGGCCGGATGCCGAACGCTATCTCAACCGCCTGACCCTGCGCGATGTTACGAAGCTCGGGCTCAACCGCGTGCAGTACACGGCATGGTGCGACGATCATGGCGAAGTGCTGGACGACGGCACGCTTTTCCGGCTTGGGCCTGATCTCTTCCGTCTCTGCTGCCAGGAGCGCCATCTGCCATGGCTGATGGACAGCGCCGTCGGCTTTGCTGTCGAAATCGAGGAAGAGACGACAACGGTCGCCGGACTTGCCCTGCAGGGGCCGACATCCTTTGCCGTTCTCGCCAAGGCGGGCTTCGAAGGCATCGGCCAGCTGAAGCCGTTCCAGATCTCCGCATTCGCACATGAAGACACCACGGTGACGATCTCGCGCACCGGCTTCACGGGTGATCTCGGCTACGAACTCTTCGTGCCTGTCGAGCAGGCACTCAGCCTATGGGATCGCCTCTGGAGCGCCGGCCGCGGGCATGGCATCCGCGCCATCGGCTACGCGGCGTTGAACCGTGCCCGGATCGAGGCCGGCTTCATCGTCGCCAATGCCGATTTCATGACGGCCGAAACGGCCCTCCGCGCCGACCGCGCGCGGCTTCCGGACGAGATCGGGCTCGACTGGCTGGTCGATCCCGAAAAACCCTTCTTCAACGGACGTCATGCGATACTTGAAGCGCGGCGGAATCAAACTCTGAAACACATCCTCGTCGGCCTTGAAATCGAAGGCAATATTCCGGCCGAAGGCGCCATCATCTATCATCGCAAAAAGCACGAGGCCGGCCTTGTCAGCGCCGCCATCTGGTCGCCGCTTGCCAAGCGCAACATCGCCATCGCCACACTGCAACGTCCCTACGGCGCGCGCATCGTCGACGATCTCTGGGTGGAAATCTATGCCTCCCGCGAGCTGCAATACCAGAAGATGATGAAACGCGCCCGCATCGTTCCCCGCCCCTTCATCAGGCTCGAGCGGCGGGCAGCGACACCACCGGGGCTGTTTTGACCGACAAAGCCATGGACGAGGAAACCGCGCGAAACTGGATGCTGATCAGGACGGCACCGGGCACCGAATGGTCCGGCCGCACCCGTTATGCCGCAGCGACCTACTTCTACCATCGCGGCGAGATGAGTGCGGAGGTGCTGGAGGTTTATCGCATCTGTTCACGACTGGACGCGGAGGATCCGCTGGACGTGCTGCAGCGGTGGAGGATTGGATATGAGTGGGTGGAGCGGATGGAAACAACCCCTTGATCTCCCCTTACGAACTACCCCTCCTCCCTTCAAGCGGAGACACGGGATATGCCGGCGCAGCTTGCCGATGGCGCCGGACTGCTCGTCCTCCAATTCGAGAACAGGAATGTCGGCCGGACCGGCGCCATATCGATCATATCGCGGCCGATCTCGACCTGCGCATCAAGAAGGGCGCCGACCTTAAGGAAGCCCTCAACCTTTAAGGCTGGCCATCAACTTGGATTGCTTGGCGGCGGGCTGGCCCGCAGCATCTGGATACCGGCATAGACGGCGCAGACATAGAGCGCGACGCCCAGCAGGAAGCGGATCGGCGCATCCTGTATTGTCATGGGCATATCCGGATTGTAGCCGAGCGAGGTCAGCCCGCCCATATCGTTGGTGACGATCCCCGACAGCAGATAAAATCCGCCGACGACAATCAGAAACCAGGCCAAAAGCTTGTTCTGCTTCATGCGCCTTCCCTCCATCCTAACTCCAAAGCCCGGCCGCACCAGCGGAAAGCGAATGCTGCGTATTTATATTTCCCTTAATAATCAGATAGAAAACAAAATTTTCACGGGAACCTTATGACCTGATCGACGTTTCCTGTCCGCTTGATCGAAATGCAAAACGAGGACATCAGTGAGTTACAAGCGTTTTCCAAACCCCGTTCGCGTCATCATCCGGCAAAGCCAGGAAGCCATCATAGCAACAGCATGGGATGCCGTCGAGTTTCTGCGGAACTGGCCCGGCAAGCGCGGTCGCGAATACCGCCGCGCCCTGCAGCATTGCCTCGATGCGCTGGATGGCATAGCCAGCCCGAGGAAAGCCTATCTTTCCTTTTCAGAAGCCGCCCGCCACGCGGGAATCCTCGCCTGACAGGCCAAAAACCTCAAAAACAGACAGGCCACCCGCGTGCTCGCCACGGGTGTCTGCATTTGAGATCGCCTGCCATGTTAACAGGCGACATTGACTTTCGCCGCTCCGACAAACGTCGGAGCGCAGCTTGCGCATAGCGCATTTTCCCCATCTAAAATGCACAGCATGGGGCTTGCCGTTCCCAAAAACGCGAATATACTCAGGAATAATTATTTCCACAGAGTGAAATAAATCAAGGGAACAGATCATGGCATTGAGCTGGCGTTTTTCCGCCTTGGCCGACCGGCACCGGGCATTGGGATCCAACCTCGAGGACTGGAGCGGCATGGGAACCGCCTGGACCTACGACAAGGACATTTACGAAGAACACATTGCCGTGCGCACCAAGGCCGGAATCATGGACGTGTCCGGCCTCAAGAAGGTCCATCTCGTCGGACCGCACGCCATCGCCATTCTGGAATACATCACCACCCGCGACATGACCAAGGTCTATCCTGGCAAGTCGGTCTATGCCTGCATGCTCAACGATCGCGGCCATTTCACCGATGACTGCATCGTCTATCGCACCGGCCCGAACGCCTGGATGCTGGTGCACGGCTCCGGCTCCGGCTTCGAGGAAATCGTCAAGCAGGCACAGGGCCGAAATTGCGCCGTGCTGTTCGACGACGACCTGCACGACCTGTCGCTGCAGGGGCCGCTCGCCGTCGATTATCTCGAAAAATACGTGCCCGGCATCCGCGATCTGAAATATTTCCATCACATGCAGACGACGCTCTTCGGCGCGCCGGTGATGATCTCGCGCACCGGCTATACCGGCGAGCGTGGCTACGAAATCTTCGTTCGCGGCCAGGATGCCGGCATGGTCTGGGACCGCATCGTCGACGAAGGCAAGGAGATGGGCATCATTCCCGTCTGCTTCAGCGTTCTCGACATGCTGCGGGTCGAAAGCTACCTGCTGTTCTACCCCTATGACAATTCGCAGATGTATCCCTTCGCCAATGAGCAGCCCGGCGACAGCCTGTGGGAACTCGGTCTCGATTTTACCGTGAGCCCCGGCAAGACTGGCTTCCGCGGCGCCGAGGAGCATGCGCGCCTCAAAGGCAAGGAACGCTTCAAGATTTTCGGCCTTCTGGTCGAGGCCGATGGTCCGACCGATCTCGGCGACGAGGTCTGGGCAGACGGCAAAAAGGTCGGCGTCATCACCTGCCCGTCCTATTCGAAGCTGACGAACCGCTCGATGGCGATCATGCGCGTCGAGGTGCCCTATGGCGTTCAGGGCACCAAGCTCGAGGTGAAGGGCAAGACGGTCAATGCCCCGGCGATCGCCCACACGATCACCTTCGACGACCCGAAGAAGACGAAACGGACAGCGCAGGGCTGACGCCATGCTCGTTCAAGGAATCAAGAGCAGACCGGAATACAAGGGGCTCGACATTGATCCGAACGCCAAACGCCACCTCTTCGTCCTTGAGGGCGAAGGCGCAACGGCGCTGACGGATCAGGTCGAAGCCAAGGGGCGCGATTTCCTCGACAGGTCGGAAATCCTGTACCTGGCCGGCGGCGCGGCCCCCAAAGCCTATGATGCGGTGCTGACAGCGCTGTCGCCGGATGTCTTCTGGCAAGCGCCGACCCTCCAGCCTCTGCTGTTTCGCTTGCGCGCCTGTCTTGAGCAGGCCCGCATGGGAACACGCCTCTACATCGCCGGAACCGAGGGCTTTATCGGCCAGGTGATGCAGGTGGCCCTGGAATTCGGCATCGACTTCAACTCGATCCACACAGAGCATCGCGGCTCCACAGCGCGGCGGGTGCAATGCGTTCACTGCAAGGGCATCACCGACAATGTGACGACGAGCCCGTTTGCCTGTACCCATTGCGGACTGCCGCTTCTGGTGCGGGATCACTATTCCCGCCGCCTCGGCGCCTTCCAGGGCGTCAACATCGATGCGGAAGAACCGGGGACTGCGCCTGCCCCTGAGGAGATGTTCCCGTGAGCCTCAACACAGATATGCCGGTCCGGGTGGCGGCCGTCACGCAGGTCACCGACAGCGTCAAGCGTTTCCGCTTCGAGCGGCTCGATGGCCAGCCGATGCCGTTCTTTTCCGGCGGCGCCCATGTCGTCGTTTCGATGAACGACAATGGCCTGCTGCGCCGCAACCCCTATTCGCTGATGTCCAATCCCGATGACAACAGCGCCTTTGAAATCAGCGTCCTGAAAGTGCCGAACTCGCGGGGCGGGTCCGTGTTCATGCACGAGCAGGTCAAGCCGGGTGATCAGCTGACCGTCAGCCAGCCGGTCAATCTGTTCCCGGTCGATCATCGCGGCCGCAAGCATATCCTGATCGCAGGCGGCATCGGCATCACACCGTTCATCGCCATGATGGAGCAGTTCACCCGCGACAACGCCGCCTTCGAACTGCACTATGCCATCCGCTCGCGCGAACACGGCGCCTACTGGCAGCAACTGCTCGACCGCTACGGTCCCCGCCGGGTGATGATCTACTGCGACAGCGAGAAATCCTTCGTCCCGGTGAAAACGCTCGTCGAAAACCAGCCGCTCGGCACGCATCTCTATGTGTGTGGCCCGGCGGGCATGATCGATGCCGTTCTCCTGACGGGTCTTCAAGCCGGCTGGCCAAAGGAAAACCTGCATTCGGAACGCTTCCTTGCGCCGCCCGCGGGCCAGCCTTTCCAGGTTTTCCTGGAAAAATCGGGCATCCACATGACCGTCGGCGAACACCAGAGTATCCTGGAGGCCGCCGAAGCCCATGGTTGCGACGCACCCTATATGTGCCGCGGCGGCGCCTGCGGCCAGTGCGAGACCGAGGTCTCCTCCTGCGACGGCACGCTGGAGCACAACGACATCTACCTGTCGGACGAGGAGAAGGCGTCCGGCAAGAAGGTCATGATCTGCGTTTCGCGGTTCAAGGGCCAGCAACTCGTTCTTCAACTCTAGCTCAAGGGGACCGGACAGATGACCATCACGTTCAGGAACGAAACGTTCCGCGACGACTTCACCTTCCGCAACAGCCTCACCAATATCAGGCGCTTCCCCTTCCCCTTCGATCGCGACGAATACATGTATTCGGTCAACATGGAGCCGCATGTCCGCGGCAGGCAGGACAGTGTTTTCGAGAACCTGATCGACGTCGACGAGCATTACGTCGCCGAGATGCAGGACCGGGCCATGGTGCTCAAGGAAGACCCGCTGCGCTGCCAGGCGCTGCCGCACATGATGGCCGCGCAATGGGACACGCTGGAACTCCTGATGGAGCATCAGGCGCAGGATTATCCCGAGCATTTCACCCTGGAAAAGAACGGCGACCGCTGGCGCTGGATCAACCGGCCACTGGGCATCGACGACACCTTCACCTTCGGCGATCCGGCAACGCTGCCCTACCCGCCGATGGAATACATCACCCGCCAGGCCCAGGGCGATTTCTGCATCGTCGACCAGCGCGACAACAATCTCTGGATGGATGCCGGCATGGTGACCACCCAGGCCGACTGGTCGCTCGATTTCGACATCGGCATGAACTTCATGGAATGGCACGGCCCGGTGCCGCTCGCCCATCAGATCGGCGTCTTCGACCGGGCGCTGAAATTCCTGCTCAACCTGCAGCAGGGCAAACCCACCCGTCGCCTGAACTGGACCATGACGGTCAATCCGCGCCTCGACACGTCCCCGGAAAACTACCACAAATGGGGTCCGGACCGCATGACGGTGACGCCGGAGAATGTCGGGCAGAAGATGCACCTGCGCGTCGAACTGCAGAGCCTGTGGCGCCTGCCCCGCTCCAACGCCATCCTGTTCGTCATCCGCTGCTACCTGATCAGCCTTGAAGAATTGGTCACCGTGCCGAAATGGGGACGCCGCCTGCCGCGCGTTCTCGCCAGCCTGCCGCCGGAAATCGCCGACTACAAGGGCCTGACCCGAAACCGGCCGATCATGATCGACTGGCTTTCGAAATACGACGACGGATCCCCGACCAGCGCGGGTATCTATCCGGATTGAAAACTGCCCTCATCCGCCCTTCGGGCACCTTCTCCCCGTTTTGACGGGGAGAAGGACAGGCGGCAAACTCCATCGTCCCCTCTCCCCGCAAGCGGGAGATGTCTAGGGTGAGGGGCAATTCTAAAAACAGACAATCGGCAACGACCGAAACACTGACAACGATATAAAATGGGAACTGACACACATGACCAGAGTAGCCGTGATCGGCGCAGGGCCTTCGGGCCTTGCGCAATTAAGAGCCTTTCAGTCCGCTGCCCAAAAGGGCGCTGACATCCCGGAAGTGGTGTGCTTCGAAAAGCAGGCCGATTGGGGTGGGTTGTGGAACTACACCTGGCGCACCGGGCTCGACGAGTATGGCGAGCCGGTTCATGGCAGCATGTATCGCTATCTCTGGTCGAACGGGCCCAAGGAATGCCTGGAATTCGCCGACTATTCCTTCGAGGAACATTTCGGCAAGCCGATCGGCTCCTACCCGCCCCGCGCCGTGCTCTGGGACTACATCAAGGGCCGCGTCGAAAAGGCCGACGTGCGCAAATGGGTGCGCTTCTCGACGCCCGTGCGCATGGTCCGTTTCGACGAGGAATCGAAGACCTTCACCGTCACGGCCCATGACCGCGTCAACGACGTCATGTATGATGAGATCTTCGACTATGTCGTCGTCGCCTCCGGCCATTTCTCGACCCCGAACGTTCCTTATTTCGAAGGCGTCAAGACATTCGGCGGCCGCGTGCTGCACGCCCATGATTTCCGCGATGCGCTGGAATTCAAGGACAAGAACGTGCTGATCGTCGGCCGTTCCTATTCGGCCGAGGACATCGGCTCGCAATGCTGGAAATATGGCGCCAAGTCGGTGACGACCAGCTACCGCTCCAAGCCGATGGGCTTCAAATGGCCGGAGCGTTTCGAGGAACGTCCGCTCCTGCAGAAGCTGGTCAACAAGACCGCCCATTTCGCCGACGGCTCCACCAAGGAAGTTGATGCGTTGATCCTGTGCACCGGCTACCTGCACCACTTTCCGTTCCTGCCGGATGATCTCCGCCTGAAGACAGCCAACCGCTTGTGGTCCGACAGCCTCTACAAGGGCGTCGTTTACGAGGACAATCCGCAACTGATGTATATCGGCATGCAGGACCAGTTCTACACCTTCAATATGTTCGACGCCCAGGCTTGGTACGCCCGCGATGTGATCATGGGCCGCATCAAGCTCCCGGGCAAGGACGAGATGAAGGCGCATTTCGACACGTGGCGCGCCCGCGAGGAAGCGCTTGAGGATGCCGAGCAGATGATCTGGTTCCAGGGCGATTACGTGCTTGAGCTGCTCGAGGACACGGACTATCCGAAATTCGATGTCGAAGGCACCAACCAGACCTTCATGGAATGGGAACACCACAAGGCGGAAAACATCATGGGTTTCCGCGACAATGCCTATAAGTCGCTGATGACCGGCAACATGGCGCCCAAGCACCATACGCCTTGGCTCGAGGCGATGGACGATACGCTCGAAGTCTATCTGAAGAACTGAGCACCATCGGGGAAGCCGAAGGCTGGCGAACCAGCCTTCGGCCGACAACCCAAGTATAACGGAATATTAGCCAAGAGCATCAATACTGTTTCCGATACGCCCTCAAGCCCTCATTGGAACAGACATGGACTTTCAGAGCAGCGTTCTTAGTCGAATGAATGGGTTTCTGTACCGATGCCGGGCGGATGAACATTACACGATGCTGGACATGACCGACGGAATTCAGCGCATCTTCGGCTACCCGGTCGATGAGATCGTTGGAAACCGCCTGCGAACCTTCACCTCGATCATGTGCGAAGAAGACGTGCCGATGATGGACGAGGTGGTCGGCAAGGCGCTGGAAAACCGAACTGACTGGACGCTCGAATATCGCATCCGGCACAACAAGGGTCATTTTCTCTGGGTGACGGAAACCGGCGGCGGTGTCTGGGACAAGGACGGTACCCTGCTCTATCTGGAAGGCAGCATCGTCAACATCGAACTTCTCTATCAGCGCATCGACGAGCAGACCGCCGACATGCGCGCGACAGCGTCACGAACGGCCGAAATCCTGCACTCTCTCCGTTACCTCAAGCTTCTCGCCGTCAATGCCGGCATCGAAGCGGCCCGCGCCGGCACCGCGGGCGCAGGTTTTGCCGTGCTCGCCTCGGAAATGCGGGCGCTCGCCAACGATTCCGAAGCCACCGCCCGCCAGATCGCCAACACCCAGCGCAAGGCGGGATGATCCCGCTCTCTGCCGGTGAATAAGCATTTTTGTGATTTATTCTTAGCTGTGCTACGGTGCTCGAAAGGAGTTCCAGCATGGCAACCATGACGATATCGCTGCCCGACCCGATGAAAGAATGGATCGAGGCGCAGATCAGCAAAGGTGAATACGCCAGCACGAGCGACTACGTCCGCGATCTGGTACGCCGCGATCGGTCTCGTCGGGATCAGGAACTGACGGTAGAAGACCTGCGTCGGATCGTCTCCGAATCGCGATCCAGCGGCATCGGCAAACAAAGCATTGACGAGATTTTCCAGAAAGCTGAACGCATCGCCAAAGCGAGAGGCATCGTCAGTGAATAGGTACACGCTAACTGCGCGTGCCGAAGACGATCTCCTCATTACCTTTTTGGATGGCATCGAAATGTTCGGGCTGCATCAAGCACGGCGATATAAGGATGAACTCGATCGCTGCTTTCAATTGATCGCATCCAATCCGCAAATTGGCAGGCTCGTTCCGTCGATCGGCGAAGGGGTCCGCAGGCACGAGCATAAGAGCCATGTCATCCTGTATGAAGAGGCGGAGCGCACCGTAACCATTCTCGCGGTCGTACCCGCAAAAAGCATACGCCTGCTGAAGTTATAAAGCACGCACCGTAGAAATCCCTGTCTATGATCGCGGCTTCAATTTCTCCGGATCATAATGCGCAAACGGCACGATCCGTGCCGGGAAACGCTTCTGCTGGCCGTCCAGCTTGCCGATCTCCACATCCGTTCCGATCGCCGAATGCAGCACGTCGATGCGTGCCAGCGCGATGGTCTTCTTCAGCAATGGCGACCGCGTCGAACTGGTCACCACTCCGACCTGGGCGCGGCCGATATGCACGGTGTCGCCATGACCCACCGCATCGTTGCTGTCGATATCGAGGCCGACGAGCCTGTAGCGCGGGTTTTCCTTGCGCTTGATCAGCGCCTCGCGGCCGATGAAATCCTCGGTCTTCGACTTGAGCGGCACGGTAAAGCCGATGCCGGCCTCGAAGGGGTCCGTCTGGTCGGTGAATTCGTAGTGCGCGAAGATCAGGCCCGCCTCGATGCGCACCATGTCGAGCGCTTCAAGCCCCATGGCTTTAAGCCCATGCTTCTGGCCGGCTTCCCAGACGGCATCGAAAACGGCAACGGCATCCTTCGGATGACAGAAGATTTCATAGCCGAGTTCGCCGGTATAGCCGGTACGCGAGACGACGACCGGCGCGCCTTCGAAATGACCGATGCGACCGACGGCAAAACGGAACCATTCGAGCTCGCTGATCGACGGCTGTGCCGGAGAGGTCCAGATGATCTCCTTGACGATCTCGCGGCTCGCCGGTCCCTGAACGGCGAGATTGTGCATCTGTTCGGTGGAGGAGCGGACCCAGGCCTTGAAGCCCATCTTCTCGGCCTGCTGGCGCAGCCAGATACCGGAGAAATCGTCGCCGCCGATCCAGCGGAAATTGTTCTGCGCCAGCCGGAAAACCGTCCCGTCGTCGATCATGCCACCATTCTCGTAGCACATGGCGGTATAGACAACCTGCCCCGGCGAGAGCTTGCGGATGTCCCGTGTCACGCAATATTGCAGCAGCGCCTCCGCATCCGGGCCGGTTACCTCGAATTTGCGCAGCGGCGAGAGGTCCGTGACCACCGCCTTTTCACGGCAGGCCCAATATTCCTCGATCGGCCCGTCATTGTTGAAACGATTCGGCAGCCAGTAACCGCGATATTCAGCGAAATTCCGGGTCAGCGCCGAAAGGCGCGGATGGAAGGCGGTTTCCTGGGTCAGTTCCGGCTCTGCATCTGGGGTCATTCTGGTGGCCACGGCTCTCGAAAATTTTTCAGTTGCGGAATAGGTGCGGACATGGATGTCGGTCGGGTCCCAGCCATTGGCAGCATCGATGTCGTCCGGACAGGAGGACGAGACGCAGACCAGATCCGTCATTGCCCGCATCAGCACATAATCTCCCGGCCGCGACCAGGGTTCGTCGAGATAGAGCTGGTTGTGGTGGTCGATATTGGTGTTGTAGAAATAGTTGAGCGCCTCCCAGCCCTTGCGGGGCGCGATGCCATAGGGTGCAAGCGCATGGTTGAAGTTGTCCGTGCAGTTCACATGCCCCGGATAGCCCATGTCGTCGTAATAGCGCGAATTGCAGGCCGTGGCGAAAGCGTCGTGGCGTCCGACCGTGTCCTGCACGATTTCCACGAGCGGCTCGAAATCCCGGTCGAACGCTTTCGATAGCAGGCCCGCCGTTGGGTAGCTTCGCCCGAGCAACGTGCGCGTGACGGTGGCGTCCAGCGCGAGGTCCAGCCCCTTGTCGACCTTGCGGGCCGCAAAGGCCTGAAAGTCCGTGCACTGCCGGCCGGCGACATCGATAATCTGGATGAATTCACCGGCCCGGACGAAATAGGCGGATGCTCTGGCGGCCTGGATGCGCAAATCCTGCACCGGATCGGCCATCGGCTCGGGCAGTCTTTCCTCATAGCTGCGCGCAATCCGCGCCCGCGCCACGCGAAGCTCGATGGCCGTTGCGGTATCCTGCTTTTCCGCATCCATCGCCACGCCCGGTGCCGCTACGACCAGCAGGCCATCGAGCGCGATGGTCAGTTCCGCCGTCGTGCCGGCAGGGGTGTGTTCGCCGAACAGCACCAGCGCCTGGGCATCGGCGAGATCGACGCCGCGGCGCTTCAATGCGCCGAGCGTTCGCCGCGCACTGTCGTTATCGAGCGAGAGAATATCCTTCAAGCCCTCCGCGCTGCGGGAAAAGGCAGCTCCAAGCCCGCTCGCGTTGAACCGGCCCCGTTCATCGACAAAACTCACCTCGCAGGGCTGGCGTCCCTCGATATCGGTCAGCGTCACCCGGTCGCCGGCGGCAACCTTGACGACGGTGGTTCCGCGCCCGCGCACACGATAGCGCTCGACGCCCGCCGGCAACGACGGCATGCCGGGCCTTAGAATCGAACTCGCCCGCGGCGGCTGCAACACGGCGGAAAACCCTGCCGACCTGTCCATTTCGTCCTCCCTGGAGCAGGACGCTCCAACACCCATTGTCGAATAAGGAATTGTGCCCGGTCAATGTGGCGAAACTATCCTATGGGACACCCGCAAAAGTAAAGAGAGGCTTGACTGAGAAGAAAAAAAATTCACTATGAAGATAAGCCGCGGACTGAAAAAGATAATGGGAACCGGACGGGGGACTGAAATGCAGCGCCCGGTCCAGAAACGAAAAGCCGCAGCGATTACCATAAAACAAGGGGACGCGCGCGACTGCGCGACACGACAAACTGGTCGAGGAGACTGCTTATGGCATCTATCGTTGAAACCGAAGGATCGGCCACCGCGTCCAGCGGCGGGCTGATCCGCGCACTGGACTGGAAAGGCGCCTTCTGGCTTGCCGCCGGCGTTCCGCCGCTCGTTCTATTTTCCATCGGCGGGATCGCAGGGACGACAGGCAAGCTGGCCTTCGTGGTCTGGATCATTTCCATGGTGATGGGCTTCCTGCAATCCTTCACCTACGCGGAAATCGCCGGCATGTTCGGCAACAAATCGGGCGGAGCCTCGATCTACGGCGCAACCGCCTGGGTTCGCTATTCGAAATTCATCGCGCCGCTGTCGGTGTGGTGCAACTGGTTCGCCTGGTCGCCGGTTCTGTCGCTCGGCTGCGCCATTGCCGCCGGCTATATCCTCAACGCCCTGTTCCCGATCCCTGGCGCGAATTCGCCCGCCGTCATGGAATGGATCACCGCCAATGCCGCCTCGCTGACGGCAGAGAGTCCGCGCGTTGCGGAATGGATCGCCGCCAATGCCGGCAAGACCCAGGCCGAAGCCATCGCGGCACTCCTGTCCACCGACGCTGTCACGGCGCTGACGCCCGCTATTCGCAGCTGGTCGCTGGCGACGTTCAACATTCCCTACCTTGCAACGGCCAATCTCAACGCCACCTTCTTCATCGGCGGCATGCTGATGCTGGTGATCTTCGCGATTCAGCATCGCGGCGTTCTCGGCACCGCCAACGTTCAGAAATGGCTGGCGATGATCGTGCTGCTGCCGCTCCTGATCATCGGGCTCTACCCGATCTTTTCCGGACAGATCGACAGCACCAACGTCACCGGCCTGCTGCCTCCGACCGCGGCCTATTCCGGTGTAGACGGCACCTGGGGCAATGGCGGCTGGACCCTCTTCCTCGGCGGCCTGTATATCGCGGCCTGGTCGACCTACGGCTTTGAAACAGCCGTCTGCTACACCCGCGAGCTGAAGAACCCGAAGACCGATACCTTCAAGGCCATCTTCTATTCCGGCCTGCTCTGCTGCCTGTTCTTCTTCCTCATCCCCTTCACATTCCAGGGCGTTCTCGGCCATGCGGGGATGCTCGCTCCCGGCATCGTCGATGGAACGGGTGTGGCGGAAGCTTTGGCAAGCCTCGTCCATGGCGGCAAGATCGTCACGCAGATCCTCGTCATCCTGATGATCATGGCCCTGTTCCTGGCAATCATGACCGCCATGGCCGGTTCCTCGCGCACGCTCTATCAGGGCGCCAAGGACGGATGGCTGCCGAAATATCTCGATCACGTCAACGAGCATGGCGCCCCCACCCGCGCCATGTGGACGGACTTCGGCTTCAACCTGATCCTGCTTGCGATCGCGTCGGATGTGGCCGGCTACTTCTTCGTCCTGGCCGTCTCCAATGTCGGCTACATCATCTTCAACTTCCTCAACCTCAACGCCGGATGGATCCACCGCATGGATTCAAGCCACATCCAGCGCCCCTGGAAGGCGCCAACCTGGCTCATCGGTCTCAACACCGTGCTGGCCTTCGTCAACGCGCTGTTCCTTGGTGCCGGCGCCAAGGTCTGGGGTTATTCCAACGCATTATGGGTCGGCTTCATCTTCGCCGCGCTCATCCTGCCGGTCTTCGCCTATCGCCACTATGTGCGGGATGGCGGCAAGTTCCCGGCCGGCGCCATGGAAGACCTCGGTCTCGTCGGTCAGGATCTCGGCGTCAGAAAGGCCGGTGTGCTGCCCTATGTCGCGCTGGCAGGCGGGCTCGCCGTCGTGCTGATCGCCAATGCGGTGTTCCAGCTTCCGGCTTGATCGGTAAAACAAAGAAAGAAGGGCGGGCGTTTGAAGCGCCCGGCCTTCTGCTTTGTTCAGCACTTGCTTTCACAGACGCTCAAGTGCCACCGCAATTCCCTGCCCGACACCGATGCACATCATCGAGAGGGCATAGCGGCCACCGGTCACACCAAGCTCCATCGCCGCCGTACCGGTGATCCGGGCACCCGACATGCCGAGCGGGTGGCCGAGCGCGATCGCGCCGCCGTTGCGGTTAACGCGCGCATCGTCATCGGCAATGCCCAGATCGCGCAAGGTCGCCAGGCCTTGAGAGGCGAAGGCCTCATTGAGTTCGATGACATCGAACTGTTCCTGCGTCATTCCCAGTTGCGCCATCAGCTTCTTCGCAGCAGGCGCTGGCCCAAATCCCATAATGCGCGGCGCAACCCCCGTCGCCGCGCCACCCAGAACCCGGGCGATCGGCGTCAGGCCATATTTCCTGACCGCTGCTTCCGAAGCCACGATCAAGGCGGCGGCTCCGTCGTTGACACCCGAGGCATTGCCGGCCGTCACCGAGCCACCCTCGCGGAACGGTGTCTTCAGCTTCGCCAGCGTCTCGACGGTGGTTGCGCGCGGGTGTTCGTCGCGATCGACCACGATCGCATCGCCCTTGCGTTGAGGAATGGTCACCGGCGTGATTTCGCTCGCCAGCCGGCCGTTTTCCTGCGCGGCAGCGGCCTTGTTCTGCGAGCGAACGGCAAAGGCGTCCTGATCTTCACGGGAAATGTTGAAATCCGCAGCCACGTTCTCGCCGGTCTCCGGCATCGAATCGACGCCGTACTGCTTCTTCATCAACGGATTGACGAAACGCCAGCCGATCGTCGTGTCATGGATTTCCGCATTGCGTGAAAAGGCGCTGTCGGCCTTCGGCAGCACGAAGGGTGCCCGCGACATGCTCTCGACACCGCCGGCGATCATCAGCTCCGCCTCACCGGCCTTGATGGCGCGCGCCGCCGTGATCACGGCATCCATGCCCGAACCGCAGAGCCGGTTGATCGTCTTGCCCGGCACGGTAACCGGCAGCCCCGCCAGAAGCAGCGACATGCGCGCGACATTGCGATTGTCCTCCCCCGCCTGATTGGCGCAGCCGAAAATCACGTCGTCGACGGCTTCCCAATCAACCGAGGGATTGCGCGCCATCAACGCCCGCAGCGGCACGGCCCCAAGATCGTCGGCCCGGACGGAAGACAGCGATCCGCCGAAGCGGCCGATCGGCGTGCGGATATAGTCGCAGATGAAGGCTTGGGTCATTTCAGGCAGCCTCATGTGCTTTCTTCGTGCGGGCATTGATGTCGCGCAGGACGCGAAGTTCGGTTTCGCTCGGCACCGGCGTGTCCTCGACGAATGCGGCGAACTTGACGGTCCAGCCGCAATTTTCCTGGATCTGTTCGCGCGTTACGCCCTTGTGGATGGATACGACGGTCAGTTCCCTGGTCACGGCATCGGGCTCGAAGATGCAGAGATCGGTGACGACGCGCGTCGGGCCTTTGGTCTTCATGCCGAGGCGCTCGCGATGATCGCCGCCCTCGCCATGGCCCATAGAGGTGGTGAAAGGCAGTTTTTCGACGAAGCCGCGGTTGCTGAGCGCCATGGTGATGAAAATGCGGCCGCAATTGCTGGCGATCTCCGGCGCACCGCCGCCGCCCGGAAGCCGGACTTTGGGCTTGTCATAGGGGCCGACGACGGTTGTGTTCAGGTTGGCGAATTTGTCGATCTGCGCCCCGCCGAGAAAGCCGGTGGTGATGCGCCCGCCCTGCAGCCAGTAGCGAAACATTTCCGGCACCGGCACCGTGAACAGCGCCGTATCGCAAAGCTCGCCGTCACCGATCGACAGCGGCAGGACATCCGGCTTGGTCCCGACCGTTCCGCTCTCATAGATCAGCGTGATGTCCGGCGCATGGGTGAGCCGCGCCACATTGCAGGCCGCCGACGGCGCGCCGATGCCGACGAAGCAGACGTCGTCATTGGTGAGTGCGCGGGCAGCAGCGATTGTCATCATTTCCGTGGGGGTGAAATCCGTGCTCATCTCTTATGTCCTCACGCCGCCTTGACCGGTTTATTCGCCGCATGCCGGGCAAAATCCGCCGGCGAGGCATCCAGCACATTTTCCCTGATCCAGGCCTTAAACGTCTCCCGCTCGCGGGCGATCCTGTCCCAGGCGATGTAGAAGGCGTTGGAGCGCGGGTAGTAACCATGCGCATAGGAGGGAAATGCCCCACCCGGCACGTGAACGACCGCAGTCACGGCCCAGCTCGGCAGCACGGTGGAGTTGGGCGATGGCGGGTTCAGTTCGTCGACGATTTCCTCGACCGTGACGATCGAGCGCCTCGCGGCCAGGACGGCTTCCTTCTGTACGCCGGTGATGCCCTCGATCAGCACGTTGCCCTTCCGGTCGGCCCGCTGGGCGTGGATGATGGACACATCGGGACGGATGGCCGGCACGGCTGCCAGTACCTCGCCGGTGAACGGGCAGGTCACGGTCCGGATGTTCGGATTGACCTTCGGCAGGTCGGCGCCGATATAGCCGCGCAACATCGCAAAGGGCAGGTTTGCCGCCCCGGCCTCATAGGCATTGGCCATGGCCGCATGAGAATGTTCTTCGATCTCCAGCGGCCGCGGCCAGTGGTTTTCCACCGCGTCGCGGAACCGGTGCAGCGAGCCGACGCCCGGATTGCCGCCCCAGGAGAATTTCATGCCCCGCGCACAGCCGGCGCCGATCAGCTGGTCGTAGATGATGTCGGGCGTCATGCGCACCAGATAGAGATCCCGGCGGCCCTGACGGATCACCTCATGGCCGGCGGCATAGGGAATAAGGTGAGTAAACCCCTCCATGGCGACGGTATCGCCATCCCTCACATTCTCCGCAACGGCTTCCGACAGGGAACACAAACGCACCATTCCATCTCCTCCTCGGCTAATGCCGTTTCGTGGCCGGAGTTAAATCCGCAACGGCATGGTCGTCAAATATTTTGTGCGATAATTGACTTTTGTTCATATATCGCACAAAACAGCATTATTGAACGAGGAAGGTTGTCGTGCGCGAAACGGATTTCATCAGCGGTTTTGCCAAGGGGCTGAGCGTCATCGAGACGTTCGACGAGACCCGGCCGCGCCTGTCGATCTCCGACGTCTCGAAGACCACGGGCCTCGACCGCGCCACCGCCCGCCGCTGCCTGTTGACCCTCGCCGAACTCGGTTACGCGGATTACGACGGCAAGTTCTTTGCCCTGACGCCGAAAATCCTGCGGCTCGGCCATGCCTATCTGGCCGCGACGCCACTGCCGACGCTGGTGCAACCCTTTCTCGACCAGCTTTCGGAACGCACCGGGCAGAGCGCGTCGGCCTCCGTGCTCGACGGCACGGACATCGTCTATATCGCCCGCGCCGCGCAAAAACGGGTGATGTCGATCAACCTGACGCCCGGCAGCCGGCTGCCGGCCTATTGCGCCTCGATGGGCCGCGTGCTTCTCGCCGCCCTGCCCGAGACTGACGCCCGGGCCATCCTGTCCCGCTCGGAGCTGAAGGCCAATACGCCCAACACCCTGACGAAGCCGGACGAGATCATCGCCGAACTGCAGCGCGTGCGGGCGCAGGGTTATGCACTGATCGATCAGGAGCTGGAACTCGGCCTCTGCTCGATCGCCGTGCCGCTGGAGAACGACCGTGGCCGGGTGGTCGCCGCCCTCAACATCGGCGCCCCGGCGGCCAGCGTGCCGGCCTCCGCCCTGGCCGAGCGCTACCTGCCGGCGCTTTTCGAGGCGAAGGCCGCCTTGAAACAGGTCCTGCGCTGATTGCGGGGCGCTTGACAGGACCGGGTACGGGCAACATCTAATGGGCACCCGAAGCGGAACGACCCATCATGAGCGACGACACGCAGACACCGGAAACCAAGCTGACGGCATCCAAGCGCAAATGGGCCGAAGAGGGCAAATTCCTCACCGGCCGTGTGACGCGGCCTCAGTCCGATCGTCTTCCGCCCGGCCAGCATCTCGTCAAGAACTGGCCGGTGCTCGACCTCGGCCAACAGCCCCTGGTGCGCACCGACAATTGGCGGCTGGATGTGGCCGGCGCAGTCGAAAACAAGCTGTCGTTGAACTGGCAGGCCTTCGATGCGCTGCCCAAAAGCAGCAAACTGTCCGACATGCACTGCGTGACCACATGGTCGCGCTACGACAATCGCTGGCAGGGCGTTTCCACCCATGACCTGCTCGACGAGGTGATGCCGAGACCGGACGCCGCTTTCGTCATGCTGACCAGCTATGACGGCTATACGACCAATCTGCCACTCGCCGATTTCGCGTCAGAGGATGCGCTTCTCGCCACCCATTGGGAGGGTGAACCGCTGACCCGCGATCACGGCGGGCCGGTGCGGCTGATCGTGCCGCATCTCTATCTCTGGAAAAGCGCCAAGTGGATCAACCGCATCGAATTCCTGACCGAAGACCAAGCCGGCTTCTGGGAGCGCAACGGCTATCACATGCGCGGTGACCCCTGGGCCGAGGAACGCTACTCGGGCGATTGAGCAGTATCATCTCGCGCGATATTTGTGGCGGCTTCCCGCACCGTCTGGATCAGCAGAGCCATCGGCAGGCTTGGCACCGCGTCCGTGCGCATGGTCAGGCCGACCGGCCCCTTCGTTTCGCTCGTATCGATGGGCAATGCCAGCATCGAGCCATCCCTGATATCGCTGTCCACCACACCGGCGGAGATGATCCAGACCGCGTCGCTTGACCGGACGAAGGCGCGGCCGAAGGCATCAGAGACCGTTTCGATCTGTGTGGGCAGGCCGGCGATCCCGTTGGCGATCAGGAACCGCTCGACGAAAGGGCGGATGATCGAGGCCCGCGTCGGCATCAGCACCGGGTAGGTCCCGAGCATGCCGAAGACTGATTGCGTGCCCCCAAGCAGCGGATGACCGGCCCTTACCGCAAGCACCACCCGTTCGGAATAGAGGTGCTCGAAGGAAAAACCCGCCATCTGCTCGGGTGCCGCCAGGCGACCGACGACGAGGTCGAGATCGCCGACCCGCAACTGCTCAAGCAGAACGCCGTTTTCGCCTGTGACGATCTTGATGCGGCTGCCGGTCTCCTCCTTGAGAAAGGCCGTGATCGCCTGCGGCATGATCCGGCTGGAGACGGTCGGCAACGCGCCGATGCGGATCGGCACGGCATCCCCCGAGCGTGCGCTCGATACCGAATCAAGCCCCTGTCGCAGCGCGGTCAGGGTGGCGCCGGCATGGCGCAGAAAGACCTCTCCGTAGCGTGTGATCCTGATGCCGCGCCCGTCGCGCTCGAAAAGGGAAACACCCAGAACCTCCTCCAGCTCGCGAATGGTCTTGGTCACGGCCGGCTGGCTGACGTGCAGCAGTCCGGCCGCCTTCATCACGCTTTTCTGGCGCGCGACCTCGACAAAAGTCTGCAAATGACGAAACTTCACCCGACTGTCGATCATCGATTTCATAACTCACAGGTTAAGTAATCAGGAAAAAATATCATTTTACCTAACCAGATAAAAGCTTCAGTCTGCCTGAAGAGGAGATTCCCGTGCAGTTTGCCCGCATCAATGACATCGCCCTGCATTACCAGACCATCGGCGGCCCCGCCGGCCGGCCCGTGATCGTCTTTGCCAATTCGCTCGGCACCGATTTCCGCATCTGGCGCGATGTCATCGTGCGGCTGGCGGGCGATTTTCCGATCGTCACCTATGACAAGCGCAGCCACGGCCTGTCCGATATCGGCCAGGCGGCCGACAGAATTGAGACCCATGTCGGCGATCTCGTCGCGCTGCTCGATCATCTCGCGGTCAAGGATGCGATCATCTGCGGCCTGTCCGTCGGCGGGATGATCGCCCAGGGGCTCTATCAGCGCCGCCCGGATCTGGTGCGCGCGCTCGTGCTGTGCGACACCGCCCACAAGATCGGAACGCCGGACATCTGGAACGGCCGCATTTCCGCCGTCGAGGCAAACGGCATCGACGGCATTGCCGACACGGTGCTCGAACGCTGGTTCACGCCGGCCTATCGCTCCGGACAGGCTTCGGCGCTGGCCGGTTATCGCAACATGCTAATCCGCCAGCCGGTGGCCGGCTACGTCGCAACCTGCGCCGCCGTGCGCGATGCCGATTTTACCGAGGCGGTGCGCAAGATCGCCGTGCCGACGATCTGCATCGTCGGCGACCAGGACGGCTCGACACCGCCCGAACTGGTGCTGTCCACCGCGAAGCTCATTCCCGGTGCCCGCTACGAGATCATCAAGGATGCCGGCCATATCCCCTGCGTCGAGCAGCCGGATATCCTGACCGACATCCTGCGCGCCTTCATCGATACCATTCCTCCAGGAGAAGACGCCAATGGCTGATGGCGCCATGCCTTCCGACCGCTACACGCAGGGCCTCGCGACCCGGCGCTCGGTGCTCGGCGACGACCATGTCGATCGCGCCACGGCTGCGGCAACGCCTTTCGATCAACCCTTTCAGGAACTGATCACCGAAGCGGCATGGGGCCATGTCTGGTCGCGCCCCGCCTGGTCGAAGCGCGAACGTTCGATGGTGACGATCGCGCTTCTGGCAGCCCTCGGACATGACGAGGAAGTGGCCATGCATGTGCGCGCCACGGCCAATACCGGGGCGACGCGCGAGGACATCGGCGAAGCGCTTTTGCATGTGGCGATCTATGCCGGAGTGCCCGCCGCCAACCGGGCGATCAGGATCGCCAAGCAGGTGTTCGGCGAGATGGATGCCGGAAAAACAATCTAGAGGCAGGCCCGACCATGTCCGATATATCCAACACCAAGCCGGAGACCGGAGCCTTCTTCCCCCGCGACCGCGCCTGGCATGCGCCGGCTCTGACGCCAGCCTACAAGACCAGCGTGCTGCGTTCGCCGCAAAAGGCCTTGCTGGCGCTCGACAACACGCTTTCGGAAATCACCGGCCCTGTCTTCGGCCATGCGATCCTGGGCGAACTGGACGACGACCTGATCCACAATTTCGCAAAGCGGGGCGAATCCGCCATCGGCGAACGCATCATCGTGCATGGCCGGGTGCTGGACGAGCGCGGCCGCCCGGTGCCGGGCGCGCTTCTCGAATTCTGGCAGGCCAATGCCGGCGGACGCTATCGCCACAAGAAGGAAAGCTATCTTGCGCCGCTCGATCCGAATTTCGGCGGCTGCGGCCGGACGATCACCGGCGCGGACGGCGCCTACCGCTTCCGGACGATCAAGCCCGGCCCCTACCCCTGGCCCAATGGCCCGAACGACTGGCGCCCCGCCCATATCCATTTCTCGGTGTTCGGCCATGGCTTTGCCCAGCGGCTGATCACCCAGATGTATTTCGAGGGCGACCCGCTGATCTGGCGCTGTCCGATCGTCTCGACCATCCCGGACAGGCGGGCGATCGAACTGTTGATCGCGCCGCTCGACATGGCCAACACCATCCCGATGGATGCGCGTGCCTACAAATTCGACATCGTATTGCGCGGCCGCCGCTCGACGCTGTTTGAAAACCGGATGGAGGGCAACTGATGGTCCAGGAACTCGGACAGCTGAAGGAAACAGCCTCGCAAACCGCCGGACCCTATGTCCACATCGGCTGCACGCCCAACTTCGCCGGCATCACCGGCGTCTACGAGGCCGACCTCGGCGCGTCGATGGTCAACGACCGCACACGTGGGCAGCGGATCACGATCTGCGGACGGGTGATCGACGGTGCCGGAACGCCGCTCAAGGATGCGATGGTCGAAATCTGGCAGGCCGATGCGGCGGGATTTTATAACAGCCCATCCGATCTTCGCGGCCAGGCCGATCCGAATTTCACCGGCTGGGGCCGTTGTCCGACCAGCGCCGACACCGGCGAATACGTGTTCGAGACCGTCAAACCCGGACGCGCGCCCTTCAAGGATGGTCGCCTCATGGCGCCGCATATTACCGTCTGGATCGTCGCCCGCGGCATCAATATCGGCCTGCACACGCGGCTCTATTTTCCGGACGAGGTGGAGGCGAATGCTGAAGACCCGCTGCTTGCACGGATCGAACACCGGCACCGGGTCGAAACGCTGATCGCCTCCGTGGAGGGATCGGTCTATACCTTTGACATCCATCTCCAGGGCGAGAAGGAAACCGTCTTTCTCGATATCTAGAGCCTCGCATGACCTATTCGGCCTTCGACCATCCCATCCTGTCCGGCCTCCTCGGCGATCCCGAGATCGCGGCTTTCTTTTCGGCGGAAGCGGACGTGAACGCCATGCTCGCCTTCGAGGCGGCGCTCGCCACCGTCCAGGCAAGGCATGGTCTCATTCCGCGCGACGCCGCCGAGCGCATCGCGGCGCTTTGCGCCACCTTCCGGCCGGACGTGAATGCTCTCCGGCAAGCCGTCGCGTCAGATGGCGTCATGGTACCAGAACTCGTGCGGCAGATCCGCGAGGCGATCGGCGACGATGTCGCTGTCCATGTCCACTTCGGCGCCACCAGCCAGGACATCATCGACACCAGCCTGATGCTGCGGCTGAAAGCCGTCTGCGCATGTGTCCGGACAAAACTGTCCTCCATCATAGAGAGCATGGCCGCTTTGGCAGACAGGCACGGCAAGGCCGGACTGACGGGGTACACCCGCATGCAGGCGGCCATCCCGATCACCGTTTCCGACCGCATCTCATCCTGGCGCGCGCCGCTGGAGCGTCACCATGCCCGTCTGGCCGCACTCGACGAAACCGCTTTCGCCCTCCAGTTCGGCGGTGCCGCAGGTACGCTGGAAAAATTCGGCGACAGGGGACCGGCGCTGCGATCCGCGCTTGCCGCCGCACTCGGCCTTGCCGATCGGCCGCAATGGCAAAGCCAGCGCGATGGCCTTGCCGAGATCGCCGGGCTTTTTTCGCTGATCACCGGAAGCCTCGGCAAATTCGGCCAGGATATCGCCCTGATGGCCGAGATCGGCGATGAAATCGCGCTTTCAGGGGGCGGTGGATCATCGGCCATGCCGCACAAGCAGAACCCGGTCGCAGCGGAAGTGCTGGTATCGCTCGCCCGCTTCAACGCCGTCCAGCTTTCCGGCATGCACCAGTCTCTCGTGCATGAACAGGAACGCTCGGGCGCCGCCTGGACGCTGGAATGGCTGATCCTGCCGCAGATGGCCGGTGCGCTGTCCGCTTCGCTGAGGCTGGGCCTGACGCTGACCGGAAACATCAAGCACATCGGCAAGACGGCTGGCTGAACAGCGCAAACGGAACCGGAATTGTTATTCGGAAGAAGCCTCAGTCGCCCAGCACCTGTCGGTCGTCCGGATCGCGGTGCGTGACCAGTTGCCGCTTGATTCGCCGCAGCGTGCCGGTTGCCTGCTCCTTGAGCCGCATGGCCGTCAGGTTCGCCAGAATGTCGATCAAAGCGAGATAGGCCAGCCGCGTCGAGGTCGGGCGGAAAATGTCGTTGCCTTCGGGCAGATCGACGCCGATCGCCAGCTGCGCCGCCTTGGCCACCGGGCTGCCGGTCTGGGTCAGCGCGATCGTGAAGACGTTGTCTTCGCGGGCCAGTTCGAAGGCCCGCACCAGTTCCGTGTTGCGCCCGGAAAACGAGGAGCCGATGATCACATCGCCGGGTCTGGCCGCTGCGGTCATCATCAACTGCAGCGCATGGTCGGCGCTTGATGTTACGCGCAGGCCCAGCCGGAACAGCCGGTTCTGTATCTCGCCGGCGATCATCGCGGAATTGCCGCCGGAGCCGAAGGCATAGATCATCTGGGCGGCGGCGATCCGATCGGCTGCCGCTTCCAGGACGGCCGGATCGAGCGCCCGATGCAGCGAAAACAACGCGGCCTGCGCCTTGGCGATGACGTTTTCGGTGATATCGGCGGCCGAAACCGCGAGGGTTTCCGGCTGCAGGTAACGCGCGCCGACAAAAGGGGTCTGGGCAAGCTGCACCTTGAAATCGGAAAAGCTCTGGCATCCGAGGCGCCGGGCAAACCGCGTGACGGTCGGCGGAGAGACCTCCGCCCTGCCCGCCAGATCAACGATCGAGGCATTGACGGCAAAATCGAAGTCGGAGAACAGGATGTCGGCAATCCGCTGCTCCGATGGAGACAGGCGCCCTGCCTCCTGCTGCAGCCTCGTCAGAATCTCCATGCCCGCCTCCGCCGTGTTTCGTCTCACTCTTTCGACGACTTGTAGGCGACGCAATCGATTTCGACCTTGCAGTCCACCATCATCCGCGACTGGACGCAGGCGCGGGCCGGCGGATGGGCACCGAAATAGCTTTCGTAGATCTTGTTGAACGACCAGAAATCCCGCGGATCATCCACCCACACGCCGCAGCGCACCACATGTTCGAGCCCATAGCCCGCCTCTTCGAGAATGGCGATGACGTTGCGGATCGTCCTGTGCGTCTGCTCGATGATCGTTCCGCCGACGATCTCGCCACTCTCCATCGGCACCTGCCCCGATACATAGAGCCAGCCATCAGCCTCCACCGCACGTGCGAACGGCAATCTCTGGCCGCCGGCTCCCGGCTGGACCGTTCCGTATCTCTTGATCGACATCGTCACTCCGTATGTAAATAATTTTCTCTATTATTGACATTTCATCAGATTGAGCAGATTTTTTCTATAGAGAACTCCAAAGGATGAAAATTATTTAAATGAGTGACGATTTCACCAATCCTTTCCCGGCCTCGGACACAGCCCGCCATGCGATCTGGACCATGCTCGTGCCCCGCGATATCGACGCTTTTCTGGCCGCGGACTGGAGCCTCGTTGCCGACGATTTCATCGAGGACGGCTTCATCGGCATCCATGGCAACAAGGCTGACAATCCGGACAAATGGACGCTCGCCTTTCCCGACCTTGCCGCCTATCGCGACGAATGGCTTCGGCAGGCGCAGGATTTTGCCAGCCAGACCTTCGCGGAGGATGCCCGCACCGCGATCTTTCGGACGACGACGCTGCGCGAAATCGAGATTTCAGGCAAAACCGCGCTTGTCCGCAAGAAGTTCGACGGCACTATCCTGCGTCCCGACGGCACGCGTGACATCCTGCAATGGCAGACGCTCTATTCCTGCCGCCATCATGACGGCGCGTGGAAGATCGCCGGCTTCACCGGCTACCTGCCCAACCCGATGGGCGCCGGCCGAACGGACGATCGCTAGAAATGCGCCTGTTCACCGCCGTGCTGGCCACGGAGACCAATACGTTTTCACCGATCTGCATCGATCGCCGGGCCTTCGAGGCCTCGCTCTATGCGCCGCCCGGCCAGCATCCTGCCACCCCGACCCTCTGCTCGGCCCCGCTTACCGTGGGCCGCCAGGTGATGCGGGAGTGGGGCTGGGAATTGATCGAAGGCACGGCCGCGTGGGCCGACCCGGCAGGACTGGTCAACCGGCAGACCTTTGAAACCCTTCGCGACGAAATTCTCGATCAACTCAAGGCGGCGCTCCCGGTCAACGGCGTCGTTCTCGGCCTGCATGGCGCCATGGTCGCAGATGGCTATGAGGACCCCGAAGGCGACCTGCTCGCCCGGATCCGGGAACTCGTCGGCCCCGATGTGCTTGTCTGCGCCTCGCTCGATCCGCACAGCCATCTCACTGCAAAAAGGGTCGCGGCAGCCGATTTCCTCGTCGCCTTCAAGGAGTTTCCCCACACCGATTTCGTCGATCGCGCCGAAGACCTCTGGCGGATCGCCATCGATACGCTGGAAGGACGGGTCAAGCCTGTGATGTCCGTTTTCGATTGCAAGATGATCGACGTCTTCCCGACATCGCGCGAACCGATGCGCAGCTTTGTCGACCGGTTGCTGGAGATCGAGGAGACGGATCCCGATATTCTGTCGCTCTCGGTCATTCACGGCTTCATGGCCGGCGACGTCGCGGAAATGGGCACGAAGATCCTCGCCGTCACCAACGACCGACCTGACAAGGGCAGCCATCTTGCGCGCGAGCTCGGCATGGCGCTTTTTGCGAACCGGGGCACCTTCATGGCACCGCAGATGGACGAAAAATCGGCCGTCACGCAGGCCCTCGCCAACAAAACAGGTCCCGTCGTCATCGCCGACGTCTGGGACAATCCCGGTGGCGGCACCGCCGGCGATGCAACCATCCTGCTACAGGAATTGCTGGACAACAGCGCGACCGACGCCGCCGTCGGCACGATCTGGGACCCGGTCGCAGTACAGATCTGCATGGCCGCGGGCGAAGGTGCCGAAATCCCGCTGCGCTTCGGTGCGAAGTCCGCGCCCGGAACCGGCAATCCCGTCGATGGCCGCGTCGAGGTCATCCGGCTGGTCCACAATGCGCAGATGCAGTTCGGCGAAAGCCGAGTCCCCTTTGGCGATGCGGCGCATGTTCGCCTCGCCGGCATCGACATCATCCTCAATTCGACCCGCGCCCAGGGCTTCGATCCCAGCCTGTTTTCGGTGATGGGCATCGACCCCGCATCGCGGAAAATCCTGGTGATCAAATCCACCAACCATTTTCATGCGTCTTTTTCGAAGATAGCATCGCGCATTCTCTATTGCGCGGCCGGCACGCCCTATCCGAACGATCCGGCAAAGACCGACTATCGCCGCGCACCGAAAAACATCTGGCCCCGGGTCGCCGATCCGCATGGGCAGGGAGCCTCCTGATGAACCCCAATGCCCCGAAAGCCGGCGACCGCATCGATACGCTGTCGACGCCCCTGCCGGTGATCGACGAAACCGTGATGGCCGGCAACATCAGCCGGGTCCAGAGCTACATGGATGCCCACGGCATCGGCTTTCGCCCCCATATCAAGACACACAAGATCCCTGCGCTGGCGAAAGCGCAGGTCGATGCCGGAGCAAGGGGCATCAACTGCCAGAAGGTGACCGAAGCTGAAATCTTCGCGGATGCTGGCTTTCACGATATCCTCATCACCTTCAACATTATCGGTGCCTCGAAACTCCTGCGTCTGGCCGCCCTCAACGAACGGATCGACAGCCTGAAGGTGGCTGCAGACAGCGCGGTCACCGTCGCGGGGCTGTCGCAGGCCTTTGCGGGGCGCAGACCGTTAACGGTCCTGGTCGAATGCGACACCGGCGGCGGCCGCTGCGGCATCCAGAGCCCGGAAGAAGCCCATACCCTTGCGCGCATCATCTCGGACAGTCCGGGTCTTGTCTTCGGTGGCCTGATGACCTTCCCGAAGGCCAACAGCGAAGCGGATGTCAACCTCTGGCTGAAGGCGGCGCTCGCCCTTTTGGATGCCGACGGCCTGCCCTGCCCGATCGTCAGCTACGGCGGAACGCCCAGCCTGTTTTCCGCCCACAAGGTCACGGTCGCGACGGAACATCGCGCGGGCACATATATCTACAACGACCGCGCCATGATGCGGGAGGGCCATTGCACGCAGGATCAGTGCGCCATGCACGTTCTGGCCACCGTCGTCTCGCGTCCGACGCATGACCGCGCCATCCTCGATGCCGGCTCGAAAGCGCTGACGTCGGACCTGTTCGGCTTTGCCGATTTCGGGCTGATCGTCGAATATCCCATGGCGAGGATCGTCGGCCTGTCGGAAGAACACGGCAATGTCGACCTGTCTCTCTGCGGCGACATCCGCCCGCAGATCGGCGAACGCATCCGCATCATTCCCAACCACACCTGCGTCGTTTCCAACCTGTTCGACGACATGGTCTTTCATCGCGACGGCGTGGTGACGCGGGTCGAAAACGTCGCCGCGCGCGGCATGGTCTGGTGAAACTGATCCAAACTCGGCTGCCGACCACATAGAAAAACGGCCGGGTTAAGCCGGCCGTTAGAATGCTGAAAACCTGAACGCAGCTTGATCGCGCTCAGTTCGCCTTGTCGCGGAAGGTCTTGCGCTTCGGCTTGCCGGCGTCTGGACCGGGCTTGTCGAACTTCGGTTTGTCGAAAGGCTTGTCGAAAGAAGGCTTTCCCGCCTTCTTGGCCCAGGGCTTGGTTTCGGTCTTTTCGCCACCGGATCCGCCGGTTGCCGGCTTGGCGTCGAACTTGCGCTTCGGCTTGCCGTCGGCCTTCCAGTCGGGCTTGGGACCGGCATTGGAATTCTTGGCCGCATAAGGCTTACGCGCGCCGCCGCCGCCGCCGAGGTCCGGGGTCCCGTCGAGCTGGGTGACGGTAATGCCCTTTTCGAGCGCACGCTTCGGGCCGATCGCCGAGACGAAGCGTTCCGCCCAATCGGCGGCGATCTGAACGTAGGTTTCGTCCTGCTGCATCTTGATCGCGCCGATCTCCTGCTTGCTGATCTTGCCGATGCGGCACAGCATCGGAATCAGCCAGCGCGGCTCGGCGCTCTGCTTGCGGCCGGCCGACAGCGAGAACCAGACGCTGTCGCCAAACGCCTCGCGCGGGCCGCGCGCGTCGTCACGCGGCGGAAAGCGGCTGTCGGACGGCGTGAAGGACGGGGTGTCCATCAGGTCTTCCGGGGCCGAACGGCCGACACGGTAGAGACGGACGAAGGCGGCTGCGACCTGCTCCGGTCCATGGCGCTGCAGCAGTTCGCGCACGAAATCCTGCTCTTCCTCGCGCAACGGGTCCGTAAAGGCCGGATCGGCAAGGATACGCTCGTCGTCGCGACGCGTCACTTCGTCGGCGGACGGCGGCTTCGCCCAGGTGGCATTGATCTTGGCGTTCTGCAGCAGGCGCTCGGCCTTGCGGCGCGCGCTGTTCGGAACGATGAGGGCGCTGACGCCCTTCTGGCCGGCGCGACCCGTGCGTCCGCTGCGATGCAGCAGCGTTTCCGGGTTGGTCGGCAGGTCGGCATGGATGACCAGCTCAAGGCCCGGCAGATCGATACCGCGGGCTGCGACATCCGTCGCGATGCAGACGCGGGCGCGGCCATCGCGCATGGCCTGCAGCGCATGGGTGCGCTCGTTCTGGCTGAGTTCGCCGGACATGGCGACGACCGAGAAGCCGCGATTGTTGAAGCGTGCGGTCAGGTGGTTGACAGCCGCGCGCGTCGAGCAGAACACCAGAGCGTTCCGGGCTTCGTAGAAACGCAGAACGTTGATGATCGCATTTTCGCGGTCGGCGGGGGCCACGGTCAAGGCGCGGTATTCGATATCGACATGCTGCTTCTGCTCGGCCGAGGTCGAGACGCGAACGGCATTGCGCTGGTAGCTCTTGGCAAGCGTCGCGATCGACTTCGGCACGGTTGCCGAAAACATCAGCGTGCGGCGCTCGGACGGTGCTGCATCGAGAAGGAATTCAAGGTCTTCGCGAAAGCCGAGATCCAGCATTTCATCGGCCTCATCCAGCACGACGGCCCGCAGCTGAGACATGTCGAGCGCGTTGCGCCGAACGTGGTCGCACAGCCGGCCCGGCGTGCCGACGACGATATGGGCGCCGCGGTCGAGCGAACGGCGTTCGTTGCGCATGTCCATGCCCCCGACGCAGGAGACCACGACAGCGCCCGTCAGTTCGTAAAGCCATTCCAGTTCGCGCGTGACCTGCAGCGCCAGTTCGCGTGTCGGCGCGACGCAGAGCGCCAGCGGCGCGCCGGCGGCCTTGAAGCGGTCGGCGCCTTCCAGCAGCGTCGGCGCAAGCGCCAGTCCGAAGGCCACGGTCTTGCCCGATCCGGTCTGCGCCGACACCAGCGCATCGGCACCGTCAAGCTCGGGAGCCAGAACCGCCTTCTGTACGGGTGTGAGGTCGGAATAACCGCGTTTGGCCAATGCCTGGGCGATCGCCGGAACGATGCCTTCGAAATCTGTCATGTCTTTGTCTCTCGGAATTCTGGTTTCGCGCGCCCGATGGGGGTCAAGGTGGCGCAGGAGACCGCGGCCAACACGTCGCGGGCCAATACATTGAGGCGGTACATACTTCCCATCGGCGCAATTGTACAGGGGCTGGCGCAAGCGCGGTTAACATGCATGCATTGTGCCGCAACAACCAGTATCGTCTATAACGCCAGAACGCCCGGTCCGCATGCGGCGGCCGGGCGATCTTTCTTAAATCCGGCAGGTGGAAAGCGATCAGCTGGCCAGTCGCGGGCTTCTGACGACCTTGTTGAAAAGCGCCTTCATCGCCGCTTCGATGCCTTCCGTCGGGCTGACTTCGAAATACATGCCCGGCGAAGCGCAGGACTGCATCCGTGTACCGATCTTCGACTGGAAGGGCTTGATCCAGCTGTTGTACCAGCCATTGTTCGGCAGTGGCAGGTAGGTCGTGTAAAGGGCTGCAATCTTGATTCCGCGATCCTTCAGTGCGGTGCAATAGACAAGGTCTATCGGCTCCTGACAGCGGCTACCCGACAGCTTTTCGGTGCACCCTCTCGGCTTGTAGCTGTCGCCGACACCATCGGAGACGAAGAAGACGATCTTTTCAGGGCTTGCCGAGCTGCTGCCGTTACCCGGCGCAGTGATTTCTTCGCTGATCTTCGTCAGGACGTTGTCGAAGCTCGTCTGCTGGTCGTTGTTGTATCCTTGATAAGGGATACTCATCAGCTCGATCTTGTCTGTCGCATTCTTGATTTTCTTGAGGTTGTCGGTCAAGTCCGCAACCTGCAGCAGCTTTACATCCATCGCGGTTTTGCCAAACGTGTACGCCGCCATCCGAAACTGGTTGGAATAACTCTGCTGTTTTTCCGCTTCTTCGGTCAGAGCGGCCACAGCCTTTGCGACCACATCAATTCGGATCGTCGCGCCGACATTGCGGGCGACGTTGTAATTGCTGTTCTTGTCTTCCTTGCCCTGTTCGGAAACGATGTGGCACGCGAAGGCACAGTTGCGCGAGCCACTATCCGAAACGTTCTTTGTTGCCTGAATCAGTTTCTCGACATCCGCAGGCGTCGCACCGACACCCATCGAGGGCGTGTTGTCGAGCAGCATGTAGAAGTCCATGAAGGATTGCGTCTGGTAGACCGCGACGGCCTTGCCGGAAACCTTGATGCTTTCCTTGCCGATGACGTGCAGGAGGCTGGTGTTGATCGACATCGAATAGGTCAGTACCGCCCGCAGATTCTTTCCGGTCTTGTTGACGGAAATGCTCACGCTCCGCTCATTGATATCGAGGTCGGAATCAGCAACGGGATCGGTGTCGCCGGACCCCTTCGCCAGCTGGGCGTTGAAAAGGCTCAGCCCTTCTGCTTCGCTCAGCTTTACGGAGCCGTCGCCCGACATGTTGATCGCCTGGATCATGCCCGCCGACTTTTCCGAGAGCGCGCCGACAACGGCCGCGTCCGCCGCGTTCTGCAGTTCGGAGCGCAATTGCATGGCACGCGTGAAGTCGATAGCCATACCCGCCATTCCAAGGATCGGAACGATGGCCACAGCACCAAGAATTCCGAAATTGCCGGATTTGTCTTTCAGAAATTTCTTCAACATGCGCGCGACCACCTTTGGATCCATCGGACCGCGCTGCTCCCAACACGGCTTTAATTGCGATAAATCCTGACAGCGATGCAATAATTGCCGGTAAATTACGAAGGTTAACGCAGTGAGAATCCCAAGAGCGCGGCGATCGTTGACCGCGTTTTTACGACAATGGTTTTCCATCGGATAATTCCGAAATGAAAATTTTAGGGAAATTGGGATCTGTCATCCGGAAAGAACCGGACAACCGGCGTCCGCAGCACAAAACGCGCAACCACCAATCCTTTGAAATGAGCCGGGGGTCCGATTCCGGCAGGTTGGAAAACCGCATCGAAAGGGCTTGCCCCTCGCCGTGCAGGCAGATGATAGTAAAAAAAACACGGATCGGGAAACGAGGACAGGAAATGCGCAAACTACCGGCACTTTCGGCGATGAAGGTGTTCGAGGTCGTCGGCCAGACCCGCAGTTTCACGCGTGCGGCCGAACGGTTGAATTTGACGCAAAGTGCGGTGTCCAGGCAGGTGCGCAATCTGGAGGAGCAACTCGGCGAACCGCTGCTCATCCGCCACCACCATCATCTCGAACTCACGCCTTCCGGTGCCGAACTCCTGGCGACGCTGCAACAGGCCTTCCACACGGTCGAACTGACCGTTCGCGGCATCATGGAGAAGGCGAACCGCAACCGGTTGCGCATCAATGTGCCGCCGACCTTTGCCAAGCGCTGGCTGATGCCGCGGCTGGCAAGCCTGCGCGCCACCCTGCCCGACATCGAGATCAGCATCAGCACGGATCTTGAAGACAGCCTGGCCGAACGCAGCCTGCTCGACTGCGCCATCCGCTTCGGCGACGGAGAATGGCCGACGCTGAAATCCCGCCTGCTGATGACCGAGCGGCATATCGCCGTCTGCGCCGCGGGATTGCTGGGCAACGGACAGGCCGGACCATCGATCGACCTCTCGCGATTCACCTTCTTGCACGTGCTCTCCTCCGGCGACCGGCGTTATCTCACCTGGCGGCACTGGCTGGACGCCGCCGGGCTTTCCGAGACGGACACCCGCGGAGGGCTGGAATTCGACCTGCTCGACATGGCCATCGAGGCGGCCTGCGACGGTCTTGGCCTTGCCGTCGTCGATCGCTTCATGGTCGCCCGTCAGTTGGACAGCGGAACGCTCGTGCAACTGCTCGATGTCGAGGTCGAGGGCCACGAATCCTACTGGCTGGTGACGCGCGAGGAGCAGCCGGAAAGCCCCAATGTCGAGGCCTTCCGCCGCTGGCTTCTCGCAGAAGTTGCCGGCGCGGCCGATGGCACCGCGTTAAACGACGCCGCTCTTTAAAAAAGACCGGCCAAGCATTCCGATTTGGAATGCTTCCCCCGACAATAACTCGCTTGCGAAGCAGCTCTGATCGCGTCCCTAATCCGCAACCGGCAAGATCGCCTAACGATCTCCGGTCGAGGGAGCCTGCAGCCTATGACCGACCATCGCAACTTCATCGGCGGCCATTTCGCCGATACCCCTGCCGCTTCGACCATCGACGTGCGCAACCCGGCCACCGGCAAGGTTTTTGCCGCTGTTCCGGCGGCCACGGATGCGGATGTGCTGCACGCTGTCGATCTCGCCGCGAAAGCACAGAAATCCTGGCGGAAACTGCCGGCGATCGAGCGCGGCAACGCGCTGCGGCGGCTGGCCGATGCGATCGAGCGCAATGCCGAGAGGATCGGCGAGGCCCTGGCGCGCGAATCCGGCAAGAGCCTGTCGGATGCGACATCCGAAGCGATCTACGGCGTCGAGCTGATGCGCTACCATGCCGAATGGGCGCGCCGTGTCGACGGCGAGGTGATCGAAAGCGACACGCCGGACGAGACACTGATGCTGAAGCGCGAGCCGATCGGCGTCGTCGCCTGCCTCATTCCGTTCAACTTCCCGATCTATACGCTGGTGCGCAAGATCGCGCCGGCCCTGATCACCGGCAATGCGGTGGTCGTGCGCCCGAGCAACAACACGCCGACCTCCGCCTTCGCCTTTGCGAAGGCCGTTCTGGAAGCCGACCTCCCGGAAGGCCTGGTTAGCATCATGACCATGACGCACGAGACGGCGCGCAGGATGTGCACCGCACCGGCCGTCGGCATGATCACGCTGACCGGCAGCGTTGCGGCCGGCCAGACGGTGCTCGACTACTGCAAGGCCAACATCGCCAAGCCATCGCTGGAACTCGGCGGCAAGACGCCGGTGATCGTCGAGCCGGATGCCGATCTCGATGTCGTCGCCCGCATGGTGCTGAACGCCAAAACCGCCCATTGCGGTCAGGTCTGCACCTCGGTCGAACGGCTCTACGTCCAGCGCTCCGTGCATGACGCCCTGCTCGACAGGCTGCGCACGGCGTTTTCGGCCCGCACCATCGCCGACCGCTCGTCAAGCCCTGAAAGCATGGGGCCACTGGCCAATCTTGCGGCCCGCGACCGCATTCATGCGATGGTCGAGCGCGCCAGGGCCGAGGGCGCCACCGTCGAGACCGGCGGCACCATTCCGGATGGCGACGGCTATTTCTATCCGCCGACGCTCCTGTCCGGTTGCCGCCAAGAAATGGAAATCGTTCGCGAGGAAGTCTTCGGGCCGGTGTTGGCCGTCATACCCTACGACACGTTCGACGAGGCGCTGGCGCTGGCCAGCGACCACCAGTTCGGCCTCGCCTCCGTCCTCTTCACCGAAAACTACCGCAAGGCGATGAAGGCGGCGAACGAGATCGAGGCCGGCGAACTCTACATCAACCGTTTCCCTGCCGATCCCTACCAGGGCTATCACGCCGGCTGGAAAAAATCCGGCCTCGGCGGCGACGACGGCAAACATGGCATGCTGGAATTCACCCAGACGCGTCTGGTGGTTTTGAAGCACTGACGTTTGCATGCCCCTCACCCTAACCTTCTCCCCGTCGAACGGGAGAAGGTGCCCGACAGGGCGGATGAGGGGCTTTGCAAGAAGACGCCGCACACCCCGCTCTTGAAAGGACCCCTCCATGAAGATCGCCTCGCTCAAGACCCACGTCGTCGCCGTTCCGCCGCCGCATGTCGGCGGCATGTACTGGATCTTCGTGCGGCTGGAGACGGCCTGCGGCATCGAGGGTGTCGGCGAGATCTATGCGACCTCGTTCCATCCGACGGCGCTGGTGCCGCTGATCGAAGACGTGTTCCAGCGTTATCTTGTCGATCACGACCCGCACCAGGTCGAGCGCTTCTGGCGCGCCGCCTATTCCAGCGGCTTTACCCAGCGCCCGGACCCGACGATGATCGGCATCGTCTCCGGCCTCGAAATCGCCTGCTGGGACATCATCGGCAAGGCCGCCGGCCGGCCGGTCGCCGACCTGATCGGCGGCCCGGTGCATGACAGGCTGCGCGCCTATACCTATCTCTACCCGAAGAACGCCGCCGGAGACTACGACTACAACGATCCCGACCTTGCCGCGGAAGAAGCCGTCCGCATGGTCGAGCAGGGTTTTACGGCGCTGAAGTTCGATCCGGCCGGTCCCTACACCAACTATTCCGGCCATCACCTGTCGCTCGGCGTCATGGCGCGCTGCGAAACCTTCTGCGCCAAAATCCGCGAGGCTGTCGGCGACAGCGCCGACATCCTGTTCGGTACCCATGGCCAGATGGTCCCGGCGTCGGCGATCCGGCTTGCGAAACGGCTCGAAAAATACGATCCGCTGTGGTTCGAGGAGCCGGTGCCGCCGGGACAGGAGGCAGCGATGGCGCAGGTGGCCCGCGCCACCTCGATCCCCGTCTCGACCGGCGAACGGCTGACGACGAAATACGAATTCCAGCGCGTGCTGGAAACGGGTGCCGCCTCGATCCTGCAGATGAACGTCGCCCGGGTCGGCGGCATCCTCGAAGCCAAGAAGATCGCCGGCATGGCGGAAGCCTTCTACGCCCAGATCGCCCCGCACCTCTACAACGGCCCGGTCGGTGCCGCCGCCAGCATCCAGCTTTCCGCCGCCTCGCCGAATTTCCTGATCCACGAGGCCATCATGGATTTCGGCGGCTTCCATGCCGAGGTGCTGAAGACCAAGCTCCAGTTTGACGATGGCTACCTCATCCCGTCGCGCGAACCGGGCCTCGGCATCGAACTCAACCTCGACGTCGTCGAGGCAAACTCGCCCTATACCGGCGAACGCCTGCACCTGCAGATGGCCGCCGAGCATGCCGACGTCAAAGCCTTCGCGCCGGCCAGGGGCTGAAGGCGAACAGGAACCGATCATGATCCACGACTTCGTCATCATAGGCGCAGGCTCGGCCGGCTGCATTCTCGCCAGCAGGCTCAGCGAAAACGGCCGCTACAGCGTGCTTCTGCTGGAGGCCGGCGGCAAGGATGATTCGTTCTGGTTCAAGATTCCGGTCGGTTACGCCAAGAGCTACTACAACCCGGCGGTCAACTGGATGTATTCGACGGAGCCGGAAAAAGAGCTTCTCAACCGGCGGATCTACGTGCCTCGCGGCAAGGTGCAGGGCGGCTCCGGCTCCATCAACGCCATGGTGTTCGTGCGCGGCGCCCGGGGCGATTTCGACGACTGGCAGGCCGCCGGAAACCCCGGCTGGAGCGCCGACGACGTCCTGCCTTACTTCCGCAAGCTGGAAACCCACGCGAAAGGCGCATCCGAATGGCATGGCGGCGACGGGCCGATCCATGTGACGCCGATGCGCGGCATGACCCACCCGGTAACCGACGCCTTCCTTTCCGCCTGCAGCGAACTGCAACTGCCGCTCAATGCGGATTTCAACGGCGCCGCGATCGAGGGTGCCGGCGTCTACGACATCAACACCCGCAACGGCCGGCGCTCCCATTCCAGCGCCGAATATCTGCGCCCTGCCTTGAAGCGGCCCAATCTCGCCATCGAGCGCAACGCGATCGCCGAGCGGCTGGTTATTGGCACCGACGGCCGCGTCTCAGGCGTCGAGGTCCGCCAGAACGGCACGCTCAGGACATTCTCCGCGCGCCGCGAGGTGATCGTTGCGACGGGCGCGGTCGATACCCCGAAACTCCTGCAATTGTCGGGTCTGGGCGATGGCGAGGCCCTGTCCGCGGCCGGCATCGAGACGCGCAGGCACCTCCCCGCAGTCGGTGCCAACCTGCAGGATCACCTCTGCGCCAGCTTCTATTACCGCGCCAACCGGCCGACGTTGAACGGCACCTTTGCCAGCCTTTTCGGACAGGCAGCACTTGGGCTGCAATATCTTTTGACCCGCAAAGGCCCCTTCGCCATGAGCGTCAACCAGGCCGGCGGCTTCTTTCGCGGCCGACCGGGCGAAGCGCGGCCGAACATACAGCTCTATTTCAACCCGCTCTCCTACCGCATCCCCAACAGTCCGAAGGCCGGGCTGATGCCGGAGCCCTATCCGGGCTTCCTGATCGCCTTCAATTCCTGCCGCCCTACGAGCCGCGGCCATGTGACGATCGCCTCGAAAGACCCGACGGCAGCGCCGCTGATCCGGCCGAATTATCTGTCCACGGAACGCGACATCGACGAGGTTATCCAGGGCAGCCGTCTGGTGCGGCGCATCGCCGGCGCGCCGGCCCTTGCTGCCGTCACCACCGCCGAAATTTCGCCGTCGCCCTCCGTGGAGAGCGATGCGGCATTGCTCGACTATTTCCGTGAAAACAGCGGCTCGATCTATCATCTCTGCGGCACGGCCATGATGGGACCGGATGCCGCGACATCGGTGGTCGATCGCCGCCTACGCGTCCATGGCGTGGCGGGCCTGCGCATCGTCGATGCCTCGATCTTTCCGAATGTCACGGCCGGCAACATCAATGCGCCGACAATGATGGTGGCGGAAAAGGGTGCGGCGATGATTTTGGAGGACGCCGCCTAGATCGCTCGCATTTCGGGTCGATCAAACGCTACGATGCCAAAACGGCGAATGATTGCCGTCAAGCAAAAACGGGAGGACGGATATGCGCTACGGCTTTATCGGACTGGGACATCTCGGCGCAAATCTCGCCGGCAGCCTGCTGCGGGCCGGGTTCGCTCTGACCGTCAACGACGTCGATCGCAACAAGGCGGAGACTCTTGTCGCTTCGGGTGCCGGCTGGGTGGATACGCCCGCGGCCCTCGCGGCGGATGTCGATGCCGTCATCACCTGCCTGCCCTCCCCGGCAATCTCGGAAAAGGTTTTATCCGGCGCAAACGGCATCCTTGCCGGTATGAAACCCGGCGGCACATGGATCGAGATGAGCACGCTCGACAAGGCAGACATCGAGCGGCTGGCGGCGATCGCCGCTGAAAAGGGTGTTCGAATGCTGGAGGCGCCGGTCACCGGCGGGGTGCACAAGGCGGCCTCCGGCGAGATCACGGTGATTGCCGGCGGCGACCGCGACCTGTTCGACGCGCACCGGCCGGCGCTTGAGGCGATGGGCGGCGAAATCTTTCATGCGGGGCCGCTCGGCAAGGCGGCGGTGATCAAGGTGATCACCAACATGCTCGCCTTCATCCATCTTATCGCCACTGGCGAAGCGCTGATGCTCGCCAAGCAGGGCGGCATCGATCTCACCGATGCCTTCAACATCATCAAGGCCAGTTCCGGCAACAGTTTCGTCCATGAGACGGAGGGCCAGGTCATCCTCAACGGCAGCTACAACATCAACTTCACGATGGATCTTGCGGTGAAGGACCTGGGCTTCGCGCTCGGCTTCGGCAAACAGTTCGGCGTGCCGCTCGATCTTGCCTCGCATGCGCTGCAGACCTTCATCCGCGCCCGCTCCGCCTATGGCGGCGATGCCTGGTCGTCAAAGGTCGTCAAGCTGCTCGAGGATTCGGTCGGCACCGACCTGCGAGCGCCGGGGTTTCCGGCCGAACTCTGACGGCCGGCCTACGACACGAAGACGATTTCGCCGCCATCGCGCAGGTTCAGCGCAGCCAGCAGGTCGTCCTGCGTCTGGTGGCCGGAGAGAAAAAGGTCGATGACGGCGCCGGCGGCGCTCACGCCTTCCTGGCTGCGCAGGCGAATGCTCCGTTCGGCGCACCAGGAGAAGAGCGCACCGGCAAGGGCCTCGACGTCATCGAAACGGGTTGTAGCGGTCTGGGACATGAAAGCCTCCTGTTGGACTGGATTTGCCTCAGATTGAGATCATGTCGCAATATTTGCAAAGCCGATTGCAAGCGGAGGTTAACCGCCTTTCGGGCCTGTCCCGTTTCGGGTCAGAAGCGCAACAGGCGCGTGCCATTCCGGGACATTTCGCCTTTCTCCCAACGATTTCAGGTTCTTCCGGCTGGGATCGCTAGCGAGACAACCGAAGGGGTTCGAAGGAAATCCAGACAATGTCTCACCCAGCATAGCACCCAGCCCAAATCAGGTCCGTCAACCGACTGACATTGTTCCCGGTGAAGGGGCAGAACAAAGGGAATAAAAACAACGTGCGAAAACAGAAATGGTGGGCCCGGAGGGACTCGAACCCCCAACCAAGCGGTTATGAGCCGCCGGCTCTAACCATTGAGCTACAGGCCCGTACCGGACAGGACCGGCAGACCGCAGCCCAATGGCTGGCTGCGGTGCCCTCGTCTAAACGAAAACGGTTTTCCCCACAAGACATCGCCGCAATCCCTACACAATCAAAAGCCAAGAAGATGACAGGGACAAGAACAACCGGAGAGAACCACCATCATGAATGCCACACGTTTTCCTCGCCTTCTCACAGGCGTCGTCTTTGCCGCCGCGCTGGCCGGTTTTGCCGGCACGCAGGCGCTTGCGGCTGAGACCGGTCCGCGCGAACCGGTGATCGTCGTTTCCGGCGAGGGACATTCGGCAACCGCGCCGGACATGGCGATCCTGTCTTTCAGCGTCGTCAAGGATGCAAAGACAGCGCGCGAGGCGCTCAGCGCCAACAACAAGGCAATGAGCGACGTTCTCGCGGCGCTGAAAACCGCCGGTATCGCGGATCGCGATCTGCAGACGTCCGGCTTTGCGATCAATCCGCAATATGTCTATCCGGACAACAGCGACGGCGGCAACCGCCAGCCGGAGCTAACCGGCTACCAGGTGGCGAACTCGCTGACCATCCGCGTCCGCGACCTTGCCAAGCTCGGCGAGATCATCGACAGCGCGGTGACGCTCGGGGTCAACCAAGGCGGCAGCATTCAGTTTACCAATGACAAGCCGGACGCGGTGATCACCGAAGCGCGCAAGGCGGCCGTCGCCGATGCGATCGCCAAGGCCAAGGTGCTGGCGGAAGCGGCCGGCGTCGAGATCGGTCGCGTTATCGAAATCTCCGAAAACGCGGGTCGTCCCGAGCCGATGCCGATGATGCGCAGCATGGCCAAGGATGCCGGCGCCGAGGCCGTGCCGATCGCCAATGGCGAAAACAGCTATACGGTTTCGGTCAGCGTCACCTTCGCGATCAAACCTTAAATCGGCAGGTCAACCCGACCAAAAAGGCCCGCCCCGGGATAACCGTGGGCGGGCTTTTTTCATGTCAGGAGGACGCTTCATGCGCGCACGAAAAAACCCCTCGCGGCGGACCACGAGGGGTTATGCTTTCCGCCGGCCGGGGGAGACAAGGCGGAAAGGATGCTGGTTCAGCGATCGATCATATCGTACCGGTCACCGGACGGTCGGACACTCAGCGGCCGATGATCGGGCAACCGCGTGCGTTGGCGAACACGACGGTGCGATAATCGCCGTGGCGGCGGCCTTCGACGACAACGCGGCGTGGGCTGACATCGACGACACGCGCCCGGCGCAGGCCGAAATCACGCGCCTTTTCCTGTGCAAGCCAAGGGTCGCAACGGCCGCGGCGCCGTTCGCCATGGCCCCAGCCGGGGCGGTGATGGCGGTTGCGGCCCCAATCACGCTCGTCACGGTATCCGTCGCGATCGCGGTCGCGATACTGGACGTCAACGATACCGTCCGAATGAATGCCGAAGCTCAGCGTATCAGCCGATGCGGTGGCGGCAGTCGCGCCGATGCCGGAAAGCCCGATGAAGGCAATTGCCGCCAGTTTTACGAAAGTCTGTCTCATGGTCGTTTCTCCATTACGAGGGCCAAATGGCCGGGCCTTTCGGCGCCGGCAATCAGCTTGCGGGTCCTTCCCGAGCGATTGATATGAAGATAGAGGCGCCTGGCTGAACGGAATCGGAACTGCCTGTTCATCCGACGTTCAGGGCCGGGAGGGAAATCGACGAGGGCGCTCAGCGCGACAGCATCTGCTCGAAAACCCGGAAATTTCGATAGTGGCTCAGCCGCGTCACCGAACCATCCTCGAACTCGAAGACGAAGATGCTCGGGATGGAATAGCTCTGGTTGCTGGCGGCGGGAAAGCCCGCCATGCTTTCCCGGTATGTGCCGCGGGCGGTCACATCGACGGCCACCCTCTGGCCGAAGGCGTCGTGCATCAGAACGATATCTCCAAACGTCTCGTCGAAGTGACGCAGATAGCTCATGACCGCGGTGCGCAAGGGTCCTGCGCCGATGGTGCGCTGGCCGGTCATCGAATCGAGCGTTACGTCCTCGTCAAGAAACATCCCGATCGTATCGAAATCGCGCTCGTTCAGCGCCTGCATGAAACGGCTGGCGATCGTTTGTGCATCTGTCACGGATAATGCCTCCCCAGGCGGTTGGTGGGACGCCGAACGGAGCCGGCGGACAATAACGCCAAAGCGCTGATCCTGTTCCGAAAAAGGCGCGCTACATTTTTCCGGCACCATCGCGCTTTTCCAAACCTGCACCGGCCCGATCGGCTTGTCCAGCCGAAAGAAAAAGGCCCTGGCACAACGTGTCAGGCGGACAGATGCAGGACGATTTCGCGGCGATGCGGTTGGTGGCGATGCTCGAACAGGTAGATCCCCTGCCACGTGCCGAGCGCCAGCCGCCCCGCCGTCACCGGGATGCCGATGGAGACGGACGTCAGCGCCGCCTTGATGTGCGCCGGCATATCGTCTGGCCCTTCGGCCGTGTGGATGATCCAGCGCATCGACGGATCGTCGGACGGCGGCACCAGCCGCTCGAAGAAGGCGTCGAGATCGCGCCGGACATCCGGATCGGCATTTTCCTGGATCAGCAGCGAACAGGAAGTGTGCCGCACGAAAACCGTCAGCAGGCCCTGCCCGACCGCAGCCTTGCGCAGAAACGAAGCGGCCTGCGCGGTGATCTCGTAGAGACCGGGGCCATCGGTTTCCACGGTCAGAATCGTCTGCGGCATGATGTGTCCCGTCACGAACGGCCGGTCGATGCGGCCTGTGGAGTCAGAGTTCGAGGAAGCTTTCAAAGCCGCCATAGATCATCCGCTTTCCATCAAACGGCATGTCCCCGTTTTCCGGCGAAAGACGCGGATCGGCCATGACCTTGGCATTGATGGCATCACGCTCGGCGCGCGAGGCGTAGGTGATCCAGGAAAAGATGACGACCTCGTCCTCCTTGGCCTGAACGGCGCGCGGAAAAGAAGTCAGTTCGCCATAGGGCACGTCGTCGGCCACGCACTCGACATAGGAAAGGGCGCCATGTTCCTTCCAGACATCCCCGGCCATGCGGGCCATGCGCTTGTAGGCTTCGATATTGGCTTTCGGTACGGCCAGAACAAATCCATCGACATAGGTCATGTCAGTCTCCCTTCATACCTGAACGCAAGGCCTCCCGTTCGCTGCGGATGGCCGCGATCGAATCAGCGTGGGCGACGATCGTCTTTACTGCGCGCGTCATGATTGCGTCTCCGCCCGCCGGTATGCAAGCCTCGTCGGGGTCATGATCGAAGACCGGCCAATGTTCGTCAAGGGAAAGCAGGCTGCGGACGGCCTCCGGCGGGCGGATCAGATCGAAATAATCCTCGTGGCAAAGGATCCATTCGAGGAGGAATTCACCGAACCAGAGGTCGTCCGCCCGGGCCATGCACGCCGGCAGGAGCACATGAACATCTCGCGACCTGTGAAAACACCGCGGGATTGCGCGGGGTTCGAGTTTTCCGTCACAAAATGCGCCGCGGCGGCAGCGGCGCAGGCGGCAGAAGGACGGCACCTCCATCCGCGTTGCGGCAGCACGGCACAGCGCTTCGAAAAGTGCGGGCTCGAGCGGCGATTTTTCGGATGCACGGACCGGCATGGCGTTCTCCTCTTCTTTTCATGGGCACAATTTCGCGTTCACGCGGCGCATTCGCCCGTGTTGTGACATTTCGCAGGATGCCGGCTTTCGAGAAAACACGGCTGCATTCGGCCGGGGCACGACGGGTGCCTCAGGTAGAGGAAGTAAGGTGACACGCGCCGTGCCCCGTTTCGGTGTCTTTTGCCGCGCTTCTCAGGTTCTTCTGCGCTTCCGTTCTTTTGGAACGCAAGCCTCCGATGCCTCGGCCCGACCTCTTACCCGCCAGGCCTTCCAATAAGGCGGGGCTTGTGGCCAGGACCGTCCTTCGACGGCGGAGCACGCCCGGCACGCCCGGACCATCCAAATGTCCGGGGGAGAACCACCTTTCACGCAGCCCCCGGTCTCAAACGGGCGTTCCGCCATCCCCCAAGGCACCGGTCCCGCCTCGCCGGCAACGCTCATCCGGTGTATCCGATGGCAGGACGAGGCCATTGTAGGCATAGGTGACGCAGGCGGGGAAAACGGGGATGATGTTTTTTTGGGAGGCGGCCGGGTTTTGCGGGACTGGCTGTGGATCCTCGGGTCAGGCCCGAGGATGACGGAGGGGAGGTGGACGTAGAGAATGATCACCGGCTTTGTACCACAGGAGGATACGGGGCCCATTCTGTAGCCTTGCTCGACCACCAAAGCCGTCATCCTCGGGCTTGACCCGAGGATCCATCCGCAAGCATCATCATACCATGGCGGGCTATGTCTACATCGTCACAAATCACAAGCACGGCACGCTGTACATCGGCGTGACCTCCGATCTCGAACGCCGGATTTGCGAGCACCGCGAAGGCGCGACGCCCGGCTTCACGGCCAAATACGGCTGCACGGAGCTCGTGTCGTACGAGGAACATCTGCAGATCGGCACGGCGATCCAGCGCGAAAAATCGCTGAAGCGCTGGTATCGCAAATGGAAGATCGACCTGATCGAGACCATGAATCCGGACTGGCGGGATTTGTACCATGAGCTTTGGTAGGCGTTGGTGGGGTTGCCTTTTGGAGACCTTGGCCCTGGATCTGGAAACCAGGCCCGACGCTTTCTGCAGCGCCCGGACCCACGACACGGCATCAACCTCACCAGTAATGTGTCGGCTTGGCCGGTTGAGGTGTGCTTTCGAAAATTCTAAAACAAGTATCGAGGCCGCCGGCTACGAAGCGCCCGAACATATAATGGAGGATACAATGCCGATTACATTCAGAACCTGCCTGTCCGTTGTCGTTTTGACCGGAGCGGTCCTTGCGTCCACCGGTTCGGCCTTTGCCTGGGGCTGCATCGCCGTTTCGGAAGAAGGAAGCTACGGTTACAGCTACAGCTATGACAGCGAAGGTGGCGCGACGCAGAAGGCGCTGGACGAATGCGCCAGCCACACGACGACGGAATCGACCTGTGAAATCACGGAGTGCGACGAAAACACCTGATCGCCTATCCGCCGGATGCGGCTGCTGATAAACAGAGCCGCATCCGGCGGCAAATACACTGAAGCATCGTTCTAAGACGCCGGAAACTTTCTGCTTCGCCACTGGCTTTTCGGAACCTCTTCGCCGACATCGACGCCGAAGGACAGGATGCGCATGGCGTCATCGTCCACTTCGCAGCGGAACGCGAAATCGTACCAGCGATTGTCGGCGCGAAAAGCGGCTCGCGGCACTGCGAGTTTGTTTCCCTTGGCCAAATCGTAGGAGGGCACGAGGTCCGGGTTGTAGGATGGCGAGCCGTTTTTCAGCTGGGCATAAAGTTCGCTGGTGCAGAGGCGGGCCACACGCTGGCTGCGGGACAGGTTTCCCATGGCCTCGCGCGCGATCGGGTCGTCATTCGCCTTTTCCGAAAACAGCTTTTTCGTCTCGGGGATGTCAGCCACCGCCTTTTCCGGTTCGGCTACCGGCTCGACCACAGCGGAGGTTTCCGGCGCCGTCTCGGTGACCTCCGGCACAGGATCGACGGCACTGGCAAGCTCAGTCCCGGAAAGGGCCGTCAGCGTCTCGATTGCCGGCTTGCTGTCGAGCTTTGCGGTTTCCACGGGTTTGATCGTTTCTTCGCGGGATGGGGTGGTCTCTTCGGGCACGGGTTTGGCGACATCCCGAGAAGCGCTGCCATCATCGGCATCCCTGGTGCCTGTGTCCTTCTCACCAAATTCATGGACCGGGCGCAAAACCGGGATCGGGCTGTTTGCCGTCTGCTGCTCAGACGGTGGCTTCTCCTGCGGCTGGTCCTCCGCGGGCGGAGGCACGTCCTCTGCCTTTTCCTCCGGCACCGGTTTTTCGACCTCTTGCGGCGGCGGCACGATTTCGACGCTGATGCTTTCTTCTTCAGGCGGCTCGAGTTCCGGCATCGGCAGTTGCACCAGCACAACGGCAGCAAGCACGAGATGAAACACGATCGAGACGATCATGCCCCAGCTTATGAGCTTCTGCGGGTAATGGTTCGCATCCTGCTGCATCATTGCCTTTTACGCGCGCCATCCTGAGGACACAGGAGAGCGACATCAAAATCCTGTTTTCACTTTGGTGTGCGGAAGCGGAATATCAAGTAGGATCCTGCGTTTTCAAACGAGAGCGGCAAGGCCGCCGGGAGAAGGACAAGAGACTGGATGTGGCGGATGCCGGCGCCGACGCACAGCGTAAACAAAAACGCCGGGCATTGAGCCCGGCGTTTTTGTTCGCAACGATCGCGGTTCGATCAGCTGTCGAGGAACGAGCGCAGCTTTCTGGAGCGGCTCGGGTGCTTGAGCTTGCGTAATGCCTTGGCCTCGATCTGGCGGATGCGTTCGCGGGTGACCGAGAACTGCTGGCCGACTTCTTCGAGCGTGTGGTCGGTGTTCATGCCGATGCCGAAGCGCATGCGCAGGACACGCTCCTCGCGCGGGGTGAGCGAGGCGAGAACGCGGGTCGTGGTTTCGCGCAGGTTCGCCTGGATGGCGGCGTCGATCGGCAGCAGCGCGTTCTTGTCCTCGATGAAATCGCCGAGGTGGCTGTCTTCTTCGTCGCCCACCGGGGTTTCGAGCGAGATCGGCTCCTTGGCGATCTTCAGGACCTTGCGGACCTTTTCGAGCGGCATGGCGAGCTTTTCGGCCAGCTCTTCCGGGGTCGGCTCGCGGCCGATCTCGTGCAGCATCTGGCGCGATGTGCGGACGATCTTGTTGATCGTCTCGATCATGTGCACGGGGATGCGGATCGTGCGGGCCTGGTCGGCGATCGAGCGGGTGATCGCCTGGCGGATCCACCAGGTCGCATAGGTCGAGAACTTGTAGCCGCGGCGGTACTCGAACTTGTCGACCGCCTTCATCAGACCAATGTTACCTTCCTGGATGAGATCGAGGAACTGCAGGCCGCGATTGGTGTACTTCTTGGCGATCGAGATGACGAGGCGCAGGTTGGCTTCGACCATTTCCTTCTTGGCGATGCGGGCTTCGCGCTCGCCCTTCTGGACCATGTGGACGATGCGGCGGAACTCGGAGATCGAGATACCCGTCTCTGTAGCAAGGTTTTGGATCTCGGCGCGGATGTCGCGGATCATCGAGTTTTCGCTGCGGGCGAATTCCTTCCAGCCCTTGGCGGCCAGATTGCTAATCGACTTCATCCAGTTCGGATCGAGCTCGGCGCCGGAATACTGCTCCAGGAACGAGTCCCGCTTGACGCCGTAGGATTCGGCCAGACGCAGCAGGCGGCCTTCGTTCTGCACGAGACGCTTGTTGATGTCGTAAAGCTGCTCGACGAGGCTGTCGACGCGGTTCTGGTTGAGCGACAGCGACTTCACGGCCGTGATCAGCTCGTCCTTCAGCTCCTTGTAGCGGCGCTCCTGGGCAGGCGACAGCGTACCGGTGGCGGCAAGGCGGGCTTCCACCTGCTGGTCCTGCAGCTTGCGCAGCTTCTTGTAGGTCTCGGCGATCGTATCGAGGGTTTCCATGACCTGCGGACGCAGTTCCGCTTCCATGGCGGCGAGCGACAGGTTCGACTCGTCGTCGTCCTCTTCCTCTTCCTCGGACGGCAGGCCTTCGCCGCCGACATTGGTGACGTCGTCGTCGTTTGCGGCGCGCGGCTTGCGGTTCTTTTCCTTCTCTTCGGCGGCCTTGCGGTCGGCCTCGATCTTCTCAGGACTTTGGAACTGCGGTGCAGCCTTGGCTTCCGGGCCGGAATAGGTGGTTTCGAGATCGATGATCTCGCGCAGCAGCGTGTTGCCCTCGTTGAGTTCGTCGCGCCAGATGATGATGGCCTGGAAGGTCAGCGGGCTCTCACAGAGACCTGCGATCATGGTCTCGCGGCCGGCCTCGATGCGCTTGGCAATGGCGATTTCGCCTTCGCGCGAGAGAAGCTCCACCGAGCCCATTTCGCGCAGGTACATGCGCACCGGATCGTCGGTGCGGTCGGTCGGCTCTTTCTTCTTGGCAGTCGCAAGCGCGGTGCCGCTCGAAGGGGCCAGTTCGCCGCCCTCGCTCTCGCCGTCGGAATCGCCGTCTTCCTCTTCGGACGCGGCGGCACCTTCGTCGGCTTCCTCGTCCTCGACGACATTGATGCCCATTTCGCTGAGCATGGCCATGATGTCCTCGATCCGGTCAGGATCGACCTGATCGGACGGCAGGACTTCATTCAGTTCGTCCATGGTGACATAGCCGCGCTTCTTGGCGGCCTTGATCATTTTCTTGACCGCGTCATCCGAGAGATCGAGAAGCGGGCCATCCGGAGCACCTTCGCGTTCAGCTTCTGCTTCGTCGTTCTCTTTGACTTTGGTTGCCATGTATCGTCGCTTTCCTTGGACAGCATAAACGTGTGAGCGGTAAAACCCTCTCTGGGGCTCAGGCATGTGAGGCATGCCTGCCGCGAATCATTACCCCTGACGTAACGGGATGAACTTTAATTCCTGATTAACCACGACACCGGTCATGGCCACAGGCCAACTGCGACAGCAGCGCCCTTCAGACATCACAGCAATGATGATCGTATCCGCCGTACCCATTTCACCTTCTGTATATAGAAATGGTGATTCCCACAATTTTTGGTTACGTCAAGCGTTTCCGGTGAAAAACCGTTCAAATCGGCAAAAAACACCGCGAGCGGCCATTTTCCGCCGAACCCAGTGTTGCTGAGATGTAGGGACTGGTTGGGAAAAGACAAGGGCGGCGGGCGGTTTTGAATCGCGGCGGCGCCCGTGTCCTTCGGGATCACATCCAGTCCATCACCACCTTGCCGGAATTGCCCGATCGCATGGCCTCGAAGCCGTCGCGGAAATCGTCGATGCCGATTCGGTGGGTGATGATCGGTGCAAGGTCGAGGCCGCCCTGGACGAAGGCGATCATCTTGTACCAGGTCTCGAACATTTCGCGGCCATAGATGCCCTTGAGGTTGAGCATCTTGAAGATCACCTTATTCCAGTCGATCTCGAAGCCGGTCGGCGCGATGCCGAGGATGGCGATCTTGCCGCCATTGTTCATTTTGTCGATCATGTCGCGGAAGGCCGGCGCGGCACCCGACATTTCCAGCCCGACATCAAAGCCCTCGGTCATGCCGATGCGCTTCATCACGTCCGACAGGCTCTCCTTCGAGGCGTCGACGACATAATCGATGCCCATTTTCTCGGCCAGCGCCAGCCGCACGGGATTGATGTCGGTGATCACCACCTTGCGGGCGCCGGAGCGCTTGGCGACCATCGCGCCCATGATGCCGATCGGCCCGGCGCCGGTGACGAGCACGTCCTCGCCGACCAGATCGAAGGACAGGGCGGTGTGGACGGCATTGCCGAACGGATCGAAGATGGCGGCGATCTCGTCGGGCACGTCATCGGGGATCGGCACGACATTGGCTTCCGGAATGCAGACGAATTCGCCGAACGAGCCCGGACGGTTGACGCCGACGCCAAGCGTGTTGCGGCACAGATGCCCCCTGCCCGCGCGGCAGTTGCGGCACTTGCCGCAGACGATATGGCCCTCGCCCGACACCCGGTCGCCGACATGATATTTGGTGACGGCGGACCCGATTTCGGCGATTTCGCCGCAGAATTCGTGGCCGACCACCATCGGCACGGGAATGGTCTTCTGCGCCCAGCTGTCCCAGTTCCAGATATGCACGTCGGTGCCGCAGATGGCGGATTTCTTCACCCGAATCAGCACATCGCTCGGACCGACCTCCGGCACCGGCACGGTCTCCATCCAGAGGCCGACTTCCGGTTTCGCTTTGACGAGGGCTTTCATCATGTTGGTCATTTCTTGCGTCCTTATTGGGTTTAGCCTTTCGGCTCCCCCTCACCAAGTGCGCCCAGCGTTCGACTGCGTCTCACGCGGGCTTACTATCCTCTCCCGCAAGGGGAGAGGTAAAACCTGCCGCACCATCTTGCCTCATGTAAGGGACGGTGATTGTGGCACCCTACCTCTCCCCTTGTGGGAGAGGATACGCAGGCCGGGTGAGCATCAGCGAACCCTTGGCCGAAGTTGGTGAGGGGTAAATACCACCGCCTCAGATCACACCCAATTCCTTACCCACATCTTCAAACACCGCGATCGCGCGCCGGACATCCGCCTCGCTGTGGGCGGCCGACATCTGGGTGCGGATGCGGGCCTGGCCCTTGGGCACGACCGGGAAGGCGAAGCCGACGACGTAGACGCCTTTTTCCAGCATTTTTGCCGCCATCTCCTGCGCGAGCGTCGCCTCACCGAGCATGACCGGAATGATCGGATGGCCTTCGCCGGCCAGCGTGAAGCCGAGCTTGCCCATCTCGGTGCGAAACAGCGTAGCGTTGGCGGCAAGCTTTTGGCGCAGCGCGTCGCCGTTCTCGATCAGGTCGAAGACCTTGAGCGAGGCGCTCGCGATGACCGGAGCGAGCGTGTTGGAAAACAGATAGGGCCGCGAGCGCTGGCGCAGCCAGTCGACGACTTCCGCCTTGCCGGACGTATAGCCGCCGGACGCGCCGCCGAGCGCCTTGCCGAGCGTGCCGGTGATGATATCCACGCGTCCCTCGACGCCGCAATATTCCGCCGAGCCGCGGCCATTCTTTCCGACGAAACCGACGGCGTGGCTGTCATCGACCATGACCATGGCGCCGTATTTTTCGGCGAGGTCGCAGACCCCCTGAAGGTTGGCGATGATGCCGTCCATGGAGAAGACGCCGTCGGTGGCGATCAGCTTGAAGCGCGATCCCTCGGCCTTCTTCAGTTCCTCTTCCAGCGCCGTCATATCGTTATTGGCGTAACGGAAACGCTTGGCCTTCGAGAGGCGCACGCCATCGATGATCGAGGCGTGGTTCAGCGCATCGGAAATGATCGCGTCCTGTTCGTTCAGAAGCGTCTCGAACAGGCCGCCATTGGCGTCGAAGCAGGAGGAATAGAGGATCGTGTCCTCGAGCCCGAGGAACGAGGAGATGCGCGCCTCGAGCTGCTTGTGCTCTTCCTGCGTGCCGCAGATGAAGCGGACCGACGCCATGCCGTAGCCGTAACGATCCAGGGCCTGCTTGCCGGCCTCGGCAAGCTCGGCATTGTCGGCCAGACCGAGATAGTTGTTGGCGCAGAAATTCAGCACGCGGGCGCCGGAGGCGACATCGATGGTGCCGGCCTGCTTGGAGGTGATGACCCGCTCGGACTTGTAGAGGCCGGACGACTTCAGACCGTCCAGTTCGGATTTCAGATGATCGATGAAGGCTGTCGTCATGAATTCCGCTTTCAAAGGCTCGGGATCGGATTGCGATGGAGACCTACCATATTCCTCTCCCAATAACAGCGAAAGAGAGCGGCAGGACGCGGCGCGAACACGATATGCCCGCATCCTTTTCCGCCAGACTCCATGCCCGCCGTTTCAAAACAGGCAAATGCTGGGGAGCGCATCGGTGCAGGCAACTTGTTGTTGCCGATACATCCGCAGACTGCCTAGACTTCGCCCGCAAGGACATTCAAGTATTGGGGCGTGATCAAGGAGGACTTCATGAAACGCATGATTCTGTGTGCCGCGCTGGCATTGCTAGCAGCCGGGACGGCGCGGGCGGCCGAGGATTGCGCCAACGCATCCGACCAGACGACGATGGATGTCTGCGCCAGCGAAGGCTTCAAGAAATCGGACAAGCAGCTGAATGATCTCTACAAGCAGGTTACAGCGCGGCTCAAGGACGATGCCGCAACCACCAAGCTTCTCGTCACGGCCCAAAAGGCGTGGGTGTCGTTTCGCGACGCCGAATGCACATTCTCCTCTTCCGCAGTGGCTGAGGGCAGCGCCTATCCGATGATCCATTCCCTCTGCCTCGATGGGCTGACGCAGAGCCGGGTCAAGGACCTGCAGACCTATCTGTCCTGCGAGGAAGGCGACCTGAGCTGCCCGGTTCCGGCAGCGCAGTGATCGCTTGACGGGCTGTCCCAGCGAGGACGCTCGGCTGCGAAAATAGTTGACTAAGTCCAGTATTTCGGTGTCGATGGCGTTACCATCCATGCCACGAGGAACTCCATGAGCATTTTCGACAGATTTTCCCTGAACGACCGGGTCGCGCTGGTGACCGGCGGCGGGCGTGGCCTCGGGCTGGAAATTGCCCGTGCGCTTTCGCAAGCCGGTGCCCATGTCGTCATTACCGGGCGAACAGCCGCAACGCTGGAGGAGGCTGTCGCTGCCATCACGGCAGCGGGCGGCAGCGCGCAAGCCGCCGCCTTCGATATCACCGACCGGGACGCGCAGCGCGCAACGCTTGCCGGTATCGAACGGCAGCATGGACGGCTCGACATCCTCGTCAACAATGTCGGCGCCCGCGACCGGCGGCCCCTGTCGGATTTCGACGACGCCGCCATCCTCGACCTGATCCAGACGGACCTGATCGCAGCCCTCACCCTGTCTCGCGATGCCGCCACGCTCATGAAGCGGCACGGCTACGGCCGGTTGATATCGATCACCTCGATCAACGGTCAGGTGGCGATGCCGGGAGACGGCATCTATCCCGTCGCCAAGCAGGGATTGACGGGCCTGATGCGCTCCATGGCCGTCGAATTCGGCCCTTTCGGCATCACCAGCAACGCCATCGCGCCCGGCTGGTTTGCCACCGAGACCAATGCCGCGATGGCCGCCGACGAGGATGTGATGCCGTTCGTGCGTCAGCGTATCCCGGCCCAGCGCTGGGGGCGACCGGACGAAATCGCCGGCGCGGCGCTTTTTCTCGCCAGCGAGGCGGCGTCGTTTGTCAACGGGCATGTGTTGACGGTGGATGGCGGGATGACGGTCAGGATGTAGGGGCCGGGCGAGACAAGCGGAGACGACGGTTCAGCGCGCCGCATATTCGGCGATCAGCCCCTCGAAATCCTCCATCGGCGGAAATGCGGGATAGCTGTGCTTGGCGCCGGTCTCGGCAAAGGCCAGCTTTTCGGAGGTGAAGGTTTCGACGAGCGGGCTGTACCAGCTGGTGTCATCGAGCATGGTCGGGCGGACATTGACGAAGAAATCCATACCCTGCGGGCGGGTGAACATCCAGGTCATGCAGTCCGGGCAGAAGTGATGCCCGGCGTCCGGGCTCTTTCCGGAGAGGACCGGCGTTCCCGCGATGACCGCAAAACCTTCGCTCGGGATTGCCGCGCTGAGCGAATAGGCGCTGCCGGACATGCGCTGGCAGCCGGTGCAGTGGCAGGCCATGGTGACGAGCGGCGGCGCGCTGATCCTCAGGCGGACGTTGCCGCAACGGCATGCGCCTTCGAGCGGCAGGTTCAGGCTTGTCATCGTGTTTCTCCCTTTTGTTTTTGTTGAACATAGACACAGCGATGGCGAACCACCGCCTCAGGCATGCTCCCGGATCGCTGCCAGAAACAAATCCCCGTATTTCTCGAGCTTCGACTGGCCGACGCCGGAAATGCCGAGCAGATCCGTTCGGCTTCCCGGTCGCTCCGTCGCAAAGGCAATCAGCGTCGTATCGGGAAAAACGACATAGGGCGGCACGGAAAGCCCCTTGGCGATCGTCATGCGGACATTGCGCAGGGCCTCGAACAATTCACCATCCCTCTCCGACAGGCTGGATTTCGCGCTGGACGGGGCGCCCCGCGCGCTTTTGGCCTTGCCCGAGGTCGGGCGGTCCTTGCGAAACAGGATCTGGCGCTGGCGCTTGAAAACGGCGCTCGCATCCTCCGTCAGCTTCAGGGCGCCGAAGGCGGTCTGATCGACATGGACGAGCCCGGCCGCCAGCAGCTGCCGGAAGACGGATTGCCATGTTTTCGCCGGGACATCCTTGCCGGCACCGAAGACCGGCATGTCGACATGGCCGAAGCGCTGGGTCTTTTCGTTGGTGACGCCCATCAGCACATCGACGACGTGGCCGGTGCCGAAGCGCTCTCCGGTACGGTAGACGGCGGCCAACGCCTTGATCGCGGCCTCCGTGCCGTCCCAGGTTTCGACCGGGGTGTTGCAGGTGTCGCAATTGCCGCATCGGCCGCCATGCGCCTCGCCGAAGTGCTTGAGGATCGCCTGTCGTCGGCACCCGGCGGTCTCGCAGATCGCGAGCAAAGCGTTCAGCTTTGATCGCTCGACCCGCTTGATTTCGTCGGAGGCTTGCCCTTCGTCGATCATGCGCGAGCGCTGAATGACGTCGGCCATGCCGTAGGCCATCCAGACCTCCGACGGCAGCCCGTCGCGCCCGGCGCGACCGGTCTCCTGATAATAGGCCTCGACGGAGCCCGGCAGATCGAGATGGGCGACATAGCGCACGTTCGGCTTGTCGATGCCCATGCCGAAGGCGACGGTCGCCACGAGGCAGAGGTCTTCCTCCTTGAGGAAAGCATCCTGGTTGGCGTCGCGCACCGCGCGGTCCATGCCGGCGTGATAGGGAAGCGCCCGCACGCCCTGCGTCTCCAGCCATTCCGCCGTGTCCTCGACCTTGGCGCGCGACAGGCAATAGACGATACCGCTCGACCCCTTGTGGCGCGACAGGAAGCGCAGGAGCTGCTGGCGCGGCTGGTCGCGCTCGACGATTTCATAGGCGATGTTGGGCCTGTCGAAACTCGTGGTGAAGACTTCGCCGCCGCGCAGGCCGAGGCGATCGATGATGTCTTCACGCGTATGCGGATCGGCAGTTGCCGTCAGCGCGATGCGCGGCACGCCCGGATAACGCTCGCCGAGCTGGCCGAGTTCGCGATATTCCGGGCGAAAATCATGCCCCCACTGCGAAACGCAATGCGCTTCGTCGATGGCAAACAGCGCGATCCGGGCATTGCCGAGCATATCGTGAAAGCCGGGCGTCAGGATGCGCTCCGGCGTCACATAGAGCAGATCAAGCTCCCCTGCGGACAATGCCCTGCGCACCGCGACGGCCTCCTCCCGCGTCTGGGACGAATTCAGCGCCGCGGCCCGGACGCCCAACTGTTTCAGCGCCTCCACCTGATCGCGCATCAGGGCGATCAGCGGCGAGACCACGATGCCGACGCCTAGCCGGCACAGCGCCGGAATTTGGAAGCAGAGCGACTTTCCCGCGCCGGTCGGAAACAGCACCACCGCATCGCCGCCGGAAACGACGTGATCGACGACCGCCTGCTGTTTTCCACGAAAGGCGGAGAAGCCGTAAATCCTCTTCAGGACATCGAGCGGAGTTGAGGCTGTGCCGGAACCGGCAAAAAGTGGATCGGTCGAACGGGACATGGAACTGTGCGGCTGGGACATGAATTCTTTCTCGTGCAGGTCCCGACTATGGCACGATTCCGCGGCCAAGCGCGATAATGATCTCCCGATCGGAGGCGCCTACGACATTGCCGGACGTCCGGCGTCTCTCGCGGAGTCATGCCCCTGAGTCAGGTCACCTTGAGTCAGGACCAGCAGCCCCGCCTCCCCGCTTGCGGCGACAAAGGCTTCGCGGACGATTTCCGCGGGAATGCGGCGGCCCATGGCGGCCATGCACAGCTGGCGTGCGCGCTCATAGTGCTCGCCGCGCTCCTCCGGCCAGCGGTGCGTCAGACAGTTGAGCGCTTCATAGGGACCGTGGATGTCTTCCGGAAGGCTATGGCCCAAAAGGACGCTGACGGGAATATGCCACCTGAGGTCGCAGCAATTCTTTTCGTATTCAATCTGCATGTCGATTTCCTCCCAAAAACCGAGACGAAAAACACATGAGCGGGTCAATTTGTTCCTTTTACGACCGTCGAAGGAGAGGCGTGAAAACATTTCGCCTCGCCCAAACGAAAAAGGGCCCCGGATATCCGGAGCCCTTTTTAACGATGCGCCAAGTCTTACTTGACGTAGACGATCAAGTGTTACTTGACGTAGACGATCTTGCCACCGCTGGCCGCGGTCTGGACGCCGACGACATTTTCAATCTGGACATTCTTTTTGGTCAGAATGTCGAGCAGCGCCGGATCGGACTTGATTTCCGTCTGGGCGCTCGCTGCGGTTTCCGGGGTCGCATTCTTGTACATTTCCGGAATCTGCTGCGTTTCCGTTTCATCCGGGGTCTGGTCGGAAATGATGACCACCGTCACCATGTCGTCAGTCATCGCCGACGTTGCGGCCATTGGGGTGGTGGAGTTCGTGGTCTGCGCGAAGGCAAGACCACCGAGCGGCGCGGTCGAAAGGGCAGCCGCAAGGGCAATGGTAAGAGCCTTTTTCATGATGTTTTCTCCTCGTGTATCTTATCGTTGCGGCGCCGGCCGTTCGGGCAGGTCGCCATTGTTTCACGCAGGGTTAACGACCGGATACACTGATGGTTCCGCAAAGAATTGACGGGAAATTGCATGAGGCAGTCGTTTGCGGCCACGATGCCCTGATGCAGGGCCATTCACCTGAACGGTTGGCAACGGATTTGGGCATCCGCCGGCGCCGCAGGGAAATCTACTTTCCCGCCGGGCCCTTGATGCGGCCGGAGAGGACGCCGAAGCCGTCGATGATGGCTTCCTGGTTTTCCATCCGCACCACTTCGAGCTGGACTTCCTGGAGACTGCGCAGGACCTGCGACACGGTCTCGCCGTCGCCTTCCTCGGTTGCATAGGCCAGCTCGTTCTCCAGCTCGCGCCGCTGCCACAGCAGCGCCTTGGTGCGTTTGTGCAGCGACATGGCCTGGCGATAGCCCTCGAGCGCATCCTCGGGCGCGGCGGCGGCGGTTGCGGTCCAGAGGCGGGCAAAACGGATCTGCTGGTCGAGCGCCTTGAGGAGCGTTCCGAACCCTTCCGCCTCCAGCGTCTCGACCAGCGCTTCGCGCGTCAGCCGAGGGCCGCTGGCGGCAGCTGCGTTCAGCACCGCCGACCAGAATTTCTGCATGTCGCGGTTTTCGTAGTCGATGGCCGAGACTTCGTCATATTCCTCGAACAGCAGTTGCGGATGGTTGACGATGGTCAGCGCCAGCACGCTTTCCCGCAAGGGCGGCAGCGCCTGATTGCCGCTGACCATGGACGAGCGCGCCAGGCGATCCGAGATCGCGCCGGTGCCCGCCCGCTGGGCCGGCTGTCCGCCGCGTCCCGCTGGGCCGTTGCGCCCCGAATTCTGCCGGGGACCGCGCTCGAAACTGCCGCGCTGACCGGACTGCTGGCGGGACGGACCCTGGAAAAACGCATTCAGCCGGTCGCGCACGTCCTGGCCGTAGTGGCGCCGCACGTTTTCATCGGCGATGACGGCGGTGATCTGTTTCAGCCGCGCCTCGAGTTCTGCGCGCTTTTCCGGCGTATCGAAGCCGCCGCCCTGGACTTCCCGGATCCAGACCATTTCCGATAGCGAGCGGGCATTGGCCAGAACCTTGTCGAATGGCGCCCTGCCCTCGTGCTTGACCAGATCGTCCGGGTCCTTGCCGTCCGGCAGCATGGCGAAGCGCACGGAAAAACCGGGCTTCAGATGCGGCAGCGCAAGATCGACCGCCCGATTGGCGGCGCGGACACCGGCGCCATCGCCGTCAAAGCAGAGAACCGGCTGCGACGTCAGTTTCCAGAGCAGCGCCAGCTGGTTTTCGGTGAGCGCCGTTCCGAGCGGCGCCACGGCATTTTCCACGCCGGCCTGATGCAGGGCGATCACGTCCATATAGCCTTCGACGGCGATGATAGTCCCCGCCCCGTCCGCCCCGGACATCGCCCGCCGCGCCCGAGCGAAATTGTAGAGCACGTTGCCCTTGTGGAAGAGCTCCGTCTCGTTGGAATTGAGATATTTGGCCGGCGCATCCGGCGACATGGCGCGCCCGCCAAACGCGATGACCTTTTCCCGCGACGACAGGATCGGGAACATGATCCGGTCCCGGAAGCGGTCGTAGGAGACCGGAATGTCCGGGCCGTGAACCACCAGCCCGCAGGCCTCGATCTGATCCTTCTGCACGCCCTTGCCAGCAAGATGCTCCTTCAGCGCGTTGCGGCTTTCCGGCGCAAAGCCCAGGCGGAAGGTCTCGATCGTACGACCGGTCAGGCCGCGGTCGCGCAGATAGGCGCGCGCCTTGGCGCCGTTTGCGGTCTGCAGCTGATCCTGGAAAAACTGCGTTGCCATTTCCATGACATCCTGCAGGCTGGTGCGTTCCTTGTCGCGCTTCTCGGCCTCCGGGTCCGGCTGCGGCATGGCGACACCGGCGAGATCGGCGATCTGCTGCACGGCTTCAGGAAAGTTCATGCCGTCGAGTTCGGTCAGGAAGCGGAAATGATCGCCCGACACGCCGCAACCGAAGCAGTGGTAGCGCCCCTTGCGGTCCTCGCAGTGGAAGCTCGGCGATTTTTCGCCGTGGAAAGGACAGCAGGCCCAATAGTCGCCCTTCGACGCATTGGTCTTCTTTCGATCCCAGCTGACGCGCTTGCCGATCACGTCCGATATCGGAACGCGGTCGCGAATCTCGTCAAGAAAGGTCGGTGAAAAGCGCATTCTGTCCTCTGGGGTTGGCTTTCCTATAGATGGCAATCGACGGGCGCGCCAGCAAGCAGGCGCGTCATGCCCGCAATTCACAGGTTGACGAAAGACCGGATTGTATATACATTTATATATTCAATGTGTGTGTGCTTAAACGAAACATTGGTCGAAAGCCGGAATATGCTGCACACAGACACAAAGTTCTCATCCTTCGAATGGGATGAAAACAAACGCGCTATAAACTTTCAAAAGCACCGTATCGACTTTCCGATTGCAGCTGCCGCGTTGAATGAACCGCGCGTCGAAATTCGGTCCGACAAAAACGGAGAAGTCCGCACGCTGGCGATTTGCCCTTCGTCGGGAACTCTGATCGCAATCGTCTATACGATGCGGGATGAGTCTTGCAGGATCATTTCAGCCCGCGCGGCACGCAAAGATGAACAAAGAAAATATCGTCAGACATTCGCTGGATGAAATCCGTAAGAAAATCGTCACGGGCGAGGATCGCACAGATTGGGACCGCGTAGCCGCACAGACGGACGAAGACATTCTCGCTGCCATGCGGGACGATCCCGACTGGGCGGAATTCATGAATATCGACTGGTCAAAAGCCACGATTGTCTTTCCTCTGCCGAAGAAGGCCGTTTCGATCCGGCTGGATGAAGATGTCATCGACTTTTTCAAGCAGAGTGGCAAAGGCTATCAAACTCGGATCAATGCAGTCCTGCGCCATTTTATGAGCGAACAAAAAAATAAAAAGAACGGATAGTTACGGATCCATGCGGCGGCCGACACGACCCCGTCACAACAAACAAATTGACATCCGGCCCGTGACCTGACGAAGACTTGCGGGAGTGTCAGCTGGAACAACCGTCATGTCGTTTGATGCAGGCCATCTCGCCACCAGCCCAGACTTCTTTTCCGCCATGCGCGTCTGCGCACGGGAAATGACGATCATGTTCAGCGAAAATCCGCGGCTGATGTCGGTCTTCGCTTCGCAGCAGCGCTGGCTGATGGCGCAGGCGGGGCTGGCGCTCCACTACGACCGCAATCCGGCGGATCCGGCAACCGACCTCTATGCCGGTCGTTTCGTCAGCACCGCGGTCGCGCATGGCATAGCCAGCCGCAACACCGCCGCCGCCTTCATCCAGGAAATGCTCGCCTATCGGTTCGTGCGCTACAGCGACAATCCGCCGGACCGGCGCATGCGCCCGCTCGAGCCGACGGAAATCGCCTACCAGGCCGTTTGGAAATGGCTGAATGCCCACCTCGCCATCCTCGACGGGCTGGACGGCGGCACCCGTGCCAGCCAGGTGCCCTATGGAAATCCGCTGTTTGCGCGGATACAGCCGCGGATCGCCGACGGCATCCTCAAAAACCATTCGGTCCGCAATCCCGGCGAGACCTTCAATCTCTTCACCTGGGCCAATTCCGGCGGCGTGGTCATGGACTACTTCATTTCGCGCATCGGCGATTTTAATCCCGCCGACACCCGGGTCGATCTCGGACCGATCTCGTCCGGCGATATCTGCCGGCGCTACATGATCTCGAAAACCCACCTGAAAAGGCTGATCAGCAAGGCAACAGGGATGGGCAGCCTCGGCATGGAGGAACGCGCCGGCAAGAACCACCTCTGGCTCTCGCAGGGTTTCATCGGGGAATACTGGCGCTATCAGGCCGAGAAGTTCGCGATCATCGACCAAGCCTTCAATCAGGCGGTGGCCGGCGAAACGCCGGTCACGACGCCGAGAGAAGCTCTTTCAGCGTAGACGAGGCTTTTGCGAAATCCATCTGGCCGGCATAGCGCTCCTTGAGCACCGCCATGACCTTGCCCATGTCTTTCGGACCGCTCGCGCCGAGCTCGGCGATCGCAGCGGCGACGTTGACGCGGACGTCCGCCTCGCTCAACTGCTTCGGCATGAAATCCTGAACCACGACGATTTCCGCACGCTCCTTGGCGGCGAGTTCCGGGCGGGCATTGTCTTCGTAGATCTTCGCCGATTCCTCGCGCTGCTTGACCATCTTTGCCATGATCTGCAGGATTTCGTCATCGCTCGCGTCGCCCTTGCCGGCGCCACGGTTGGCGATGTCCCGCGTCTTGATCTCGGCCTGAACCAGACGGATCGTCGAAAGCCGCGGCGCATCCTTCGATTTCATCGCATCCTTGAGGGCGGCAGCGAGTTGATCGCGCATCATTATCCTTACTCCTGTTGATGACGTTCCATAAACCAGCCGGACAAGCAGGAGCAACTGAATTGCGCACGTCTGCTGCAAAAGCCGAGGGAAAAGGCCGATCCCGGCGTCTTCAAGATTGACCTTCGGCCATGCGGCGGCTATTGACCGTCACCTGCACAAACATCGTGACCAGGCCTGACAGCGCGCGCCCATCGCCCGCGTCCCTCCGCCTGCGAACCAAAACGGCCGGGTGGCGTTCTATCGAACGTCTGCCGCACGCCGCCTGAACGGGATGAAGACATGACCGCGACAAACCCCTGGACCACCGAGAAACCAACCGCCCTGCTCGTTCTGGCCGACGGCACGGTGATTACAGGCAAAGGCATCGGCGCGACCGGCAAGGTGCAGGCCGAGGTCTGCTTCAACACGGCGCTGACCGGCTATCAGGAAATCCTGACCGACCCTTCCTATCTCGGGCAGATCGTTACCTTCACCTTCCCGCATATCGGCAATATCGGCGCCAATGACGAGGACATCGAAGACCTGACGCCGGCGGCCCGCCACGGCGCGGTCGGCGTCATCTTCAAGGCCGACATCACCGACCCTTCGAGCTACCGGGCCGCAAAGCACCTCGACGCGTGGCTGAAGGCCCGCGGCATCATCGGCATGTGCGGCATCGACACCCGCGCACTGACCGCCTGGATTCGCGAGAACGGCGCACCGAACGCAGTCATCGCGCATGACCCGAACGGCGTTTTCGACATCGACACGCTGAAGGCGGAAGCCAAGGCCTGGAGCGGCCTCGAAGGCCTCGATCTCGCCAAGGTCGCCTCCTCCGGCCAGTCCTCGCGCTGGAGCGAAAAGCCCTGGGTCTGGAACGAGGGGTATGACGAGCTGGCCGAAGCCGGCACGACCCATCACGTCGTGGCGCTCGACTACGGCGTCAAGCGCAATATTTTGCGCCTGTTCACCGGCCTCGGCTGCAAGGTCACCGTCATGCCGGCCTCGACCACGGCGGAAGAGGTCTTGGCGCAGAAGCCCGACGGCATCTTCCTGTCGAACGGCCCCGGCGACCCGGCGGCGACCGGCGTGTACGCCGTTCCGGTCATTCAAGAGCTGATCAAGACCGACATCCCGGTCTTCGGGATCTGCCTCGGCCACCAGATGCTGGGTCTCGCGCTCGGCGCCAAGACCGAGAAGATGCACCAGGGCCACCATGGCGCCAACCATCCGGTCAAGGACCACACCACCGGCAAGGTCGAGATCGTCTCGATGAACCACGGCTTCGCCGTCGATGCCAAGTCGCTTCCGGTCGGTGTCGAGGAAACCCATGTTTCGCTGTTCGACGGCACCAATTGCGGCCTGCGGCTGACCGGCAAGCCGGTGTTTTCCGTGCAGCATCATCCGGAAGCCTCGCCCGGGCCGCAGGACAGCCACTACCTCTTCCGCCGCTTCATCAATCTCGTGCGCGAGAAAAAGGGCGAAGCAGCCCTTTCGGAACGCGGGTAAGGTCGTCGCCCCCCTATCGATATTGCTCCGGCAAGCCCCCTCACGCCTGTGCGGGGGCTTTTTCATGCGCGAATTTTCAGGCGCTCTAAAATACAATGTCCATCGATTTTTTATTAATCATTAAAGCATAAATGTAGAAGGCGGTGTACTTGGAGGGTACATCGCAATCATTATGAGCCGGAAGACCATCGACAGCGGGAATCATGCTCAAGCGCATTGAGACAAGTCAGCTACGTGTCGGAATGTTCATAGAATCTCTTGAAGGTTCGTGGTTGAACACGCCGCTTGCCGGGCGTCGCTTTCTGCTGGAAAGCGAGACGGACGCCCGAACGCTAAAGCACAGCAATGTCAGCGGTGTCTTCATCAACACCGCCAAAGGGCTGGATGCTTCGCCACACCCGGCCCCACCCGCCAGGGCGCCGCGCACCTCCTACGCCGCTACGGAAAAACAAAAGGCGGCAATTGCCAAAATTCTCAACGAAGCGACCGCATTGCTGAAAGGCATCTTTGACGATGCCCAAGCCGGCGGCGACGTCACGGTCGCGGCCGTCGCTCCGATCATCACGCAGATCGCAAGCTCGACGGAGCACAATGCCGATATTCTGCTCAGCATGACGCGGCTGAAATCGAAGGACGAAACAACTTTCCTGCATTCGATCGCCGTATCGGCGCTGATGATCCGGTTCGGCCGCTATCTGAAACTGGATAAGGAGACGGTGTCTGCCTTGGGCATGGCCGGCCTTCTTCACGACATCGGAAAGCTCGCCGTGCCCGGCGACGTCCTGCAGAAGGAAAGCACGCTGACCGAAAGCGAGATGACGCTGATGCGCATGCATCCCGTGCAGGGTCATAGCATGCTGGCGCGTCAGGCGGATATGCCGGCGATCGTGCTGGACGTCTGCCTGCATCATCACGAACGCATGGATGGCAGGGGCTATCCCTACGGTCTTGTCGGCGAGGCGATCAGTGTGCCGGCGCGCATGGCCGCCATCTGCGACGTCTATGATGCCATCACTTCGGCCCGCCCCTACAAGAAAGCCTGGACAACAGGAGAGGCCATCGCCTGGATGCTGGAGAGAAAAGGATATTTCGACCGCCCGCTCCTGCTGCAGTTCCTCAACGGCGTGCTGCAATCCTGAAAACGCTCTATATCGGCTGGGCCAGCAGCTTGCGCTCGGCCGACAGGAAGCGGAAGAACCGCCAGGTCAGCGAAATGCTCGCGGCCGCCAAGCCCAGGACAAATCCGTACCAGACTCCGACCCCGCCGAAGCCGGCATGGAACGCAAGCAGATAGGCGGCCACGAAACCGATCGCCCAATAGGAAACCAGCGCAAGGATCATCGGCACCGTCGTATCCTTGAGGCCGCGCAACATGCCCGCCGCCAGCGCCTGAACGCCATCGACGAGCTGGAAGGCACCGGCGATGACGATCAGCGGGCCGGCATAGGCTAGCACCTCTGCCGCATCCGGGCGCCGGGTATCGAGATAAAGCGCTGCAAGCTCATGCGAGAACACGGCGAAAATGACGCTGCCGATGACCGCGAAACCGCAACCGATGACCAGCACCGCGATCGCGGCCCTCTTGATCCCTTCGGCATCGCGCCGCCCATGGGCAAGGCCGATGCGCACCGTCGCCACCTGGGCAAGACCGAGCGGAACCATGAAGGCAATCGAGGCGAACTGCAGGGCGATGCCGTGGGCGGCAAGCTCCACCGTACCGATCATGCCCATCAGCAGCGACGCCACCGTAAACAGGCTGACTTCCGCCAGAATGGTCACCGCGATCGGAAAGCCGAGCTTCAGCACTTCCTTCAGCACCGGCCAGTCCGACCGCCAGAAGCGGACGAAAATCTCGTAGGACCGGGTTTCCGGCTGGATCTGAATATAGGCATAGAGCAGCAGGAAACTAAGCGTATTGACCGCCAGCGCGGAAATCCCGGCGCCGACGATCCCAAGCGCCGGGGCGCCGAAATGACCGTAGATGAAGACGTAGCAAAGCGCGGCATTGGCAACCAGCACGATGATGGTGACATAGAGGATGATGCCGGCACGCTCGAGCGAACTCAAAAATCCGCGCAGCACCATGAACAGCAAGGCCGGGAAAATGCCCCAGACAGCGACCTTCAGATAGCTGCCGGCGAGTGCCGCAACTTCGGGCTGCTGGCCCATCATGCGCAGGATCGTTTCCGCATGCCAAAGCAGCGGCGCGGTCAGGGCGCCATAGCCCAGCACCGCCCACATGCCCATGCGCACGGCGCGGCGAACGGCTATACGGTCGCCGCGGCCTTCCGCCTGCGCCACGATCGGAACCACCGCATTGGCAAAACCGCAGCCGAAGATGAACACGGTAAAAAACATCTGCGCCGCGAGCACCATGGCCGCCAGTTCCGTCGTTCCAAGCCGGCCGACCATCAGCACGTCCGTCGCGTGGATCGCAAACTGCGCCAGCTGCGCGCCGACGAAAGGAACGCCCAGCACAAGGCTTGCGCGATAATGCGCAGACCAGGAATTGTCGGTGCGAACGCCCGTATCGCTATGGGTCGAAGTCAACATGGAAAGAGGTGCCTTGGCTTCGTCGCAGCCGGAATGGGCCGCACGACGTGAGACAGGGGAAATAGAACAAGACCCGGGCAAGAACCAGCCGGAAACAACAAAATGCTTATTTTTTCATCGAAACATCACAAAACTTGATGGATTTTCCGACAAACCGCTGCCTCCAGGTCAAAGGGACTGCCGGGCGGGGTTCGCTTCACCGCCGGAAGCCGGACGAATCTTCATGAAATAGACGACCAGCGCCAGTACGACGAAACAGCCGGCCAGCGCATAGGGCGCGCCGGCGAAGGCGACAGGCGTGGACGGCCCGGTAAAATGGCTGAAGATCTGCGTGAAAATCACCGGGCCGATGATGGTGGTGAGGCTGGACAGGCTGGACAGCGCGCCCTGCAACTCGCCCTGTGCGGAGGGCGGAACCTTCGCCGCCGCCACGCTGCGGAGCGGCGCGTCGGCCAAAGCCTCCAGACAGGTGAGGACGATCACTGCATAAACCATCCAGCCCTGCCAGGCGAAGGCATAGCCGAACAATGCCACGGCCGTGAAGGCAAGGCCGACGGCGCCGGTTTTCCACTCGCCGAGAATAGGCAGCACGCGGGGCAGAACCAGCCCCATGACAAAAGCACCGCCGATGCCGAAAATCCCGAGCGACAGACCGATCTGGCCCTCGCTCCAGCCGTAGCGCGCCGCCGACACGAAGGGCCAGACGGCAGGATAGACGGCATGCGCCAGCCAATAGAGGAAAAAGACTAGTCCGACCCAGCCGATGCCGGGATAATGGCGCATCTGCTTGAGGGCCCCGAGCGGATTGGACCGGCGCCATTCGAAACGGCGGCGATGTTCGGGCTCGAGCGTTTCCGGCAAAAGGAAAAGCGCCAAAAGGAAATTGGCGAAGGCAAGGGCCGCGGCACCATAGAACGGCACGCGCAGGCCGAATTCGCCGAGCAACCCGCCCAGCACCGGACCGAGCGCAAAGCCCGTGCCGAAGGCGATGCCGATCAGTCCGAAATTCTTCGCGCGGTTGCTGTCGTCGCTGACATCGGCGATGTAGGCCGCAGCCGTCGAGAAACTCGCGCCGCTGATCCCGGCCAGAACCCGACCGACGAACAGCATCCAGTAGCTGACGGCCAGCGCGCAGATGAGATTGTCGATCGCAAAGGTCAGCACCGAGGCAAGCAGCACCGGCCGCCGGCCGAAACGGTCGGACAGATTGCCAATCAGCGGCGCAAAGAGAAACTGCATGGCGGCATAGACCAGCAGCAGCCAGCCACCATCCACCGCCGCCTCGTTGACGCTGGCCCCGGTCAATTCGACCAGATAGGCCGGCAGGACCGGCATGATGATCGCGATGCCCATCACGTCGAGAAACAGGATGACGAAGACGAGGAAAAGGCCCCGCCGAGCGGATTTCGGATCGATCATCGAAGAGGCCTCTGGTTTTGCCGTCCTCGCCCCAAGAGGAGACAGAACAGGAACGGAGCCGACGGAAACCTGATTAAACGAGTTTCTGGACGGAAACAATCCATGAACATTTCAATGTTTGTGATGGCACGATCCATGGCGGTGATGCGTGCGGGAACAGCCCGGGCGCCATCCTGTCAGCCATGCGGCTCCGCCTTGATGAAGTCGATAAAGGCCCGCAGCGGCGCCGGCATATGGCGGCGGCTGGCATAATAGAGATAGGGGCCGGGAAAGATCGATACCCACTCCGCCAGAATTTCCACCAGTTCGCCGCTGGCAATCGCGGGGCTCAAGAATTCTTCGAAGGTGCGGATGATGCCGTGGCCGGCGACGGCGATGCCGATCTCGAGCTCCAGCGTATTGGCCAGCAGGCGGACCGGCGGCGAGAGCCGGATCATCTCTTCCCCCCTTTCGAATTCCCACGCTGGCACGATGCCGCTGGAAAAACGATGATGGATGCAGGCATGCCCCAGCACGTCGCGCGGATGCCGCGGCTCGCCATTGGCCATGAGATAGGCGGGCGACGCGGCGGTGATGAAACGCTGCTGCCGCGGCCCGATCGGCACCGCGATCATGTCCTGTTCCAGCCGTTCGTCATAGCGCACGCCGGCATCGAAGCCGGCGGCCAGAACGTCGATGAAACTGTCCTCGCCGACGATCTCAAGCGTGATGCCGGGATAGGCGGCCATGAAACGGGCGGCGAGCGTCGGCATGACGACCCGCGCGACCACGGTCGGCACGTTGAGCCGCAAGGTGCCCGTCGCCTCGTCGCGGTAGCTGTTGACCTGATCGAGTGCCGCGGCGATATCGCCAAGTGTCGGCTGGAGACGCTCCAGAAGCCGCGCGCCCGCCTCCGTCGGCGTGACGCTGCGGGTCGTGCGGTTGAGCAGCCGCACGCCGAGCCGCGCTTCCAGCCGCCGCAGCGCTTCGCTGAGCGAGGAGGCGGAAACTTTTCGCTTGAGGGCCGCCTTGCGAAAACTGCGTTCGCGCGCAACCGCGGTGAAGGCATCGAGATCGGCCAGCGGCAAATCGTTCATTGTGCAAAATTCCAAACAGCCTGTACAACAGAGGGCGGATTATCGCACAAATTCTTTGCGGGTAAAACCTCTTTCGAAGGAAGCGCATGCGCAGGCATCGCCCAACACGGAGAAGCGACATGAAACAGGTTCAACTCGGAAAGACCGGCCCTCAGGTCTCCAGCCTCGGCCTCGGCTGCATGGGCATGTCCGGCATGTACGGCCCCTCCGACCGGGCGACGGGCATCGCCACCATCCACGCCGCGCTCGACGCCGGCATCAATCTCATCGATACCGGCGACTTCTACGGCATGGGCCATAACGAGATGCTGATCGGCGAGGCGCTGATGGGTATCGACCGCGACAAGGCGGTCATCAACGTCAAGACCGGCGCGCTGCGCGACCGGGACGGCGGCTTCAACGGCATCGATAACCGCCCGGCGGCGCTGAAGAATTTCATTGCCTATTCCCTGCAGCGCCTCGGCGTCGATTATATCGACATCTACCGGCCCGCCCGGCTCGACCCCAACGTCCCGATCGAGGAGACGGTCGGCGCCATCGCCGAGATGATCAAGGCCGGCTATGTCCGCCATATCGGCCTGTCGGAAGTCGGGGCGGAAACGATAAGACGCGCCGCCGCCGTCCACCCGATCGTCGACCTGCAGATCGAATATTCGCTGATCTCGCGCGGCATCGAGGAAGCGATCCTGCCGGCCTGCCGCGATCTCGGCATCGGCATCACCGCTTATGGCGTTCTGTCGCGCGGTCTGATCAGCGGCCACTGGCAGAAGGGACAAGGCACGGACAAAGGCGATTTTCGCGCTTACAGCCCGCGCTTCCAGGCCGAGAATGTCGACAGAAACCTTGCCTTGGTCGACGCGTTGCGTTCGATCGCCGACGAAAAAGGCGTCTCGGTCGCCCAGATCGCCATCGCCTGGGTCGCGGCAAAGGGGAATGACATCATTCCGGTGATCGGCGCCCGCAGGCCAGACAGGCTTGAGGAAGCGCTGGGCTCGCAGGCGGTCACGTTGAGCACGGACGACCTTGCCGCCATCGAACGCGCAGTTCCGAAGGATTCGGCCGCCGGCGGGCGGTATCCCGAGGCGATGCTGGCCCATATGGACAGCGAGACGTGATGATTGTCGCCTGACGCCAACAAAAGGAACGGGCTCTCCAAAGGAGAGCCCGGTTTTTCTTTCAAAGCCTTAGTCCAACTGAACTCAGACCGGTCCCTTGAATGTATCGCAGGCCGACATCTTGCCGGTGTCGTAGCCGCGCTTGAACCATTTCGAACGCTGCGCGGACGTACCGTGATTGAAGCTTTCCGGAACGACATAGCCCTGTGTGCGCTTCTGCAGGGTGTCGTCGCCGATCTGGGTGGCGGCGTTCAGCGCCTCCTCGACATCGCCCTGATCTAGAAGACCCTTCTGCTCGGTATATTTGCCCCAGATGCCAGCGAAGCAATCGGCCTGAAGCTCGACGCGCACCGACATGGCATTGGCTTCCGCCTCGCTCATCGACTGGCGCGCCTCGTTGAACTTCGGCAGCACGCCGATCAGGTTCTGGACGTGATGGCCGACTTCATGGGCAAGCACATAGGCCTGGGCAAAATCGCCGGTCGCATCGAACTTCTGCGCCAGTTCGTCGAAGAAAGCCAAGTCGAGATAGACCTTGTGGTCGCCCGGGCAATAGAACGGCCCGGTGGCGGACGAGGCCGTGCCGCAGGCCGAATTGATGCCATCGCGAAAGATCACGAGCTTCGGTTCCTCGTAGGTCTCGCCTTCCGCCTTGAAGATGCCGTTCCAGGTGTCTTCCGTCTCGGCCAGGACCGTCGACATGAAGGCCTTCGTCTCCTCTTCCTTCGCCGTGCCCTGGGGTGCCTGCGAGCCGTCGCTCTGCTCGTAGCCGCTGGACGGCCCAGACATCTGGCCGCCATCGACAAGCTGCAGCAGGTCGATGCCGATCATCTTGAGCCCGAAATAGATGACGACGAGGAAGATGATCGTGCCGATGCTCATGCCGCCGCCGCCGCGACCGCCCGTCGGAATGCGGAAACCGCCGCCGCGTCCGAACGGATTTCCGCCCAGCCCGCCCTGAACCGGCCCCGATCCACGCTGGTCCTCGACATTGCCCGACTGGCGCCGCCCCTTCCATTCCATGCCTGATCTCCCGGTCCTGCCTGCCTTTGCGGGGCACGCACCTCATTGTTTGCGAACATATAACGCGCGAGACGCGATTTTGTCCAAGATCAAACGGAAGAAATCGGCGCAGGTCCCTGGAAGTCTTCAGCAGACCATTGGCAGCAGGCGACGGCGCATGCCACACTGGCATCTTGTTTTGGGAGGAACGATCCAATGAAGGCTGTGCGGCTCGAATCCATCGGCAACATCTTCGTGCGCGACGTCGACAAGCCGGAACCGGGTCCCGACGATCTGCTTGTCCGCGTCGAGGCCTGCGGCATCTGCGGCACCGACCGGCATCTGCTGCATGGCGAGTTTCCATCGACGCCGCCGCTGACGCTCGGCCATGAATTCTGCGGCATCGTCGAGGCGATGGGCAGCGCGGTGACGGGATTTTCGCTTGGCAGCCGCATCACCGGCGACCCCAACATCTCCTGCGGCCGCTGCCCGCAATGCATGGCCGGCAAGGTCAATCTATGCCGCAACCTGAAGGCCATCGGCATCAGCCGCGACGGCGGCTTTGCGGAGTATGTCCTGGTGCCACAGAAGCAGGCCTTCGAAATTCCCTTGTCGCTCGATCCGGTCCATGGCGCCTTCTGCGAACCGCTGGCCTGCTGCCTGCATGGCATCGACATGGCGCAGATCAAGGCCGGCTCCTCCGTCGTGGTGCTGGGCGGCGGAGTCATCGGCCTCTTGACCGTCCAGCTGGCGCGGCTCGCCGGGGCGACAACCGTCATTCTCTCGACACGGCAGCAATCGCGTCGGGCACTGGCCGAGGAGATCGGCGCGACGGCGAGCGTCGATCCCTCCGCGGGAGACGTCATCGAAGCGATCGCGGGGCCGAACGGCCTCGTTCCCGGCGGCGTTGACGTGGTGCTCGAATGCGCCGGCGTTGCGCAGACCGTCCAGCAATCGACGCGCCTTGCCAAGGCCGGCGGCACCGTCGTCATCCTTGGCGTTTTGCCGCAGGGCGAGAAGGTCGAGATCGAACCGTTCGACATTCTCTTCCGCGAATTGCGGGTGCTCGGTTCCTTCATCAACCCCTTCACCCACCGCCGGGCGGCAGACCTCGTGGCCTCCGGCGCCATCCAAATCGACAAGCTGATTTCCCGCCGGATCTCGCTTGACGAGGCACCGGACGTGATCAGCCATCCGGCGGCGACCGGCGAGGTCAAGGTGCTGGTCATTCCCGGCAACGCGGCTTGAAATCCGCGTATGGAGAAAAACATGGCGGCATCCATAACGTCCTATTGAAGAGACCGGTCCTTTTTATTGGAACACAAGGCGTGTAAGAATCATTCCGAATAAGAGCCGCGGCGGAGCCGTCACGAAGACAGCGGCGATTCGGAGGACTGGGATGGACATTTTTGCGCGCAGACGGCCGGTATCGAGCGCTCTCTTTGCCGTTGCAGCCCTTGCGCTGGCATCCGTCACCATGTTTGCCGCCACAACAGCGCAAGCCGCTGACTGCTCCGGCATGGCGGCTCCGGGCATGGACTGGCGCGAATGCAGCAAGAAGAATCTCGTCCTGCAATATAGCGACCTCGAAGGCGCCGACCTGTTCAGCACCGACTTTGCGATGACGGACCTGACAAGTTCCAATCTCAATTCCGCAAACCTCGAAAAAGCGACGCTGCTGCGATCCTGGCTGAACGGCGCAAAGGCGGAAAAGGCAAACTTCACCAAGGTCGAGGCGTATCGCTGCAGCTTCGCCAACATGACCGCGGCCGGCGCAACCTTTGCCGGCGCGGAATTGCAGCGCGCCGACTTCACCGGCGCCGAACTGACCGGGGTCGATTTCGAAAAGGCAGAACTCGGCCGCGCCAATTTCAGCAAGGCGGTCCTGACCGGCACCAAGTTCTCCTTCGCCAATCTGTCCCGGGCGCAGATGAGCAAGGCGACGTTCGAGGGGCCAATCAGCCTGGACCACGCATTCATGTTCCTGACGCGCATCGAGGGCATGGATCTTTCGGCGGCAAAGGGCCTCGAACAGTCGCAGATCAACCTTGCCTGCGGCGACAAATCGACAAAATTGCCGGCCGGTTTGACCACGCCACCCAACTGGCCCTGCGATTTCGAGTGAGGGAAAGGACCTGTCCGCCGTGACCCGACAGCGGATCATTCAGCCTCTGCAAAAGACTGTCGATTTTTCCTGTCGATTCCGGAATTTTCGGGGTTTCGCTCGCTCCCACATTTCCCTATAAGCCGCTTCTAGCCTCGAAAGACCAAGCATGCGCGCCCGGCCGGTGAAATTTCACCCTGGCCGATTTTCGTGCAGGCCGAAAAGCGGATAGAACCCATGCCAAAGCGCCAAGACATCAAATCGATCCTCATCATCGGTGCGGGACCGATCGTCATCGGCCAGGCCTGCGAATTCGACTATTCCGGCACCCAGGCGTGCAAGGCGCTGAAGGAGGAAGGCTACCGAGTCATCCTCGTCAACTCCAACCCGGCAACGATCATGACCGATCCGGATCTGGCGGATGCGACCTATGTCGAGCCGATCACCCCGGAAGTCGTCGCAAAGATCATCGCCAAGGAGCGCCCCGATGCGCTCCTGCCGACCATGGGCGGCCAGACCGCGCTCAACACCGCCCTTTCCCTCAAGCGCATGGGCGTGCTGGACCGCTACAATGTCGAGATGATCGGTGCCAAGCCCGCCGCCATCGACATGGCGGAAGACCGCGCGCTGTTCCGCGAAGCGATGGCGCGCATCGGGCTCGAGACCCCGAAGTCGCTGCTTGCCAACGCCACCGAGATCAAGGATGCCGACCGCAAGATCCACGAGGCCGAGCGCGCCAAGCTGAAGGCAGCGCTTTCCGGCGCCGATCTCGACAAGGCGCTGGACGATCTTGAAAACACCTGGAACCTCGGCGAAACAGACCGCAAGCAGCGCTATATGAGCCACGCCATGGCGATCGGCGCGCAGGCGCTCGACGTCATCGGCCTGCCCGCCATCATCCGCCCGTCCTTCACCATGGGCGGCACCGGCGGCGGCATCGCCTACAACCGTTCGGAATTCTTCGAGATCGTCAATTCCGGTCTCGACGCCTCGCCGACCACGGAAGTGCTGATCGAGGAATCGGTGCTCGGCTGGAAGGAATACGAGATGGAAGTGGTTCGCGACACCGCGGACAACTGCATCATCATCTGCTCGATCGAGAACATCGACCCGATGGGCGTGCACACCGGCGATTCGATCACGGTTGCCCCGGCGCTGACGCTGACCGACAAAGAATACCAGATCATGCGCAACGCCTCGATCGCCGTGCTGCGCGAGATCGGCGTCGAGACCGGCGGTTCGAACGTGCAGTTCGCCGTCAACCCCGAGAACGGCCGTCTCGTCGTCATCGAGATGAACCCGCGCGTCTCGCGCTCCTCTGCTCTGGCATCGAAGGCGACCGGCTTCCCGATCGCCAAGGTCGCCGCCAAGCTCGCCGTCGGCTACACGCTCGACGAACTCGACAACGACATTACCGGCGGCGCGACGCCTGCCTCGTTCGAACCGTCGATCGACTATGTCGTCACCAAGATCCCGCGGTTCGCCTTCGAGAAATTCCCCGGCGCCGGCACGACGCTGACCACGGCGATGAAGTCGGTCGGCGAAGTCATGGCGATCGGCCGCACATTCGCCGAATCGCTGCAGAAGGCCCTGCGCGGGCTTGAAACCGGCCTGACAGGGCTCGACGAAATCGAGATCCCCGGCCTCGAAGGCACCGGCGACAACCACAACGCCATTCGCGCCGCCATCGGCACCCCGACCCCGGACCGGCTGCGCATGGTTGCCCAGGCCCTGCGCATGGGCATGTCGGAAGCCGACGTTCACGACGGCTGCAAGATCGATCCCTGGTTCATCGCCCAGTTCAAGGCGATCGTCGACATGGAAGCCCGCGTGCGCGAGCACGGCCTGCCGGCTGATGCGGAAAACCTGCGCATGCTGAAGGGCATGGGCTTCTCGGATGCGCGCCTCGCCACGCTTTCGGGCAAGCGTCCGAAGGAAGTGGCCGAACTGCGCAACAGCCTGAACGTTCGCCCGGTCTTCAAGCGGATCGACACCTGCGCGGCCGAATTCGCCTCGCCGACGGCCTACATGTATTCGACATACGAGACGCCGTTCGATGGCATCGCGCGCTCGGAAGCGCAGATTTCGGATCGGAAGAAGGTCGTCATCCTCGGCGGCGGCCCGAACCGGATCGGCCAGGGCATCGAGTTCGACTATTGCTGCTGCCATGCGGCTTTCGCGCTGCGCGACGCCGGCTATGAAGCGATCATGATCAACTGCAACCCGGAAACCGTCTCGACCGACTACGACACCTCCGACCGCCTCTATTTCGAGCCGTTGACGGCCGAGGACGTGATCGAGGTGCTGCGCGCCGAACAGGAAAACGGCACGCTCCACGGCGTCATCGTCCAGTTCGGTGGCCAGACGCCGCTGAAGCTCGCCGAAGCGCTGGAAAAGAACGGCATCCCGATCCTCGGCACCGCGCCGGATATGATCGACCTGGCAGAAGACCGCGACCGCTTCCAGAAACTGCTGATGAAGCTCGACCTCAACCAGCCGAACAACGGCATCGCCTATTCCGTCGAGCAGGCCCGCCTCGTGGCCAGCGAAATCGGCTTCCCGCTGGTCGTGCGCCCGTCCTATGTTCTGGGCGGCCGCGCCATGCAGATCATCCATTCGGAGGGCATGCTGCAGAGCTACCTGCTCGACACCGTTCCGGGTCTCGTGCCGGAGGATATCAAGCAGCGCTACCCCAACGACAAGACCGGCCAGATCAACACCCTGCTCGGCAAGAACCCGCTGCTGTTCGACACGTACCTGACGAACGCCATCGAGGTCGATGTCGACGCCATCTGCGACGGGCAGGATGTGTTCGTCTCGGGCATCATGGAACATATCGAGGAAGCCGGCATCCATTCGGGCGACAGTGCCTGCTCGCTGCCGGTCAACACGCTGTCGGCGGAGATCGTCGACGAGCTGGAGCGCCAGACCAAGGCGATGGCGAAAGCCTTGAACGTCGTCGGCCTGATGAACGTGCAGTTCGCCATCAAGGACGGCACGATCTACGTTCTGGAAGTCAATCCGCGCGCCTCGCGCACCGTGCCTTTCGTTGCGAAAACCATCGGCGCGCCGATCGCCAAGATCGCCGCCCGCATCATGGCCGGCGAAAAGCTCGATCCGGCCATTGCCGCCTATGGCAAGCGCCCCGATCCGCGCAACCTGCCGCATATCGCCGTCAAGGAAGCCGTGTTCCCCTTCGCCCGCTTCCCCGGCGTCGATATTCTGCTCGGACCGGAAATGCGCTCGACCGGCGAAGTCATCGGTCTCGACAAGACCTTCGCCATGGCGTTTGCCAAGGCGCAGCTCGGTGCCGGCGTCGATCTGCCGCGCGAAGGCACCGTCTTTGTCTCCGTGCGCGACGACGACAAGGAACGCGTGCTGCCGGCCATCCGCAATCTCGTCGAAAGCGGCTTCAGGGTCATGGCGACCGGCGGCACCGCCCGCTTCCTCGCCGAAAAAGGCATCTCCGCCATCAAGATCAACAAGGTGCTGGAAGGCCGTCCGCACATCGAGGACGCCATCCGCAACCGCCAGGTCCAGCTGGTCATCAACACGACCGACAGTTCGAAGGCGATCTCCGATTCGAAATCGCTGCGCCGGGCAACGCTGATGCAGAAGGTGCCGTATTACACGACCATGGCCGGCGCGGAAGCCGCGGCCCTGGCAATCAAGGCGCTCAAGGCCGGCAGCCTCGACGTCAGCCCGCTGCAGAGCTATTTCACGGCATAATCCCTAAGTGGCGCCTCATGGAGGCGCCACTTTGCCGGTCATGACCTTGCATCGATGCGCACCAGCTGTGCCATGCGCAAGCCCGCAATAGCGGACAGCGCTGCGACCGTGCAGCCGCCGACAAAGACGACAAGCATTGCCGGACGAAGGATATCTGGGTCAACCTGTTCGCCAAAGCCCATGAGGTTGGCGACAAGACCGAAAAATGCGGCGCCGATGGCGTAGCCGGCCGATTGCAGGGTCGGCAGCATGGCCGATGTCCGATCGCGCTCGGCATCCGTCGAAACGTCCATCAGCAACTGGCTCAGGGTTCCCCATGACGTCCCGAATCCGGCGCCGATGGCCAGCTGTCCCGGAAAGACCAGCCAGAGCCCGCCGGTGGCAATGGCAAACGCCACCAGGGACAGGCCGACAAGGAGAAGCAGCGGTCCCGCCTGCATGATCCGGTGGCGCATGCCGGCGGATTTCACGCTCGCAACCCCGATCGCCGTCACGCTCCAGGACACCGCCATCGCCGCCCCGGTGGCTCCGGCTGCCGTTGGTGCGAGCGCCCACAGGTGCTGCAGACTGTAGACCAGGAAAACGGCGGAGGCCGCCTGGGCGAGCGGCATCAGAAGCACGACCCAGAGACCGATCCCCAAAGCCTTGTCAAACCGAAAGGCGTCGTTCGGCAGCATCGGATTGACGGACCGCCGGTCGAGATGGACGACAACGCCCAGCAAAAGCATCGCGCCGGCCAGCAGCAGTCCCATCGCGGACGCGTGCGCGACCGTTCCGGCAAGCGAGATCATCAGGATGCCGACGCCTGCAAGGGCCAGCCGCGAAAACGGAAGCGCAGATCTGGACGCTGCTTCGGACGAGACCTTGGGCACGATGCAAAGCACGAGGACGATGAAGATCGCGGCTGCCGGAATGCTGACGAAAAATGCCGCGCGCCAGGACCAGTGCTCTGTCAGGACACCGGCGACGAGAGGCCCTGAAAACGCCGCCAGGGCCCAGACGATCGCTTCGGCGCCGAACACCTTCGGCACGAGGCGCGACGGGAAAAGCTCCGGGATCAGCGCATAGCACAGGGCTGCAACCACCCCCTCGCCCGCCCCCTGCAAC
>UCJH01000145.1:410-1394 GCA_900472785.1 Hyphomicrobiales bacterium | reverse complement strand
TCTGCGTTGTAGATGGTCGAGAAGATGTGAAGGCGCTTTTCGTCATACGAGAGGATCTGGCAGGTCGAGTAGAGCGCATCGCCGAGCTTGGCTTCGCAGAGGTTGCGGATATGCGTCTCGACCGTGTAGTAGCTTTGGCCGTTCTTGACGTAGTCGAGATCGACGCCGATCAGGCGCAGCAGGCCGTCGGACGTGTCGCCGAAGACCTGCAGGTAGCGATGCTCGGTCATGTGGCCGTTGTAATCGACCCAGGCGGCGTTGACCTTGGTGTCGAGGATGCGGATCGCCTGAGCCTGACCGAGATCGGTCTTCGGCTTTTCGGCGGAGGCCCAAAGGCTCTGTTCGAAATCGGCGAGCAGCTTGCCCGCACCCCAGCCCTTGCCGCCGTCGCCGCTCTTCAGCGCATGCATGATGCCGACGAGGTTTTCGTCACGGATGCGCTCGAGATCGCGGATGCCGCGGGCGCCCGATTGCGCGTCCGACTGGCCGGCGATCTTGTCGACCAGCTCGTCGTCGAGATCGACGACGTCCATCAGCTTGGTCCAGGGCCAGGAGAGGCACGGGCCGAACTGGGCGAGGAAGTGGCGCATGCCGGCTTCGCCGCCGGCGATGCGGTAGGTCTCGAACATGCCCATCTGCGCCCAGCGCATGCCGAACGAATAACGGATGACGTCGTCGAGCGTTTCGGTATCGCAGATATCGTCCTTGATCAGCCAAAGGCCTTCGCGCCAGACGGCTTCGAGAAGACGGTCGCCGACGAAGGCCTCGATCTCCTTGTTGATGATGACGCCCTTCATGCCGATCGGCGCCAGCTTGGCCTTGGCGTCTTCAAGGGTGCTCTTCGCCGTCTTCTCGCCGCCGACGAGTTCGGCCAGCGGCAAAAGATAGACCGGGTTATAGGGATGGGCGACGAACATGCGCTCGGGATGCTTCATGTCGCGCTGAAGCTCGGTCGGCATGATGCCTGAGGTCGACGAGCCGATC
>UCJH01000145.1:0-402 GCA_900472785.1 Hyphomicrobiales bacterium | reverse complement strand
CAGCGCTTTCGGATCGGCTGCGGCGTCGATCTGGGTGATGACGTTGCGCTTCAGATCGACGCGCTCGGGCACGCTTTCCTGAATCCAGTCAGCGCCTTGCACCGCCTCTTCAACGCTCTTGACGAAGGTGAGCTTACCCTTCTTGGGCAGCGGCGCCATGGTCAGCATGGCATAGGCGCGCTCGGCATTGGCGAGCACTTCACCGACGATGCGCGTCGCCTCCGGGTGCGGATCGAACATGGCGACGTCAATGCCGGCCAGCAGAAAACGAGCCGCCCAAGCCCCGCCGATAACGCCACCGCCGATGCAGGCTGCCTTGTTGATTTTGGTCATGGTTGTTCTTCCCGTGTTCGTGGCGGAAACCCCTCCCGACCCTGCGGGCCACCCTCCCCACAAGGGGGA
>UCJH01000044.1 GCA_900472785.1 Hyphomicrobiales bacterium | reverse complement strand
ATATCGGACAGGAGGACGATGGCGCCGAGCATGTAGGCCACCGCGCCAACCATCAGCATGACGACGCCGCCAAGTTGCTGGTCGGTCTCGCGGGAAAGCGTCATGCCGAAGCAGGTGACGTCCCCCAGGCCGTAGAGCGGGCGGGGCGCAAGCGTCAGCAGCACGCCGAGCAGGGTCATGTGGATCGAGGTGAAGAGCAGGCCGATGATTCCGGCAAGCCGTTGCGCACTTTCCAATCGGGGACGGAAACACGCGGCCCACAAAAGAATGCCGGCAAGGAGGAAGCTTGCCTGTTCGAGAAGCATCGCGTCGGGTCGCGTCTCCGCCAGTCGCCTGAGTGCCGGCACATGCCAGAGCCAGACGACGACCAGTTCAACGGCAGAGGCGAGCACGGGGCCAAGCCAGGGGATGCGGGCGAGAGGATCACATCGCGTGCCGATGATCGAGAAGGCCAGAAAAGGAGCGGCGACGGCCACCGTGAGCATGTGGACGATCATGTGCGCGGTCAGTGATCCGCTGTCCCAGCTTGTTGCCAGAAGAGCCAGAGCCAGGAACAGGGCGCCGATGCCGGTCGTGATGGGAGCGATCTTCATCGGGCGCAGACCTCGATGAACAGGAGGGGTACGGATACGAAGATGACGGCAACGAAACTCAGGCCCGACAGCAGCAGCGTTGCGAACCCCTGGAACAGCAGCCGGTCTTGCCGTGTCGGTTCGTCATGGGGCGGGTCGCGGCTGCCGAAGCCCCATTGCCGCCAGGCGAGCCAGGCGGCGCCGAGAATGGTGAGCAGCGCCAGAACCGTAACGACGCCCAGCGTAAAGCGGAGCATGTCGAAGGAAAAGGTGAGTTGCGATGCCTTGGCGCAGTAGACAGCGGCTGCGACATAACAGGTAAGGAAATGCAGCGCCCAGACAACCGGCCCGGTAAACAGGGTCCAAAGTGTTTCCACCTCTTTCGGGATCAGGCGCATCCGGTCACCTCAACCCTGGAAACAGGCCGAGCACACCAAAGGAGGTGAGGGCGGTAATGACGAGAAAGTGCCAGTAGAGGACGACGTTGCGCAGGTCGGCGTCATACGCCGCCGTCAGCCGGCCGGCAAAACTTTTCGCGAGGCAGTAAATCTGCATGATCACCCCAACAAGACCATGGACGATCGTCCACAGGGTGATGACCCAGACGATCGCCGGGTAGACATGCGCGGTGGGCTGCATCCCGTACAGATAAGGGCCGGCCAGCCCTGCGGTGCAGGCGGCAAGCGTGAGAACCGTTGAGCCGACGAGACAAAGACGGAAAGACACCGGCCGATCCTTCGCATTCACGGATCGCGCAAGGATCATGGCAAGCCAGGCAAGGGCGAAGAAAGCCGCTGCTGTCAGGGGCCAAAACATGCCCGGNNCCCGGCAATCCCGCCGTGAAATCGGCGTGGATGGTCCAGTAGAAAAAGTAGCCGAACATCAGGCTGGCATAGGCAGTGCCATCTCCGGCCATGGTGATGAACATCGCCCACCAGCCGACGGACGCCGGGCCGGAGGCGTATAGCGGCACTTGCGTTCCAAGCCCGATATCCCTGAGGTTTTGCTTCGGAATCTCGCTGGTGCCGGTCCAGAGCCAGACCAGGATGGTGACAAGCGTCACGATGGCGCAGAGCACCGTCAGAATCCACCAATGGAAGGTAAGCGCGATGAACACGCCGCCGAGTGCAAAGGCGGAAACAATCGTTAGCAGCGACGTGCCGCCGACCCGCAGGCATTGCAGCGGTTCAGCATCGAGAACCGACGTGACGAGTGTCTCGCGCCGTCCCTCGGCTGCATCCGGCAGATAGTAGAGCCCCGCCTTGATGCCGTCGATCAGATCCGGCTGATCCCAGAGCGGGTAGCGGCTTTTGATGATCGGGATGGAACGGACACCCCAGTTTTCCTCCGGCTCGCTGATCCATTCCAACGTTCCGGAATTCCAGGGATTCATCGCGCCCTTCGGCTCGCGATGCTTCGGGCGCAGGATATCGAGCACGATTATGGCGACGCCGCTCGCAAAGATGAAGGCACCGATGGTCGAGATGAGATTGAGCAAGTCCCAGCCGACATCGGCGGGATAGGTAAAGACCCGTCGCGGCATGCCGCGCAGGCCTGTCNNGATGCATCGGGAAGAAGGCGACGTTGAAGCCGGCAAACATCAGCCAGAAGGCGATCTTTCCCCATCGATCCGACAGCTTTCGGGCGTTGATCAGCGGATAATAATAATAAATTCCGGCAATCACCGGAAAAAGCATACCGCCGATCAGCACATAGTGGAGGTGGGCGACGACGAAATAGGTGTCATGCGCCTGCCAGTCGAACGGGGCAAGCGCCACCATGACGCCAGTCAAGCCGCCGATGACGAAGATCGCCAGCCCGCCGGTGCCGAACAGCATCGGGATGGAAAAGATCACCCGGCCGGCGAGCATGGTGGCAATGAAGACGAAGATCTGCACCCCTGTCGGGATCGCCACGGCTTCTGAAGCCGCGGAGAAAAAGGCGAGCGAAATTTGCGGCAGGCCTGTCGTGAACATGTGGTGGACCCAAAGTCCGAAACTCAGGAAACCGGTGCCGACCGCGGCCAGCACGATCCAGGAATAGCCAACGATCGGACGCTGCGCGAAGGTCGGCACGATCATCGCCATGATGGCGATGGCCGGCAGGAAGATAATGTAGACTTCCGGGTGACCGAAGATCCAGAACAGATGCTGCCAGAGCAGCGGATCGCCCCCGCGCGTCGCATCGAAGAAGGGCCAGTCGAACATCCGCTCCATCTCGAACAGGATGTCGCCGGCAATCAGCGGCGGGAAGGCAAAGAGGATCATGCCCGCAACGATCAACAGGTACCAGGCAAACAGCGGCATCATGTTGATGCGCATGCCGGGCGCCCGGCATTTCATGATGCCGACGATGAGCTCGACCGCGGCCGCGATGGAGGCGACCTCGATGAAGGAAAGGCCAAGCAGCCAGATATCCGCGCCGATGCCGGAATATTGCTTGTCGGTGGCAAGCGGCGGATACATGAACCAGCCGGAATTCGGTGCCGCTCCAAAGAAGATCGACCCGCAGACGAAGACGCCGCCGATGAGGAAACTCCAGAAACCGAAGGCCGACAGCCGCGGAAAGGGCAGCTCGCGCGCACCGAGCATGGAGGGCAGGAGGAAGATTGCCACGGCCTCGAAGATCGGCACGGCAAACAGGAACATCATCACCGTGCCGTGCAGGGTGAAAGCCTGGTTGAAGAGATCGGCGGAAAGGAAGTCATTGTCTGGCACTGCGAGCTGCAGGCGCACGAGAAGCGCAAGGACACCGGCAAACAGCATGAAAATAAAAGCGGCCGATCCGTACCACAGGCCGATCTGCGTGTTGTTGACGGAGGTCCAGTAGCGCCAGCCTTTCGGAGTGGCCCAGACGCGCCGCAGTTCCGCCTCTTGCGCGGTTGCCGCATCATCCGCGACGGAAGGGGAGTGATCCGTCATTTGAGGCCCCCGAGATACCGGGCGATTTCGGCAATATCGCTCTCTGGAACCATATCGAAATCAGGCATTTTCGCACCGGGTTTTATCGACGACGGCGAGCGGATGAAGCGGGCGATGTTGTCCGGCGTATTGGCAAGCGCTCCGGCGCCGATCGACTGGCGTGCGCCGATCAGGGTCAGATCCGGAGCCGTGCCGCCCCTAGGCTCAGATCCGCGCAACGCATGGCAGCCCAGACAGCCATGGCGCTGTATCAACAGTCGACCTTTCTCCGGCGTTGCGGGATGGCCCTCGACCTGACGGCGGCTCCAGGTGTCGAAGTCGCTTTCCTCCATGACGACGACAGAGAAGGCCATATAGGCATGCGAGGCGCCGCAGAATTCGGCGCAGGGCGCACGAAAGATGCCGGTGCGCGTCGGCGTCAGCGTGAGGATATTGGTTCGGCCGGGTATCATGTCCATCTTGCCGCCGAGGGATGGAATCCAGAAGGAATGGATAACGTCGGTCGCCTTGAGCAGGAACGTTGCCGGACGCCCTAGGGGGAGCCGGATTTCGTTGGCCGTCTCGAAAGCATATTGACCATTCAGGGCCGGATAGCGGATCCGCCACCAGAATTGTTCGCCGGTCACCTCGATTGCACCAGTCCTCGCCTCAGCAGGAGTCCAGGGCCGTATCGCCGGCATCAGCCACACGGCATACCCGAGAAGGAGCAGAAGGACGACACTCGGAAAGGCAACGCCACCCCATGCAATCAGCCGGTTCGCATGTTCCGCTGTCCACGGCGCCTGTCGCTGGCGAGCGGAGTGGATAAACAGCGCCGTGACGGCAAGCCACACAACCCCGCCACCAATAACCAGGACAATGAAAAGACCGTAGATCGCCTCGGCTTCTTCCCCGGCGGGATCAAGCGCGGATTGCCGGCCGCTGCATCCGGCGAGAAGCAACATGCCGAAGAGAAGAAGACATCGCAGGATTGTCGAACCTCCCCTTGTGGCAGCGCGCAAGAGCAGCGCCCGAACTGTCGATATGGAGCGGGTTGTGAAAGCGACAAGTGCGGGCGATCGTATAAAATAGCATCCGCTGATCGACGGGTCGGCACGCGCGCAACCGGGCGATCCGTTCCTTATCAGACCGGATGGCTCTCGACGGGAACCTACGCCTGGCTCAGCCGTTTCCCCAAACCATGGAGGTAGCCCCGATGAACACTTCGCGCACCAAGCCGGTCGATGATCTGCATGACATCATTAATCAGAAAATAACGGCCCTTATCCGCGAGATGGAAGAGGCCGACTGGAAGGCTGAAGATGTCGCCTTGGCGATAAAGCAGGTCATCGACACGCAATGGCTGGCGAAGACGGACTTGCTGCAAGATGCGCGAAATGCCGTGTCGAAGAACTTTGTATCCGACGGAAATGAAGGTTAGGCGGGTCCATCGGGCCGTTTTAGCAGGAGAAAACCCATGGCTGCCAAGTTTCAGGTTATTTCACTGAGTTCGCGCGACACAGAAGGTATGGATACCCGCGATGAGCCCAAGCTTCTTTATCCCGACGCATTGGCCACCGCGAAAGACCTTAAATTCCAGGGAAAGGCGTTCCGCGTCCATGTCGAGGGGGAGCATACCGCCGAACAAATGCAGTCATTCATCGATTTGGGCGCTGTCACGTAACTGGATCACAGTCGGCATCCTGATGAGCGATATGCGTTGGACCTGCCGTGAACGAGAACGCGCTCTAACCTATCCTGGTGACCGATCCCGGCCTTCCGGGAATGTCGGGCGAGGACCTCGCCACAATCCATGCGTCGGCATCGGGGAATTACAGGCGCATGCCGGACTCGCGGAACACTGTGACCAACCAGTCGATGAACACCCTGACCCGGGGCGATAATTGCTTGTTCCGCGGATAGAACAGCGAAACCGGCGTTTGTGTCGGTGGATATTCCGGCAATATCTCCACTAGCGTTCCGGCGTCGATCGCATGCTGCGCATGATAGCGGGGAATTTGAATCAAGCCGAGCCCTTCCTTGGCCGTGGCGATGAAGCTTTCAGCCGCATTGACCGTGATGATTGTCGGCAGTTGCCGATAGACAACTTTGCCCTCTACCTGGAACTCCAGCGGGATCAGCGTTCCGGTCGCCGACGAGCGGAAGCCGACCATGATATGGCCCTCGAGGTCATTGACATGCGAGGGCCGCCCGTAGCGCTCGACATACGCGATGGATGCGCACGTGACTTCGTTCAGCATTGCCACCCGCCGCCCGACCATATCATCGCCTTGGGGTTCTCCCACGCGCAAGACGCAATCGATCCCTTCCCGGATAAGGTCGACGAACCTGTCGCCTTCGGTCATGTAAAGCTCGATGTCGGGATAGCTTTTCAGGAAAGCCGGCAGGTTCGGAAGCACAAAATGGCGCGCCAGCGTGCCGTGCACATCCACCCGTAGAAGACCCTTCGGCGTCGTGCCCGCGAATGCGCCTTCGGCATCCTCGATATCGGCGAGGATCGCCACGCATCGCTGATAATACGCCTCTCCGTCCAATGTCGAGCTGACCTGCCGCGTCGTGCGCTGCAGGAGCCGGACTCCGAGACGCGCTTCCAGCTGCTTCACCGCATCCGTTACGGTCGAGCGCGGCAGGCCCAGGTCTTCCGACGCCATCGTAAAGCTTTTGCGTTCAACCACCCGGCTGAAAATTCGCATGGCATCCAGCCTGTCCATTGTTCGTTGATCCCGGATTGTGATGCCAAATAATGCATGATTATCCGCGTGAGGGATAGTGGCAACCTCCCACCCGTGAAAACAAATCGAAATCAAGGAGATCGAAATGTCTGAACACACAAGTCAGGTTGCCATCATTACCGGTGCTTCCCGCGGCATCGGCGCTGCCATCGCCGAACGTCTCGCGAATGACGGTTTCGCCGTTGTCATCAACTATTCGGGAAATGCCGCGCCGGCCGAGCAACTGGTCCGCAAGATTGAGGCCAGCGGTGGCAAGGCTATCACAGCCCAGGCCGACGTATCCGATCCCGACGCCGTTGCCCGCATGTTCGAGTCCGCCGAAGCAGCTTTTGGGCGGATTGACGTCCTGGTCAACAATGCCGGCATCCTGAAGACGATCGCTCTTGCCGAAACCAGCGACGAAGAATTTGACCGCCATTTCGCGATCAACACCAAGGGTACGTTCAACGCTCTGCGCGAAGCTGCCAAGCGTCTGCAGAACGGCGGACGCATCGTCAACTTTTCCTCGACGACACTGGCGCTGAACATGCCCGGATATGCCGTCTACAACGGCACCAAAGCGGCTGTCGAAGCTTTTACCCAGGTCTTTGCCAAGGAACTGCGCGGCCGCGACATCACCGTGAATGCCGTCGCCCCCGGCCCGATCGCGACAGACCTTTTCCTGAATGGAAAGAGCGACGAACTGATCGCCCAGTTTTCGAAAATGCCGCCGCTTGAGCGCCTGGGACAGCCATCCGATATCGCCAGCGTCGTCGCTTTTCTGGTGGGGCCTGATGCAGGCTGGATCAATGGCGAGATCATCCGGGCCAATGGCGGTCTCGCCTGAACCGGCGGCTGCAACCAAAACCAATTCGCAAAAGGAACCAGATCATGAACAGGCAAGTAATCGTTGTCACCGGTGCATCCAGCGGATTCGGCGCGATGGCCGTCCGTGAACTCGCCAAGGCTGGCCACACGGTCTATGCGGGCATGCGGGCTACCAAGGGGCGCAATGCCCCGGCCGTTGCGGCCGCCGCCGATTTCTCCAGGAAGCACGATGTCGATCTCCGTTCGGTCGAACTGGACGTCGTCTCTGATGCTTCGGTTGACGCCAGCATCGGAACGATCATCGCTGATACCGGTCGACTTGATGTCGTCATACACAATGCGGGCCATATGTCCTTTGGCCCGGCGGAAGCGTTCACGCCTGAGCAGTTCGCGGAGCTGTATGATATCAATGTCTTGTCTACGCAGCGCGTAAACCGGGCCGCACTTCCCCACCTGCGCAAGCAAGGCAAGGGGCTTGTCGTCTGGATCTCGTCCTCGAGCACCCGTGGCGGCACTCCGCCCTTCCTGTCGCCCTATTTCGCCGCCAAGGCCGCAATGGACTCGCTTGCCGTGTCCTACTCGACCGAACTCTCCCGGTGGGGCGTCGAAACCTCGATCGTGGTGCCGGGTGCTTTCACGAAGGGCACCAACCACTTCGCGCATGCCGGCTCGCCATGCGACACAGCCATTGCCGCTGAATATACAGAAGGCCCCTACAAAGGCGTTCCCGAACAGGCGCTTAAGGGGCTAGCTGCTCTGGAACCGACCGATGCCGATCCGGCGTCTGTCGCAGTGGAGATCGTCCGGATTGTCAACATGCCCTTCGGCACACGGCCTTTCAGAATCCATATCGACCCATCACAGGACGGTGCCGAAGTGGTCGCCGCTGTCGCTGATCGGGTTCGTGTCGAGATGTACCGGAACATCGGCCTGGAAGACCTGCTGAAGCCTGCCGTCAACGACTAGATCCTCACCACAAGGGGCCGGTTCCAAACGGGACCGGCACCCCAATGCCATGGAGACTTAGCAATGACCTCTCGATCCCTCACCAAACCTTCGATTTCCTTGCCCACCGCCGGCTATCCGTAAACGCCGCGATCAAGACATTCGAAGCTTGTCGAGTTTCGCCTGCGCGGCCTTGCCGGCTCTGTTATGGGAATTCTGCAGCACGAACACCGTCAAAGATCGAGTTGCAGGATGTCCGTGCCCTCCGCCGGAACCGCGCAGCAGATCAGTGCCTCGCCGTCCGCAACCGGCGCTTCCGGACGCTTGGCATAGGTAACAGCGCCCGAGACGATCTTGGTGCGGCAGCTTCCGCAGGTGCCGAGGCGGCAGCTGAACTCCGGCGCGAGCCCTCGCGCTTCGGCCAGTTCCAGCAGGCTGCCCGAGGCCGGATTCCAGCGCGCTTCCTTGGCCGATTGCAGGAACTGGACGGAAACCGGGCCTGCTGCCGGATTGGCCATGGGCGCGGCTGTCTCGGCCTCGTCCGTCTTTCGCGTCAACGAGGCAGGCCCGAATGCTTCCGCATGGATGCGCGTGTCGGCAATGTTGAGTTCGCGCAGGCTGTCATAGAGGGATTGCATAAAGGCCGGCGGGCCGCAGAGATAGAAATCATAGTCGTTGAAAGGCAGCACCGCGCTCAGCAGTGCGGTATCGATCCGACCGGCGCTGTCATAGTCCACACCCATCTTTGCGCCGGTGACGTCGCTGAGTACGCGCACAAGGCGGACGTTGCCGTTCGCGGCGGAAACCAAATCCGCGATTTCCCGGTCGAAGGCACGATCCTGCTTCGTTCGCGCGGAGACCATCAGCCACGTCGGCCGCATCCGCCTTTTCCTCAGCCCCTCATAGACGACGTGACGCAGCATCGACAGAAGCGGCGTCACGCCGATCCCGGCCGCCAGCAGAACCGCCGGGCGTGCCTGCGACATATCGATGGTGAAGAGCCCGGCGGGCCTTAGCACCTCGATCAGGTCGCCTTCCTTCAGCCGGTCATGCAGGTGGCGCGACACCAATCCTTCGCGCTTGACGCTGATGCGGTAGACGCCGTCCGATGGCGCCGTGGAGAGCGTGTAGGTCCGCACAAGCGGATCGTCGCTTCCCTCCGGCGTCACCCGGATCGGCAGATGCTGCCCGGCGGCATGCGGGAGCAGACCGAGACCATCGGCCGGTTCGAGATGGAAGGAGCGGATCGTCGCGCTCTCCTTGACGATCCTTCCGATCCGGAAAGGCCGCCAGGCCGTTGCCGTTTCCTGCGCCCTGATCCGGGCTGCCGCGTCATCCCAGCTGCCCGTCATCCGCGCATTGGGCGATTGTCCGTCAGGACGTGACAGCCAGCGAAGCGGCAGGGCATCCGGACGGCGGACGACATGCCTCGGGGTGAAACGCCAGAGCCGTTCCGCCCCATGGAAAGCTGCGATCTCGGGCGAGTCCAGCACGACCTCGGCATCGCCGGAAAGCTGCAGCAGTTCGCCGGTTTCGAAATCGGCAAAAGACAGTCCCGCCTTGCCGTTGGCGAGGATGTTGCCCAGCGTGTTGAAAAACAGGTTGCCGGCGAAATCCGGAATGGTCAGGACGCCGTTTTCATCCATCCGGATGAAGCCCGGCTTTCCACCCCGGTGCGATGCGTCGACCTGCCGCTCGCCGGTCTCGCGTTCGGCGTAGGAGGCGACAAAGGCGGTATCCGCAGCGGCGATCATCTGCTGTGCGCGTTCGTCGAGGCGGTCGCCGACAATCGGCTTCACATCCGTCTGAATCGACGGATCGCGGGAGAAGCTGAAGTCGCGCAGCTGGATATATTGCGGACAATTGCCATACGACTGGCCAACCCGGACATCGAAACGTCCGGAGCCATCCCGGACGATCGTACCGTTGAGGCGGTTGCGGCGGCGGGTATGCAATTCGATGCCGAGCATGCCGATCGCGTCGCCATTGCTCATACCGGCATCAGCAGGGTCGTTCGGCTCGCGCTCCAGATTGACCCTCAGCGTGTGCGGATCGGGGCTTTGCAGGAAGCCCGGAACAGAGGCGCGCAGCGTCGCCCACGCGTTCCCATCCGCATCTACGGAACCGAGTACAATGAATGGAAGCTGCGGGTAGAAGGCTCGATGCTGGTCGATCAGATAATCGCGAAGCACGCGCCTGCCGACATCATCCATCCGCTCGGCAACGCCGACTTTGCGCTGGAGCTCGATCTCCCCGGCGTGCCAGGGAGAGGCGGCTTGAGTTGCAGTGCTGGCGGCCAGCATGGCGAAAATCCTTTCAAGGGAGACGGAGAGCAACACATGGTCGCTCTCCGGATTGAGGGTCAGGCGGCTTCGGAAATGCCGACTGCGGTTTTCTGGAAGGCAACAAAACCGGGCAGCGCTTCGACGCGCTGCAGCCAAGCGGAGACGTTGATATAGGCCGAGCGGTCGACATTGCCTTCCGGCGCGCGGGCGATGTAGCTGTAGAGCGCCACATCGGCGATGGTCGGATGGGTGGCGGCGATCCACTGGCGCTCGCCGAGTTCCGCTTCGATGCGCCCGAGGATGACATGGGCGCGGGCGATGACTTCGGTCGCGTTAAAGGGGGCGTTGAAGACGGTGATCAGGCGCGCAGCGCAGGGTCCATAGGCGATCTCGCCGGCCGCGACGGAGAGCCAGCGCTGCACGGCAGCGGCACCCTTGGCGTCTTCCGGCAGCCAGTTCCGTGCAGCGTTCTTCTTGGCCAGATAGACGAGAATGGCATTGGAATCCGAGATGATCGTGCCGTCATCATCAAGCACGGGCACCTGGCCGAACGGATTGAGCGCGAGGAAGTCCGGAGCCTTGTGCGCACCGGCGGCAAGGTTCACTTCGACAAGGTCTGCCTCGACGCCGAGCAGCGACAGGAATAGCCGGGCGCGATGCGCGTGGCCGGACAGGGGATGATAGTAAAGCTTCATGGCAGGTCTCCAACGGTTGCGAGGTATCCGGAAAACTATCTTTCTTTCCTTCGTCGAACTGAAGTGCGATAAAAGACAAGATATAATTCCATTTCGCGGAATAATGATGAGGTGAACTATGGACCGTCTTCAAGCCATGCGGGTTCTTGTGAAGGTCGCAGATACAGGGAATTTTGCCCGTGCCGCGCGCGAGCTGAACATGAGCCCGCCGGCGGTCACACGGTCGATCGCTTACCTGGAAGACCTGACCGGCGCGCGGCTGTTTCTCAGGTCCACCCGATCCGTAAAGCCAACAGCGCCCGGCAGCCGCTACATCGAGGATTGCCGCCGTATCCTGGCGGATATCGGCGAGGCGGAAGCCTCCGCCGGCGGGTTGCATGCCACTCCGTCAGGCCTGCTGACGGTGACGGCGCCGGTTCTGTTCGGCCAGATCTACGTCATGCCGATCCTGACCGCGTTCCTGACCCAGCATCCCGCAGTCACGGGCCGCGTCCTCCTGCTCGACCGGGTCGTCAACCTGTTGGAAGAGGGCATCGACGTGGCGCTGCGGATCGGCCACCTGCCGGATTCCGGCTACAGCGCCATCCGGGTGGGCAGCGTGCGGCGCGTCATTTGCGGCGCGCCTTCGTATTTTGAGCAGCATTCCGTGCCGAAGGTTCCAGCCGACCTGGTGAACCATACGATCATTGCCAATACCGGGTCGTCGGCACCGCTCGACTGGCGTTTCGGCCAAAGTCACAAGGCCGGGTTTTCGCTGCAGCCGCGGCTGTTTTGCAACACCGGCGATGCGGCGATCGCGGCGGCTGCAAGCGGCTGGGGGCTGGCGAGTGCATTGTCCTATCAGGTCGCCCCCGCTATCAGCGAAGGCCGTTTACAGATCGTCCTCGCAGATCAAGAGGAACCGCCGATCCCGATCCATGTGATGCATGCAGAAGGCCGGCATATCTCCGCCAAGACGCGGACGTTCGTCGATTTCCTGGTTGAACGCTTGCGGTCCGACCGGCATGTCCAGTCCGCATCGGCAGTTGCGCCGGAGTGACCGAACGCGTTGCCGACGGGTGTCTGCCCCGCCGTCCATCCGCCTGAAGATCGATAGTGGCCTGAGCGTTCTTCAGCGCGCTTGAGAGAAGTGTCGCACTGCTGCGTTTCCCTGTTCAAACCGTATCGAATTACCGGTGGGCCTCGGCCCAATGTGGATAGGTCACATAGGCAGTCAACGCGGCGTCTTCTTCCGTTGCGATGGTCACAGCTTCGCCATTTGGCATGTAGACGATCTCGCCCTGGCCGGCAGTGATGGTGCCGGCGGCTGTCGAAACCGTCAGCCGCCCTTCAAGGACGATCATGACGTCATCGACAGCCATGGTTTCGGTGAGGGTTTGATGCGGAGCATAACGGCCATATCCGATCGTGATCGGACCGCCATGTCTCTCATCCACCAGATTGCCGACATAGATGTCCGCGTCCTGCCCCGGGGACCGAACAAGGTTTGCGTCGTTGATGCTGAACTTCTGGACCTTCATCGCATGCTCCTTTTGTCATCACGAGAGGTAGCGTCGTCGCCACGGTCTCCAAGTGTAACAAGCCGCTTTATATCCAATCGGCCGGCGACGGATGACGCCGAGCGAGAGAATTCCCGCTCGGCTGAAGCTGTTGGCCTTATGTGGGAAAGGCGCGTTGTTGCTCGGATCGGCATCATCCAGCGGTAACAGCGAGCCGCGTTCGACCTGCAAATCCGATCAATATTGTGCCCAGCAAAGCGAACAAGCCGGCAAAGGCGAAGACGCCGGCTGGGCCATGGGTTCCGACGATCAGACCGCCGAATACGGCGCCGCTCGAAATGGCGACCTGAAAGGTGGTGAGCGTCAACGCGCCCGCACTTTCAGGTTCATCGGATGCGGCCTGGGTAATGAAGCTCTGAACGCTGACCGGAAGCGCGCCGAAGGCGAAGCCCCAGAAGGTCGTGGCAACCGTCGCGATAGCCGGCGAGGCGCCGGCGAATGCCAAGGCGAACGTCGCGATGGCGATACCACCGGCGGCAAGCGTCATCGACAGAGCGGTGTTCCGTTCGGAAACGAAGCCGCCGGCAAAATTTCCGAAGAAACCGCCAATGCCGAACGCCAGCAGGATGCCCGACACGCCTTCGACGCCGAAATGCGGGACGTCCTCCAGAAACGGACGTATGAACGTGAAGCCGGCAAAATGGCCGGCGACGGCGAGCAGGATGGTAAGGAGCCCGATGCGGATAACGGGGCGACGCAGCACGGTAGCCATCGTGCCGAGATTGGCAGGGCCAGTGGACGGCATGGCAGGGAGAGTCAATGCCTGTGCAAGAAACGCCAGTACCCCCAGGATACCGGTAATGATAAAGGCGGACCGCCAGCCCAGCAACTCGCCCACCCAGGCCCCGACCGGCGCTGCGCAGACGGTTGCAGCGGACACGCCGCCCATGATGATGGCCATCGCCCACGGCATCAGCCGTTCAGGCACCAGCCGCATCGCCAGGGCAAGCGACATGGCCCAGAAGCCGCCGAGACCAATCCCCAACAGAGCGCGCGACAGCAGCAGCATGGGCATCCCGCTGGACATGGCAGCAAGGATGCTGGACAGGATCAACAGCGAGGTCAGCCCCAGCAGGGTGTAACGCCGATCGAAGCGACTTGTGCCGACCACGACGGCCGGCCCCGCGAATGCGCCGACCACTGCAGTCATCGTCACCGATTGCCCTGCTGCGCCGATGCTGACGCCAAGGTCCTGTGACATCGGCGTCAGCAGGCTCGCAGGCAGAAATTCCGCCGTGACCAACCCGAAGACGCCCAAGGAGAGAGAAACGACACCCGCCCAATAAGGCTTGGTGTCTTCGTCATCGTCCAGAAAACCAGGTGTTTGTTTGCCGTTCATCTGCTGTCTCCATAAATATTGACGAGAGGCTAGACGGGATGTCCTGGTGTTTCTATGCTGCAAAATCCATAAGACATGACTATTCGTCCAAACGAGGGTATATGCAGCGATGACTGACGCGTTGACCGAGATGCTCCGCGGATTGCGTCTGGACGGTGTGGAGTACGGTCGCTGCCAGCCGTCGGCGCCATGGGCAACGGCTTATCCGGCCCAGAGCGAAGCGCAGTTTCACTTTCTGGCCGCCGGAAGCGCCTTCCTGCAGTCACCGTCTGGCGAGTGGACGGAGTTGCACCCAGGCGACGCCATCCTTCTGCCGCGCGGCGATGCCCATGTTTTGGCGAGCGAACCAGGCCTGCCGCCAGTGCCGGTGGAATGCATGGCGCGCAGGCGTCTCTGCGACGGTATCGTCGATCTGCAATGTACCTGCCCGGACAGGAACAATCTCCTGTTCTTTGCCGTGATGCGCTTCAACGTCGATAAGCGACACCCGCTGCTGGAACTGATGCCGGATATCATGCGCACCAGCGATTTGGCTGCCAGCGAACCGACGATCCCGCTACTGCTCGATGCAATGATGAGGGAGGTGGAAATGAACCGCGTCGGGGCCGGGGGGATTCTCTCGCGTCTGGCCGATGTCCTGACCGCCACCATCATCCGCACCTGGGTAGAACATGGTTGCGGCGATTCAACGGGATGGCTAGCCGCCGTGCGCAATCCGGAAGTCGGCCGTGTTCTGACGGCTATCCATCTCGACCCCTCCCATGACTGGAGTGTCGGCGAATTGGCACGACATATGGGTGCCTCCCGGTCAGGCTTTGCCCAGCGATTTGCCACCGTGGTCGGTGAAACGCCCGCCCGCTATGTCGCAAGAATGCGTATGCATCAAGCCCATCAGTGGCTGCAGGAAGGGCAACGTGTCGCCGTGATTGCCGACCGTCTCGGCTACGAATCCGAAGCGTCCTTCAGCCGTGCCTTCAAGCGCATCATCGGTGCATCTCCGAGCCAGTTTCGTGAGCAACGGAAGATGAATCGCGCAGCTCCCGTTTGATACGAAGGTCTGCCGGCATTTCCGTCTCCAGCGCAGACGCGAATCGAACCGGAAGACATGCTGGTTGTCGGCTAATATTGTCGCCAGAAGGAAGCTGCCGTTATGCCAAGGCGCATTGAAGAAACAAATGCCAAGCGATCGAATTCCACGTTTGGATTTTGACCGCTGAATTTTAAATGGAGCCGGCCAGACGACGGTTTGTTCCGCCGTTCTGGCCGAGCTTAGGGATCATTCCATTACAGGATGACTACCGGTTCAGATTGAAATCGGGCAATCAAATTTCCGGGCAACCGTCGACGTTTGCAAAAGTTATACGGTCAGGCCCGCGGCGGGTCATCCCTTCGACGACGACGCGACGCTCGGTCACGCGCACAACTTCAGGGTCGCGCAAACCGGAATCACGTGCTGCCGCGCGCGCTTCACGCTCGCCGCAACGATCTCTGGATCGCTCCGCACGGCGGCGGTCGCGATCCCGGTCGCGGATGATCGGTCTGATGCCGTCTGGACCGATCCTGAGTTCGACGTCTTGGGCATTGGCGATGGAGAGGGGGGCGGTCATACCACCCGCACAAAGTGCTAGCGCCATGCCGGCTGTATAAAGCATTTTTCGCATTTTCAGCTCCTTCTGCGTCGGCGACGCAATGTTTGATGGAAGGATGAACATTTGGAATGGACATTTGTTCCCCACGGCTGACACTCGGCCAGGGGCGGATGATGTCTACTCTGGAGCGTCGAGCTTGCGAACTGGCGACAGCGTTGCGGCAATCCAGCGGTTGCCGCCGTTACGCTTCACCGCATCGGGATCGGGGATGCTTTCCACCACCGACGATGTAGCTCGAGCATCCGGCGGGCGTCGTCTCGATCAGTTGCTTGCGCTCGCCGACTTCGGCCTTCGTCCAGGCGCGGCCGGTCGTAACCTGACGCCGCGCCGAGACGGTATTGGTCGCGCCGGTCTGGCGCACATCCTTCAGTGTGACCGGCGCATCCGGCCCGAACCATCTCTATCCCGGACGCCCGTCCGGTTTCCTTCGATTGTTGTCATGGTTCAGCGGAAATAATCAGGATATAGCAGCCGCAGTTCGGCAACGTCGGGAATGACGGCACTCAAATGGTGCATCATCGCGCCCTTGGCACGCTCGACATCATGGTCGGCGATGGCATCGCGGATCGTGACGTGTTCCTCGATGACGCTGTTCATGCGACCAAGTGCCGGCAGGGTCAGACGCCGGGCACGGTCGATCTGCATCTTCACCGTCTTCAGGATGGTCCAGATGCCGGGATAGCCGGCTATCGTCGAGATCGCTTCGTGGAAGGCCTCGTCCTGTTCGTGGAAAAGCGAAGTCTCGTCATGCACAGCGTGGACCCTTTGGCGGGCGATGATCGCGTCGAGACGGGCGAGATCGGCGGGCGTGGCGATCGCCGCTGCTTTCTCGATGGTCGTGCCCTCCAGCGACTTGCGGATGACAACCGCTTCGGGAATCGCGCCCACCGGCACCAGTGATACGAAGGTTCCCGATTGCGGGAAGATATCGACGAGCCCCGCTTCCGCGAGCCGCAGCAGTGCTTCGCGTACGGGCGTCCGGCTGACCCCGAATTCCTCCGCGATCTTCTTTTCCTGCAGCGGCATGCCGGGCGGCATCTGCAGGGAGACGATCGCGAGGTACAGACGATCGTAGATGGCGGAACCGGCCGTGACACGGCGAATCTTTACATTTGCCGTTTCCCCGATGACGGACGCAACAGGCCTGGCGATGGCGGGTGGAGGCATTGTGGTTCTCGACGCGTTGACACCTTTATGAATACTAGTATATCAGTTGCGACGCGTTGCCAAGATGGAGCGCGGGAGGAGGCAAGGAATGGCGTTGCATCCGGACAGGTTGTTCCCCGCTGATCCCGGCGTGAGAGCGGTCGCAAGGCGACTTTACGAGGGCGTCGCGCATCTGCCGATCATATCGCCGCACGGCCATACGGACCCATCCTGGTATGCCCGCGATGAAGCCTTTCCCGATCCGGCGGCACTGTTCATCACGCCGGACCATTACGCGACGCGTATGCTGTATTCGCAGGGCGTACGCCTTGATGATCTCGGCGTGGCGCGGCGCGACGGAGAGCCGGTCGAGGCTGATCCCCGCAGGATCTGGCAACTGTTCGCAAAGCATTTCCATCTGTTTGCCGGCACGCCGACGCGGATCTGGTTCGAGCATTCCCTCGAAGCCGTTTTCGGCATCACGGAAAGGCTGACGCCAGAAACAGCCGATGCGCTCTATGAGCGGATCGAAGCGGCGATCGCGACGCCGGAGCTGCGCCCGCGCGCGCTTTACGACCGTTTCAACATCGAGGTCATCGCCACCACAGACGGCGCGCTTGACGACCTGGCTCACCATCAGGCTGTCCGTGCCTCCGGCTGGCATGGCCGCGTCGTGCCGACCTATAGACCGGATGCCATTGTCGACCCGCAGGCATCGGGTTTTTCCGACAACCTGCAGCGTCTCTTTTCCATGACCGGCGAGCCCGCGACATGGGCGGGCTATCTTGCCGCCCACCGGGCGCGGCGCACCTTTTTCAAGGCGAACGGCGCGACGGCGACCGATCACGGCCATGCGACGGCACGCACCGAAAACCTGCCGCAGGCGGAAGCGGCAAGGCTGTTCGAGAAGGTCCTCGCCGGCCGTGCCGATGCGGTGGAAGCCGATGCGTTTCGCGGTCAGATGCTGACGGAAATGGCGCGCATGAGCCAGGACGATGGTCTGGTGATGCAGATTCATCCCGGCTCCTATCGCAACCACAATTCCTCCGTCTTTGCCGATTTCGGTCCTGACAAGGGCGCCGATATCCCGAAGTCGACAGACTATGTGCATGCGCTGAAGCCACTGCTCGATGCCGTCGGCAACGATGCCGGCCTGACCATCATCCTCTTCACGCTGGACGAGACGGCCTATGCGCGCGAATTGGCGCCGCTTGCCGGGCATTATCCGGCGCTCAGGCTTGGCCCTGCCTGGTGGTTTTTCGACAGCCCGGACGGCATGCGACGCTTCCGCGAGACGACCACCGAGACGGCCGGTTTCTACAACACGGTCGGCTTCAACGACGATACCCGCGCCTATCTTTCGATCCCGGCGCGCCACGACATGGCAAGGCGGGTGGACTGCGCCTATCTGGCGACCCTCGTCGCCGACCACCGCCTCGAAGAGGAAGAGGCATCCGGCCTTGCCGGCGAACTCGCCTACGGGTTGGCAAAAAGAGCCTATCGATTGTGACGACCATCTGACGACAGGCAGAGCGCATAGGAGGCGCCCGGCTTGACGGCAGCAACGACTGCAACAACGGAGGAGAACGACATGAACATCACACGCAGGACATTCGTCGGCGGTGTCGCCGGCATCACCGGTTTCGGACTGCTGCCCGGCCGCCTCTTCGCCGAGGTCAAGGCCCCCGCCAGTCCCCTTGCCATCACCGTCGTCGACGTCGCGGGCAATCTCGCGCTAACGCAGGGCATGTTCGAGGCCTATGCGGCGGCAAAGCCGGAATGGGTATCAAGCTTTGCTTTCACCAAAGCCCCGGCTCCTGAACTGCCCTCCAAGATCAAGGCGCAGCAGGCCGCCGGCAAAGTTGATATCGATCTCGTCCTGACCGGAACGGACGCGCTCGCAGCCGGCCTTTCCCAGGACCTCTGGGTCGATCTCGCTGCGCACAAGGCGGATCTTCCGAACCTCGAAAGCATCCTCCTGCCGCAGGCCTTCAAGATGCAGGCTCTTGCCAAGGACCAAGGTGTCGTGGTGACCTACTACCCTTCAGGCCCGCTGATCGAATACATACCGGAGCGCGTTCCCACCCCGCCGAAAACGGCGGCGGAACTGTTGGAATGGAGCAAGGCAAATCCGAACAAGTTCATGTATGCCCGTCCGGCAAACTCCGGCCCCGGCCGTACCTTCCTCATGGGTCTTCCCTACATTCTTGGCGACAGCGATCCGAGCGATCCGGTCAACGGCTGGACCAAGACCTGGGAATACCTGAAGGCGCTCGGTGAAAACATCGAGTATTACGGCACCGGCACGACGCAGGTGATGAAGGAACTCGGCGAGGGCACCCGCGATATCGTCGTTTCGACCACCGGCTGGGATATCAACCCGCGTGCGCTCGGCATCGTTCCGGCCGAGGCTAAGGTCGGCACGCTCGATGGCTTCCATTGGGTGACGGATGCCCATTACGCGGTCATCCCGAAGGGCGTTTCGGATGAAAAGATTGCCGTCCTGCTGGATGTCATCAACTTCATCTTGCAGCCGCAGCAGCAGGCCATCGCCTACGATCAGGGCTATTTCTATCCCGGCCCGGCCGTCAAGGACGTGACGCTCGAGATGGCCCCGCAGGAAAGCCAAGACGCGATCAAGGAATTCGGCCGGCCGGAATATGCCGACTGGATCGCCAACAATCCGCTGGAAGTGCCCCTCGATCCGGCCAGGATCGTTGATGCCTTCCGCATCTGGGACGAGCAGATCGGCGCATCCAAGGGCTGAGCCCGACCTCTCAAGACACGGAACGGCGGCGATATCGCCGTTCCGCACCGCCTGTTGACGTGGAGGAAATGCCCTTGACCTTGCCTGTTCAAAACGGCGCGACAGCCCTGTCGCCGAAGCAGACGGCCCGTTTGGAACTGGACGGTCTGCGCCGTTCGTTCGGCGCCTATACCGCGCTCGACGGCATCGATCTCTCGATCGAACCGGGAGAGTTCATCGCGCTTCTCGGCCCCTCCGGCTGTGGCAAATCGACAGCGCTCAACTGCCTGGCAGGGCTTCTTGCCCTCTCCGGCGGTGAAATCCGCCTCGGAGGCAGCCGTATCGACCAGCTTGAGCCGGAAAAGCGCGGCTTCGGCATGGTGTTTCAGAGCTACGCGCTGTTTCCCCATATGAGCGTGCGCCGCAATGTCGGCTTTGGATTGACCATGCAGGGCATCCGCGGCAGCGAGGCCGACCGGCGCATCGAGCAGGCATTGGCGCTCGTGCGGCTCGAAAGTCAGGTCGATAAACTGCCGGGGCAACTGTCCGGCGGTCAGCAGCAGCGCGTCGCCATCGCCCGCGCTATCGTCATCCGTCCGCCCGTCGTGCTGATGGACGAACCCTTGTCCAACCTCGACGCCAAGCTAAGGCTTGAAATGCGAGCCGAAATTCGCGGCATCCACGACCAAATCGGCTCCACCACCATCTATGTCACGCACGATCAGGACGAGGCGCTTTCGCTGGCCGACCGTATCGTCGTCATGAGCCGCGGGCGAATCATGCAGATCGGGACGCCGCAGGATCTCTACCAGCGGCCCGTGCATATCGAAGTCGCCGACTTCATGGGGTTCCGCACTCGCATTTCCGGCCGCGTCGTCAGCGTCTCGAACGGAGAAGCGCAGATCGAAGTGGCCAGTGCGCGGCTGACCGGCACCATGCGCGAGGCGCTGCAGCCGGGCGATGCCGCGGTTCTCTCCGTTCGCCCGGAAGACCTTGTCGCGGTCAATGACGGCAACGGCATCCCGGCGACCGTCTCCAGCATGGAATATCGTGGCCGTGCCTTCTTCGGCATGGCGAAATCGGCCGATGGATCCGATCTCTATTTTCGCGCCGAGCAATCCCTGCCGCGCGGCGCCTCGACGCTGCTGCAGCCGGTCGCCGGCCGATCGCTCGTCTTCAGGAAAGAAGGCGCATGAGCACGCCCTCGCTTCGCACCCGCCTTGCCATGCGCGGCCTGGATGGCACGACGCTTCTGGTCCTTCCCGGGCTTGCGGTGATGCTGGGGCTGTTCGTCTATCCGTTTTTTTACGGGCTGATCGATTCCTTCGCCCCGAAGGAAGGCGCTTGGTATGCCAACTACGTGGCCTTCTTCAGTGATCCCTTCCAGTATCGCACCATCGGGGCGACGCTCTGGCTGGCGCTGCCCGTCACCATCGTCAATCTCGCCTTCGCCGTACCGATCGCCTTCCGCGTGCGGCTGATGACGCGCCAGCGGCTTCTGACGACGATCCTCGTCTTGCCGATCACGCTTGGCACGGTATTCGTTGCGGACGGGCTCCTGACGTTTCTCGGGCCGCAGGGCTGGTTCAACCGCGTGCTGATCCTCGTCGGTCTGCTCGAGGCGCCGGTCAAGCTCACCAACAATTACTGGGGCGTGTTTGCCTCGCTGGTCATCACCGGCTTTCCCTTCGCCTTCCTGCTGACGCTTTCCTACGTCACGGGCATCGATCCTGCCATCGAACAGGCGGCCGCGACCTTGGGCGCCGGCCCGCGCCAGCGCTTCATGAAAGTATTCCTGCCGCTTCTGGTGCCGGGCCTTGCCGTGACTTTCTGCCTCGCCTTCGTGCAGGCCTTCGCGGTCTTTCCGTCGGCCGTGTTGCTCGGCGCGCCGGCCGGGCCGACGCGAGTCATCTCGATCGCGGCCTACCAGGCAGCATTCGAACAATACGACCATTCCCTCGGTTCTGCGATCGCCATGATTATGGGCGGCGTCGAACTCATCGTCGTCATGCTCATTCTCAGTGTCCGGTCCCTGTTCTACCGCGGCCCAACGGGCGGAACGAAGGGATGAGGATCATGAACCGCACAAGCTCCGCAGCATCGGTCTTAAAGGGCATGCAACGATGATCCGCGATCAGGGACTGACCTCGAAGATCTGGCGTTTCGCCGTCTGGGCCGTTGCCGGGCTGTTCGTCATCAACCTCATCGGCATCATCGCCGCGGTGGTCGTCAATTCGTTCGCCACGCGCTGGCTCGGCACTTGGCTGCCGGTCGGGCTGACGACGAAATGGTATTTCAGTGCCTGGAAGGAATTCCAGCTGTCGAGCGTCGTGCTCGTCACCTTCCAGGTGGTGTTCACCGTCGTCATCATCTCCGGCCTTCTCGGCGTGACCACCGCCTATGCGCTGGCCCGGCGAGATTTTCCGGGAAAACGCATTGTCGTGCTTTTGTTCCTGCTACCACTGCTCATTCCGCCCCTGACCTACGGCATCCCGCTGGCGACTGTGCTCTATCAGTTGGGCCTTGGTGGCTCCTTCTGGGGCGTGGTGCTGATCAATCTGGTGCCCTCGCTGCCTTTCGTGGTGCTGGTGATGATCCCGTTCATCGAGCAGATCGATCCGCGCATCGAGGCCGCCGCTCGTGTCTTCGGAGCGGGAACGGGAAGTCTTTTCCTGCGTATCCTGCTGCCGCTGCTCTTGCCGGGCATGCTGGCCGCACTTCTTCTGGTTCTGGTGCGCACCATCGCCATGTTCGAACTGACCTTCCTGATCGCCGGGCCGACCAGCCAGACGCTCGTGGTCTCGCTTTACTACGCGGTTTTCGCGTCCGGCGTACGTGCCGGCCAATCCATCGATGCGATGGCGGTCATCTACATGGTGACGACCTTGTTCTGGCTCATTTTGGCCCTGCAATTCGTCAACCCGACGCAGATCGTCGCCCGTGCCAAACAACAGCCGGCCGAATGATATCACCAGATTTTTCGGACAGACCCTTAATGCCGTGCCGTAGCCAGATGCCGGCTGTGTGCCATCATCAGCGAGACGAAGATCAAGTTCAGCAGCCTTGATTTGGCATCATTCTAAATCTGCCTGTCAAAGAATGCGAGCAATATGACGACGGTAGTGCTGATACCCCCGCAGGTATCATGGTTCAGCCGCGTCATTTGCGGAGATTTCGCCCTCCTGGCAATCGCCAATACGGCAAGCCGCGCTATCTGTTATGGGCGAGAGGTGGCAGGCGATGGCGCAGGACGAGACGACCGAACACGTGTCTGAACTTGCACGGCTGGAGCCGGGCCGGGGGCGCGAGGCCTCGACTCCAAATGAAATTCCAGCCAAGGGGCTTCGCGATGTTTTCTGGCGGGTGGTGAGTGAAGTCATCGACGACCGGGTGACGCTGATTGCAGCCGGCGTTGCCTTCTATGTGCTTTTGTCTCTGTTTCCCGCCTTGGGAGCCTTGGTGTCGTTCTACGGCTTCATAGCCGACCCCGGCACCATGGCCAAGCATATCGCCTTTATCGCGGACGTCCTGCCGCCGGGTGCCTTCGACATAATCCTGACACAGCTCAACATTCTCGTTCAGGCAAAAGCCTCAACGCTCAGCACAAGCTTCCTTATCGGCCTGGCCATCGCGCTGTGGAGCGCGAACAGCGCCGTTAAAGCTCTGTTCGACGCGATGAACGTTGCCTATGGAGAGGTGGAGAAACGGGGCATTATTCGCCTCAATCTGATCTCGCTTGCTTTTACCGGCATGGCTCTGGTTCTCGCCGCGATTTTCATCGCAGCGATTGGCGGAGTCCCCGCGGCCCTGTCCTATCTTTGGCTTGATCGCTGGCAGGAAACGCTGGTCCGGTTCCTGCGCTGGCCGGTCGTGCTATTTTTTATCGGCGTTGGCGTTGCACTGATCTATCACTTCGGCCCGAGCCGGGAGCATGCGAAAATCCGCTGGCTCACTTGGGGGGCTGTGTTCTGTACACTTCTGTGGCTCCTCGCATCCATCCTCTTCTCCTTCTATCTGTCCACGTTCGCAGATTATGAAGCCACCTATGGTGCGTTGGGTGCGCTGATTGGCTTCATGATCTGGACATGGTTGTCGGTGATCATCGTGATCGTCGGAGCCGAATTGAACGCGGAACTGGAACACCAGACTGTTCTCGACACGACGACGGGCCCACCGCTTCCGATGGGCAACCGTGGGGCTTACGTGGCTGATACGATTGGGGTGGCGGCTGATTGAAGCGTCAGCGTCTGCAGGCCCGGTGCCGGGATCGGCGACGGCCTCGCTCTCGCGGGAACATAGTCTGCTCCGGCGTGTTTAGGCGAACATCCCTTGCGAAGATGAGCCAGTCTTGAAAATTGCCACCTACAACGTGAACGGCGTCAACGGTCGCCTCGCCGTGTTGCTTCGCTGGCTTGAGGAAGCCTCGCCGGATGTCGTTTGTCTTCAGGAACTGAAAGCGCCCGATACGCGGTTTCCCGTGAGAGAACTCGAAGCTGCCGGATATGGAGCCATCTGGCATGGTCAGAAATCCTGGAACGGAGTTGCCATCCTGTCGAAGGACAAGGAGCCGATCCTGACACGGCGCGGCCTTCCCGGTGATCCCGACGACAGCCACAGCCGCTACATAGAAGCTGCAATCGATGGAATGGTTATCGGTTGTCTCTACCTGCCGAACGGCAATCCGGCGCCTGGGCCAAAATTCGAGTACAAGCTCCGCTGGCTTTCCAGACTGAACACTTACGCTGCTGAACTCCTGGATTTGAACGTTCCCGTCATCCTGGCCGGCGACTACAATGTCATTGCGACGGAACGCGATGTCTACAAGCCCGAGCGTTGGGTCGACGACGCGCTCTTCAGGATTGAGGTCCGCGACGCCTATCGTCAGCTTGTCGAGCAGGGTTGGGCCGACGCTCTGCGTGACCTCCATCCACAGGCCCGCATCTACACGTTCTGGGACTATTTTCGAAACGCCTACGGCAGGAATGCAGGGCTGCGATTGGACCATTTCCTTCTCAGCCCCGCCGTTGCCAAACGACTGAGACGAGCCGACGTTGATAAAGAGGTTCGCGGATGGGAGCACACCAGCGACCATGCGCCCGTCTGGATCGAGCTTTCTGACAACTAGAGTTTTGAAAAATGGGAGGCCGGGATGGTCGACAGGCTACAGGACGATATGAAGGAAAAGCTGGAGGATTTCGCCGATACATTCGTGGTCCGTGGAGCAGACCCTACCGATGTGCTGGACGCCATTGTCGAGGCGACAGCCATCCTGCGAGATGCCTTCGATCGTGATCCCGCCGCAGCAGAAGACGCCAACGCGGCATTGGATCAGGAACCATCGAAGGATCGGCCGGCGGGGGAAAAAAGCAACCGCGGAACAGGCGACGTGTAGATGGCTGACCCTTCAGTGCATCACGAAGATCTCAAAGGGATACTTGAAGAGGTTGTTGCAAGGGTTCGCAAGGCCGCGCCAGCGATACGCGACGAAGCGATCGAGAAAGCCAAGGCCGCCGGAAAGCCGGAGCCTTCCAAAAAAGATTTCGAACAGTTTGGGATTGCGGTTTTCCTGCGCGACGGACAGACGGCAGCGGCGGGCAATTCCGGTGTGGGTTTTCCTATCCAGTCCATCTCCAAGGTCTTCGCTCTTGAAGTCGCCCTCGAAGCCATTGGCGAAAAAGTCTGGGCGCGGGTCGGGCGAGATCCATCGGGCGATCCGTTCAACTCAATCATTGATCTGGAGCGTGCAAAAGGCATTCCTCGCAACCCTTTCATCAATGCAGGCGCGCTCGTCATTTGCGATATTCTGGTCGGGCTCGGGGGCCGCGTTGGCCCAAACAGACACGTGGTCAGGTTGGTGGAACGCATGCTTGAGGGAGACGCCATGGAACTCAACCCGGAGGTGATGAACAGCGACCGGACGGGAGGTGACCTCAATCGATCATTGATGTTCATGGCCCGGCACCATGGCAACCTGAAACATCCGGTCGAAAAAGTCATGGATGCCTATGTTCACCAATGCGCCATTACGCTCGATTGCCGCAGCCTTGCCAAGGCTGGGCGTTTCCTCATCCTTGACGATCCAAAGGACGAGGACGGGGTCAGGCTCCGGGCGGCACGCAGAGCGCGGCGCATCCTCGCGATCATGATGCTGTGCGGACAGTATGACGGTTCAGGCGACTTTGCCTACCGCGTCGGACTTCCGGCCAAATCCGGCGTCGGCGGCGGCATACTGGCAATCGCGCCGCATCAGGCCGCGATCGCAGTCTGGTCGCCGGCCCTCGATCCGATGGGCAACAGCTGGCTCGGAACCCTTGGTCTCGAAATCCTGACGTCGAAGACCGACTGGTCGGTGTTCGGTGCCTCGCGTCGTTTGATATGAGAACCGCTTCTCACCGAACACACCTTGCATCACACCTCCGGCCGGACATTCGATGCGGCTGGGTATCGGTGTCATAGGGTCTTTGAAATCATAGCGCGTATCCGTGGGACTGCGCCTTCCATAGGGTCAAGATCATCTGAATCGACAACGGCTTTTCCGAGATCCAAAAATTCCGACATCATCCTTCGGACGTCGGGGTGCGCAAGCTCTGATTCTCCGACAAATAGGATCACCGCGTCGAAGTCTTCCGTGTAAACGCGATAGAGGGGGATAGACTCCGACAGCTCATCCCGGGCGAACGGGTCGGCCATGAGCTTGGCGACGACGGGACTGTCCACAAGGCGCCGCATGTCGCTCATAACCGGAGAGAAGCCTCCGGACCTCGTCGCGAATACAAGCTCCAGTCCAGCGTCTTTGAGTTGATAGTACAAGCTCGCCAACCTGAGCGGTGAGGCCGTTGAGACGATTGAGGTGTTCTCGTCCGGTAACAGCAGTAGAACCCGAGATGGAACGGTGTCCGTCATCGCAGCACCCCCTTTTGAAAGGGTCTATGACGGGGGAGAGCCGATCGCCAGTTGAATGTTGTGAATCGTTGTAAATGGCCCGCTTAGTGCAGTGACGAAGGGCGGGGAACGAATGGGTTCGGCGTTTCCGCTCGTCCGTCGACTGCCGTTTTTAGGGGCGTTCCCCCACGCGCAATGTCCGCGATAATCCTGCGCTTCCATTCCACAGCCCCATCCACCCGTGCCTCGTCGAGCGCCACGCGAAAGCATTCGGCGGCGACATCTGCCGCGCCACCCTTGGCCTCATCGAGAACCAGACATCCCTTGACGCGAAGCAGTTCTGGGAGACACCACCGCTCCCCGGTGGTGCGGCACGAAGCAATGGTGTCGTCCAGCATCGTCAGCGCGTCCGTATGCCGCCCCAGCTGGGCTAATCCCCTGGCTTCGGCCAAGACGAAGCCCGACCGAAAATTGTTGAATCTCGACCGCTGAAGCGTCGTCAGCTCGGCGCAGAGCCGCGGAACGCCCTCCACGGCCCGTCCTTCCTTGATAGCGATCTCGGCCTCGAAACACCGAGCATAAGTCTGCCAAAGGTCGAGCGAAAGTGTCTCCGTATGATCCAACAGCAGGGAGGCGTATTCCCTTGCAAGGTCAAGCCTGTCATCGAGCAGAGCGAGGGGGCAACCCGCTTCGGCGAGAACATGCGTAAGCGACACCTCGTGCTTGATGGCGACGGCTTCGTTCACGGCCGTCTCGATGACGGCAAAGGCATGATCGCGGTCACCGAGTATCCAATGGCACCGCGCAAGCGTGATGCGCGCGGTCACTCCCTGGTCCAGATGATAGCGGCCGGACGCGGTTGTCACCGCCACGCTTTCGAGGTCGCCTAGTATTGCCAGCAGCAGATCACGCGCCTCGGCATGTCGACCGAGCCAGTGCAACGCCGTCGCCGCCATACGCTTGCCGACGACGGTGTCTATGGGGTCGGTCGACTTGCAGGCCAATGACGCGAACTGCTCCGCGAAAGCCATCGCCTTTCGAGGCTCGCCGCCGGTAATTGCATCAACCCAAAGCGCCCATGTGGCGCGCATCCGGAAATCGCTGTCGCTGACCTCTTCCGCAATCTCGAGAACCTTGGCCCAGGCTTCTATACCCTTGTCGGGACGGGAAATCGACCGCATCGCCGGCCATCCCAGGGCCGCATGGAGCTTCATCCGGCTCCGCGCATCTGCTTGGTGGCCGGAATCAGTCGAAATCGCCTTCGTCGCCCAGTACGTCGATTCCTCCATCAAAGTAAGGCGGAAGAACAGCGGCAGGGCCGACACGACAAGCCTGACGGCCGCATCGAGGTCACCACCGTCCGAGAATGCCCATTCAGCCGCGAGCCGCATCATCGGTAGGTGTTGCGCATAATCCTGCGACCAATCTTCAAGAGGCTTCGAAAGCATCTCGTCTTCGGCTGCTCCGAGAAGGGTGGTCAGGGACTGAGCGGCGGATCGGAGAACCTCGGATTCACGTCCGCTATCGGACAGTTTGCAGCCAGCATGGATTCTTGTCGTGTCGAGCAGGCGGAATAACGTTCTGCGCCCTTTGGGATCGGCCACGACAAGCGACTTGGCGACGAGGTCGGCGACCACGGTCTCGATGTCGTCGGTCACCGTTACATGAGCGGCGGTCTCCATGCTGAACCAACCCCGCAACAGGGACAGGTCCTGAAGCGTTTGCTGTTCCTCGACGGAAAGAAGCTCGTAGCTCCAGTCAAGGGTCGCTCTGAGAGTCCGGTGGCGGGGCAATGCGGTCCTGGCCCCACGCGACAGTACCTTGAGGCCATCTTTTAGCGAGTCCGCAAGCGCCGCGACACCCATCGTCTCAAGCCGGGATGCTGCTAGTTCGATCGCCAGTGGAATACCGTCCAGCCGATTGCAGATGTCGACGACAACCGGCGTGTCGTCTTCAGAAAGAATGTAACCCCCGAGGCAGGCGTCCGCTCGATCCACGAACAGACGGACGGCGGGTGACGTCAGCGCCTGAGTGACAATGTCCGCCTCGTCGTCGGCATCCATCGGGAGATCGAGAGGTGCTACTCGGTTAACGCGTTCGCCTCGCGCTCGCAGGGGCTCCCGGCTTGTCGCAAGGACGCGCGAGGTACCCGACGACAACACGAGCTTCTCCGCGAACTCCGCCGCATGAGCGACAACATGCTCGCAGCCGTCAAGGGCAAGCAGGATGCTGCGGTCATTAAGCCGATCAGAAATCGCCTCGACGACACCTTGGCCCTTGACCGTGATTTCCAGCCTGCCGGCGATGAGCGTTGCCAAGGCTTCCCCACGATCTATCTCGGCAAGATCGATCCATAAGACCTTCTGGCCGACCCGCTCGACGACGGATCGCGCAATCGCGGTCTTGCCGATCCCACCGGGTCCCGTGATGGTCACAAGGCGAGCGGATACGAGGCTGTCCACGAGGGAGGCAATGACCTCGTCACGTCCGATCAGCCCCGGTGGGGGCATAACCTTTTCATCGCCGTGTTCGAACGGCGTCACCTGAGCGCCCGCGCGCCGGGTTAATGGACCGATAAAACTGTAACCCCTGCCAGGTACGTTGGCGATGTATTGCGGCTCGCGCCTCGTGTCGCCCAGCGCGCGCCGAAGCGCCGAGATGTGAACGCGAAGGTTAGCCTCGTCAACATAGGTGTCAGGCCAAGAGTTCTTGATGATGGCGGCGTTCGTCTGGAGCTGGCCTGCGTTGCGAACGAGGTAGATGAGGATGTCCATAGCGCGACTGCCGAGCGGAATCGGCTGCCCGTTGAGCAGGACGGCTCGCTTGTTGGTCCTGAGAACGTACGGACCGAATTGGAACTCCTCTTCCAAGCATCGTCTCCTGGTTGAGCCAGACCCTGAGCATGGATCAGACCCGCTTCCAACAATCCGCGGCAGAACATAGCGAAGACAAGGAATGCTGCATATTATGCTTTGTGCGGAGAGATCAGATTTGCTGTAGCGCAAAATCCGATGGCGCGACAGGCAGGAACTTCCTGAACATTTCCATCGTCGTTCGGAGGCCTTCGACGTTGGCGACAAGAAAGTCCTCATGCTCGATGGACAGCCAGCCGTCATAGCCGACCATCCGGAGTTCGTAGACGAACGAGCGCCACCAGCCCTCCGGATGACCGAAACCCGGGGTGACATAACTCCAACTTCGCCCGGCTACATCCGCTATCGCGCCGTTGTCGAGCAAACCCATCGTGGGCTGGACCCGCTGGTTCAACAAGGTGTCCTTGATGTGGACATGATGGATGGCATCCTTGAGTGCGGCGATCGAGGCGAGCGGGTCCGCGCCCATCCAGAAAAGGTGTGAGGGATCAAGGTTCGCCCCGACAGTAGGTCCGACCTCGCTGCGCAGCATCATGAGGGTGGGGACATTGTAGACACATTGATGCCCGCAGAGTTCGAGCGCTATCTGCTCGACGCCGCATTGCTTGGCCAACTCGACCGTGTCACGCCAGAAGGGAAACAGGACGTCGTTCCATTGGTAGTTCAACGTCTCCTGAACCTCGGGCGGCCAACTGACCACGACCCAATTCGGCAGCCGGTCGCCGGGACCGCCCGCCGGCAATCCAGACATCGCGCATACCGTCTTCACGCCCAGCTCGCCGGCAATGCGGATCGTGTTCCGCAGGCATTCGGCCTGCGTCGCGTCCACCGGATGAACTGGATTTCCATTCGCGTTCAACGCGACGATTTCGAGGCTACGGGTTTGGAAGGCGTCCCGAAACCCTCGACGGGCCTCCGCGCTCGAAAGCATGGCGTCTAAGTCGAAATGCGGAGCTGTCGACCATCCACCCGTGTTCACCTCGACACCCGACATGCCGAAATTGACGGCATGATCCAGCATTTCCTCCAGGGAAAGCTTGGCAAGGCTGTCTGAAACCACGCCGATCCTCATTCTTCTCCTCCTGAGGAATGGATCAGGGCGGCGGCGCTAAACCGCCGAATGTCGATGCACTCTACACGGTGATATCCTCGATTAGTACCGACGCACACGAACTTGCTTCATTACACCGCTCGACGGGTTCATATCTCGAATCAATCGCTGAAAATCTTTGCAAATCTTTGCAAATCTGGGGGTGCAACGGCCCAGTCCGGGCTCGGTGTGACGGCGAAGTGCGAATTCAGCGGCAGTGTCTCGGCCGATTTCAGTCGGGAGCAAGCAATTTTGCGTTGAATTGACGCTCCGACCGCCGGGTCGTCTTTTTTCAAAGATTTATTCGACCAGAGAATCCGGAATGCTAACCTGCCTTCGCTTGGTGGAGAAAAACGGTGGAAGAGGGATTCAGATTCGGCCCCTTCGAGCTGAGGGTGGCACAGCGAATGTTGACGCGTGACGGCGAGCCCGTCGTGCTGGGCAGTCGCGCCATCGACATCCTTCTATTCCTCGTTACCAATGCCGGCCGACTGTTGACGAACGCCGAGATCGTCAAGCACGCTTGGCCGGACACCTATGTCGACGACACGAACCTCAGAGTTCACATCTCAGCGCTCAGACGGGCGCTCGGCGACACCAAGTCAGAGTCGAGATATATCGCCAATGTTCCTGGTCGGGGCTATGCCCTGATCGCTTCGGTCAGGGAAATTTCACAGGCGAGTGATCCTCCAACGGCGGTTGGCGCAGGGACGGCGCGGCCTTTTTCGGGAATCTACGGGCGGGAGCGGGCTGTGGCCGCGCTCATGGAGCAGCTCGACAAGGCAAGGTTGCTCACTATTGTCGGCCCTGGTGGGATCGGGAAGTCGACGGTCGCGAAGGTGGTCACTGATCAGATCCCTGCGGATGTCATCTGGGTCGACCTTGCGGAACTCAGTACAGGCGAATTGATCTCGACCGAAGTTGCCTCGAAACTGAACATTCTTTCAAGAACGGATGACATTCATGCGGAAGTCGCTGCCGCCCTGGACGGACACGATATCATCATCGTTCTCGACAGCTGCGAACACGTGGTCGACGAGGCGGCGACCTTCGTCGAGGCCATACTCTCAGCGACCAGGGCCACGCGTTTCGTCGCCACGAGCCGCGAGCCGCTGAGGGCTTATGGCGAGTGGGTGCACCGCCTTGAGCCACTTGAACTCCCGGCCGTCGAGGTATCGGCAGACGAGGCATTGCGATCCGCGGCCGTGCAGCTCTTCGTTGAGCGCGCCGCTGCCGGCCGGGGCGGATACGAGCTCACCGAGGAGGACGCGACGCATGTCGCAGACATCTGTCGCCAACTCGACGGGATTGCACTTGCGATCGAACTGGCCGCCGCGCGTATGGACAGGATGTCCGCCAAGGCTGTCGCGGCTTCCCTGAATGACAGGTTCCGCCTTTTGACGCGCGGGCGGCGAACTGCTCTCGTAAGGCACCAGACCCTCAGGGCGACGCTTGACTGGAGCTACCTGGTGCTTACGCCCGAGGAACAGCGCGCGCTTCAGCAACTGTCGATCTTCAGAGGTTGGTTCACCACGGCGGCGGCGGCTGCCGTACTCTCCAGTCCCGATGCGGACGACTTGATCGACAACCTGGTCAGCAAGTCTCTGTTGGCGATTGAGCCCGGATCGGACGGCACACGGCTTCGATTGCTTGATACCACGCGTCTCTATGCCTCGGAAAAGCTTTTGGAAAGCGGCGCGACCGCGACGGTTGTCGAGCGTCTCGCCACCTTCCTCAGAGGGCTGCTCGAGGATCACGAACACGTATTATACTCGACGGCCGTGGAGGAATGGCCCGAAGACTTCTCGCAGCATGTTCCGAGCCTGCGTCTTTCCCTGAACTGGGCGTTTGAACCAGGAGGGAACCCGCTGGCGGGCGTGCGATTGACCGTCGCGGCTCTGCCGTTGTTCTTTCGCTTCTCGCTCCTGGACGAGTGCTTCGTTTTCGTGACCAAGGCAATTGCCTATCTCGACAACCATCCTGACCTGGACGAGCGGAGCCGGATGAAACTGTACGCCGCCCTCGGCTGGCCGCAGATGCGATCGACGGAGGGACCCCAGAAGGGCATCGACGCATGGACGACGGCCCTGCGCATCGCCGAACAACTCGGTGACATCGACTATCAGCTCCGCGCGGTCTGGGCGCTCTGGGTGGACGCCATAAACCGCGCCGAACCGCTTCTTGGACTGGAATTGGCCCAGATGTTCCACACGCGCGCCGCAGGCTCGACCGAGCCGATCGATGTGGTCATCGGCAAGCGGATCATGGGCGCGACCCTGCATTGGCTCGGCCGACATGCAGAAGCACGCGACCTGCTGGAGCAAATGATCGAGGAATACGAGGCGCTCCCTCCCACCACCAGATTCCAGTTCGATCAGAAGGCCACGGCCAAGATCATTCTTGCCAGATGCTATTGGATTCTCGGAGATGCCGAGCAGGCGCTGCGAGTGGTAGAGGAGACTGTCGATTACACGACGTCGATCGGACACGATCTATCGCTGACCAACGTCCTGGCCGAAGCCGCATGCCCGATCGCGCTCCTTGAGGACAGGGTCGATCTGGCAGAGAAATACATCGCACTTCTCGCAGAGCACACCAAATCCCTGTCGCTCGACGTCTGGAGCGCCTATGCGCGCTGCTTCAGTGCCGACCTTGCGTTCCGCGAGGGGCGGACGGAGGAGTGCCTGGCCGAGTTGTGCTCGAGCATGGCTGTCCTGGAAAAGGCCGGGTTCACCCTGTTCGTGTCGGCCTTCCAAGCTTTGGAGGCTCAGGCACTCGCCCGTCTCGGCCGTTTCGCGGAAGCGCATCAGGTCATCGACATTGCGTTAAGCGACGGTCAGCGTTCCGGGGAGCGATGGTGTCGTCCGGAACTGTTGCGGGTTAAAGCCCGGCTGATTCTCGAGGAGGGAGGAGCCGACGCCATCCAAACTGCAAATCAGTTCTTTGAAGCAGGCCTTGAAATGGCTCGCTCCGAGCAGGCACTGGCATGGGAGCGCCGGATATCGGCCGATCTTTCGAGTGAACTTGCGGGATATCATGTTAAGCCCATAACTTCCGAGACTGTCCTCAAACCACAGGTTCGACCAGACGCGCGTCACAACGCCGACCTTCAATGATGGTGCGAACCCGCAGTTCGCACCAATTCACAACCATTTACTCGCAACTTCGCTCATCCGGAACGAGATTCCCACGGACATCAACCGTCGGAGGACGAGACATGGATTTCATTTCAGCAGACATGACACGGCGAGGATTCCTTGCCACAACGGCCGCCGCCGCCGCCGCGGTGATGGCTCGGCCCGCTGGGGCCTCTCAGGCCCATAGGTTCGATCACGGTGAATTCGACATCACGGTTTTAAGCGACGGGTTCCTCACGCTTTCGGCAGACGTCCTGCTCCCTGATGCTTCGCCCGAAGAGCGCAAGCCGATCCTGACGTCGCTTGGAGGAGATCTTGCGGGAGCGCGCGTTCAGGCCAACGTTCCATTGATCAGGCATGGCAACGATCTCATCCTGATTGACAATGGTGCCGGGGTAAACTTTCAGGACAGCACGGGCCGCCTGGCCGAAAACCTCAGGGCGGCGGGCGTTGCACCTGAGTCGATCACTAAGGTCGTCTTCACACATGCCCATCCCGACCACACCGGAAGGCAAGGTTCTCTATCCAAACGCGCAGTATTATATCAGCCAGACCGAGTGGGACTTCTGGACCGACAAGCAGTTCGAGGCGCGCAGGCCTGCGGCGCTTCACGGCTTCGCGAAAGGCGCGCAACGCGATCTTTTTGCCGTCGAGGACCGCCTCACTCGGGTGAAGGCGGGAGACGAGATCGTGCGGGGAATGTCCTTGGTCGATACCCCTGGACATACGCCAGGCCATATCTCCGTCGAGCTCGCGGGGCGCGACAACCTTCTGATCACGGGTGACGCCTGCACGAATGACGTCATCTTTTTCGCCCACCCCCAATGGCATTTCGGTTTCGACACCGATCCCGAACTTGCCCTGAAGCATCGCCGCAGGCTTCTCGACCGCGCGGCATCGGAGAAGATCAAACTTTTGGGCTACCATTGGACCTATCCCGGCGTTGGATATGCCGAGCGTCAGGGCGAAGCCTATCGGTTCGTTATCGGATAGTCCGCGAAGTTGCTTTGGATCGGGCACTAGGCAAAACGGCCGAATGTCGTGCTTATCATCAATTTACGACGCTTTACTCGATTCACACCCAAATCCGTAGCACCGTCCATTTCGTCGAAACACAGGCATCCTCGCATAAAGGGAGACGGACATGAATAGCACCGTCATCGCAACACAGCTGATGGCCACCCGGCGTGACTTCCTCCTCGCAGGAGGTGCGACGGTCGCCGTCGTCGCGCTTCCCACGTGGGCCTCCGCCGCAACCCAATCCACATCAACCGAACAGGGGAATATGAACATGGGCTTCGTCACCACGACCGACGGCACGGAAATCTTCTACAAGGACTGGGGGCCGAAGGACGCTCAGGCCGTCGTCTTCCATCATGGCTGGCCGCTGTCGGCCGATGATTGGGACAACCAGATGATGTTCTTCTTCCAGAAGGGCTTTCGCGTCATCGCCCACGATCGCCGCGGCCATGGCCGCTCCACCCAGACCGACACGGGCAACGAGATGGACACCTACGCCGCCGACGTCGCGGAGCTGGCTGAAAAACTCGATCTCAAGAACGCGATCCATGTCGGCCACTCCACGGGCGGCGGCGAAGTTGTCCACTATGTTGCCCGCTCCAAAAAGGGCCGCGTCTCCAAGGCCGTCATCATCGGCGCGGTGCCGCCGATCATGGTCAAGTCGGAGAAGAACCCCGGCGGTCTTCCGATCGAGGTGTTCGACGGGTTCCGCGCCGCGCTGATCGCCAACCGGGCGCAGTTCTACCGTGATGTTCCCTCGGGTCCGTTCTACGGCTTCAACCGTCCCGGCGCGCAGGCGTCGGAAGGCGTCATCCAGAATTGGTGGAGGCAGGGCATGATGGGCGGCGCGAAAGCTCATTACGACTGCATCAAGGCGTTCTCCGAAACCGATTTCACCGACGACCTCAAGGCGATCGAGCTTCCGGTCCTCGTGATGCACGGTGACGACGACCAGATCGTCCCCTATGCCGACTCCGCGCCTCTGTCGTCTAAGCTGCTCAAGAACGGCACGCTCAAGACCTATCCCGGTCTCGGCCACGGCATGTGCACGATCAATCCCGACGTGGTCAACGCCGACCTCCTCGCTTTCTTCCAGAGCTGACGCCTTCGGGCGTCCCAGACGTGCCGCGGGAATCCCTCCGTCCGCCGCCAAGCACCCGCGGCACGTTTCTTTATTTTGCAGATTTCAGGAGAACTCGAATGCTCATTCTTCTCGCAATTCTTATCGGCATCGTCGCAGGCCTTCGCGCCATGACCGCTCCCGCCGCCGTCGCCTGGGGTGCCTATCTCGGATGGTTTGATATCTCCCAGAGCAGCCTTTCCTTTATGGGGTCGTTCTGGGCGGTCGCGATCTTCACCGTCCTCGCTGTTGTCGAACTCATCACCGACCAGCTTCCCAGCACGCCATCGCGCAAAGTGCTCATGCAGTTCGGCGCACGCATCGTTATGGGCGCACTGAGCGGCGCAACAATAGCGTCGGCCGGGGGTATGTTGGTCGTCGGTCTTATCGCAGGCGTCATCGGCGCTGTGATCGGCACATTCGGTGGGGCGGCGGCGCGTGCCTATCTCGCCAACCGTTTCGGTCGCGACCTGCCCGCCGCCCTGATCGAAGACGTGGTCGCCATCGTGCTGGCCCTGCTCACAGTGGCGGCCGTGTCATGAGAGAATACGACGCGATCTTCATCGGTGCCGGCCAAGCCGGGCCATTCCTCGCCGCCCGTATGGCCGCCATGGGCCGCAAGGTGGTCCTGATCGAACGGAAGTTTCTTGGCGGCACCTGCGTCAATGCCGGATGCATGCCGACCAAGGCGCTGGTCGCCAGTGCCAAGACCGCAGAGGTCGCGCGGCGCGCAGCGGAGTACGGCGTCAAGCTCAGTGGCCCTCCGACCGTCGACATGGCCGCCGTAGCGGCCCGGGCCAGGAAAGTGACGCTTGATGCTCGAAGCGGTCTGGCGTCCTGGTTCGACAGTCTCGAGACCATGGATGTGGTCTATGGCCATTCCAAATTCATCGCCACGAAAACCGTGGCAGTCGACGGCAAGCGCTACACCGCCCCGCAGATTTTCATCAATGTGGGCGCGCGGCCCCAGATTCCCGATGTCCCGGGCCTGGTCGATGTGCCGTACCTGACGAGCACATCGATCATCGCGCTCGAGGAGCTGCCCAGGCATCTGGTAATCCTCGGCGGCAGTTACATCGGACTGGAATTTGCCCAGATGTATCGGCGCTTCGGCGCTGAGGTCACCGTCATCGAGCGTGGACAGCACTTGGCGTCCCGCGAGGACACCGACATCTCGGAAGCCATTGCGGACATTCTGAGCAAGGACGGTATCAATCTATTCCGAGATCACAAGCTGATATCCGTCGCGAAGGATGGTGCCGGAATCGTCGTGCGGACGGATAAGGGTGACGTCTACGGCAGCCATGTCCTCGTCGCCGTCGGACGCCAGCCGAACACTGACGATCTGGGCCTGGAATTCGCCGGGGTTGAAACCGATCGACGTGGATTCATCCCGGTGGACGAGCGCCTGCAGACGAATGTCGAAGGCATCTGGGCGCTGGGCGACTGCAACGGACGAGGGGCTTTTACCCACACGTCCTACAACGATTTCGAGATCGTGGCGGCAAGCCTCCTCGACGGAGGTGACCGAAAGTTGTCCGATCGCATCCTGGGCTATGGCCTCTACATCGATCCGCCATTGGGCCGGGTGGGTATGACGGAACAGCAGGCGCGGGACGCGGGTCACCGGATCAAGGTATCGACCCGTCCGATGAGCCGGGTCGGTCGGGCCGTCGAAAAAGGCGAGACGCAGGGCCTGATGAAGCTCGTTGCGGACGCCGAAACGGATCGAGTGCTCGGTGCCGCCTTTCTTGGAGTCGGGGGAGACGAAGCCGTCTACGGCGTTCTCGAAGCCATGAATCTAGACTCCACAACCGAAAAGCTTCGGTGGGCGATGCCGATTCATCCGACGGTCGGAGAACTGGTGCCGACCCTGATCGGCGATCTCAAGGAGGCGTGACGCTCAACCAACCAAGACAGGGGAATCGAACATGACCGAAAGACAGCTCACCCACGTCAACGGCGCTCCCGTCGTCGACAACCTCAACATCAGGACAGCCGGCCATCGTGGTCCGGCGTTGCTCGAAGACATCTGGCTCATCGAGAAGCTCGCGCATTTCGATCGCGAAGTCATTCCCGAGCGCCGTATGCACGCGAAGGGTTCGGGTGCATACGGAACCTTCACGGTCACGCAGGACATCTCGCGCTTCACCAAGGCGTCGCTGTTCAACGTGATCGGAAAGCAGACCCCGGTCTTCGTGCGCTTCTCGACCGTTGCGGGGGAGCGCGGTGCCGCCGACGCCGAGCGCGACATCCGCGGCTTCGCCGTCAAGTTCTATACCGACCAGGGCAACTGGGATCTGGTGGGCAACAACACACCGATATTCTTCTTCCGCGATCCGCTTCGGTTCCCGGACCTGAACCACGCCGTCAAGCGTGATCCGCGGACGGGGATGCGCAACGCCCATGGCAATTGGGATTTCTGGTCGCTTCTTCCCGAGGCGCTACACCAGGTGACCATCATCATGAGCGAGCGCGGCATTCCCAAGTCCTATCGTGCCATGCACGGCTTCGGCTCCCATACCTTCAGTTTTGTCAACGCGGCGGGCGAGCGCGTCTGGACCAAATTCCACTGGCGCAGTCAGCAGGCCATAGAGAACCTGACGGACGAAGACGCGGCGCGCGTCATCGGCGGCGACCGCGAGAGCCATCAGCGCGATCTCTACGAAGCGCTGGAGCGTGGCGACTTCCCGCGCTGGACGCTCTGTGTTCAGGTGATGACACAGGAGCAGGCCAATTCATACAGGCATGATCCTTTCGACCTCACCAAGGTTTGGTCGAAGAAGGACTATCCGTTGATCGAGGTTGGCGTGATGGAGCTCAACCGAAACCCGGACAACGTTTTTGCCGAGGTCGAGCAGGCCGCATTCTCTCCCGCAAACGTCGTGCCGGGCGTTGGGTTTTCGCCTGATCGCATGCTGCAGGCGCGGCTGTTCTCGTATGGCGATGCCCAGCGATATCGTCTTGGCGTCAATCACATGAGCATTCTGGTCAACGCGCCGAAGTGCCCTTACCACTCCTATCATCGCGATGGTCGGATGCGCGTCGATGGCAACGCCGGATCTACGATCGCCTATTATCCCAATTCGAAAGCGGAATGGGAAACGGGGTCGGACATCGACCCTCCGTTGCCGCTTAAGGGTGATGCAGACCACTACGACCACCGCATCGTGGACGACCATTACGAGCAACCCGGCGTCCTGTTCCGCCTGATGTCGCCGGAGCAACAGCGCGTGCTCTGCGAAAACACCGCGCGGGCGATGGGCGAAGCCGGGGTCGAGGTCAAGCAACGCCACGTCGACAACTGCATACGCGCCGATCCCGCTTACGGAGCGGGCGTCGCGCTCGCCCTCGGATTTTCCTTCAACGTTGCCGCCGAATAGGAGTTCTTCATGAGCAGACCCATCGCATTGATCACGGGCGCGTCCTCTGGCATCGGGGCGGTTTACGCCGATCGTCTTGCCAGCCGGGGCTATGATCTGATCCTCGTTGCACGAGACCTCGATCGCCTCAGGACGAGCGCCAACGCGCTCGCCGGTAAATACGCCGTCGCGGCCACGCCCTTGTCGGCGGACCTCGCAAAGCCCGAAGACCTCGAACGTGTCGCCCAGCGCATACGCGAGGACGAGGCAATCTCGTTTCTCGTCAACAGCGCCGGGGTAGCACCCAGCGGAACCGTCCTTAACTCGTCGGAGGCCGATCTTGACCGCATGGTCTTCCTCAGCGTGGATGTCCTGCACACGCTCACCGTGGCGGCCGCCAAGGCGTTCAGCGCGCGGGGAGGGGGCGGCATCGTCAATCTCGCCTCCGTCGTCGCGCTGATGCCCGAGAAGTTTAATGGCAGCTATGCCGCGGCGAAATCCTTCGTGCTCACCCTGGCGCAGTCGCTCGCTTCCGAACTCGATACCAAGGATGTCCGTATCCAGGCGGTCATGCCCGGCTTTACCCGTACGGAAATCTTCGAACGCGCCGGCGTCGACAGTTCCGGGATTCCGGCAGGCATGATGATGGATGTGGGTCATATGGTCGACGCTGCACTCGCCGGCTTCGACATGGGCGAGGTCGTGACCATCCCGTCCCTGAGTGATGACGGCCTATGGACCACGCTGGACGCGGCGCGCCACGCGCTCGCGCCGCATCTGTCGCTCGAAAAGCCAGCGTCCCGGTACATGCACGAGGTCGCCGCCGAGTAGGCTTCCCACCAGTTGTTGGTCATCGCGCACCTCCGCGCGCGACGACGAGAAGGGCGGGTCGGTCTCCCCTCCGACCCGCCCCCGTTCTTCGCTGCGGCGACAACGATCCCGGCACTCCGGCCGACAACTGGTTCCCGCTCGTTCGCAAGATACCGCGCGACCAGCTTCTCATCATGCCGAGGGCGGGACATGGCCCACAGCACCAGTTCCCGCAACTCTCCGCCGACTACATCCACACCTTCCTCAAGCGGAACTCTGACCCAGACTGGATAGACATTTCAAACAAGGAGCATGACAATGGCAAAGGTACTCGTCCTCTGCTACTCCGCTTACGGTCACATCGAAACCATGGCGCACGCCGTCGCCGAGGGCGCACGTTCTGAAGGCGCTGACGTCGTCGTCAAGCGCGTCCCGGAACTTCTGTCCGAGGAAGCCTGCGCATCGCGCGGATACAAGACAGGTCAGGACGCGCCCGAAGCGTCGCCGTCGGAGCTTGATCAATACGATGCCATCATCTTTGGCTCGGGTACGCGTTTCGGTACTGTCACGGCACAGATGCGCAGTTTCATCGACCAGACGGGCGGCCTCTGGGCCAAGGGAGCCCTGGTCGGCAAAGTCGGCTCGGTCTTCACGTCATCGGCGACCCAGCACGGTGGCCAGGAAACCACCATTCTTGGGTTCGTCCCGACCCTTCTCCATCACGGCATGGTCGTGGTCGGTCTGCCCTATGCGTTCGCAGGCCAATCCGGTATCGAGGAGGTCAAGGGCGGGTCGCCTTATGGTGCCGCTACGATCGCCGGGGGCGATGGGTCTCGTCAGCCGTCAGCCGTCGAGCTGGACGGGGCGCGCTATCAGGGAGCGCATGTTTCCCGGATCGCGGCCAAGCTCTTCGGCTGACGACGGTCACAGACTCGGGGGATGATAGTGTGATCAAGATTTTCAACACGAAATGCTTATTCTTTGCGGCGCTGGCCATGTCCGTGATGTCGGTTCCAGCGGAGGCCCATGTAAAATGGTTTGCGCCCTATATCGTGGGCGCGCCGCCACAGGCGATCTCGAGCGTGCTTTCCAATCTCTGGTTCTGGAGCGGGATCGCGCTGGTCGTGGTCTTTTTCGTGCTGACGCGCCTGGTGGAGATCAGCGCGTTGGGGGACCGCGTCCACGATGGCCTCGATCGCGGCACCTCGTTCCTCTGGCTGCGCCTCGACGACTATGTCCGCGTCACCGTCGGTGCGTTCTTCGTCGCCATCTTTGCCGTCGGCGGCGTCTACCTGACGCCCGATCTCAAGACTCCGGCCGAATGGGTGTCCTGGCTCCAACTTCTGATCGCGGCCGCCATCTTCTTCCGGCCCACGATGCCTCTGGCTGGCATCGGTATCATCGCGCTGTGGCTGCTCGCGATCCGCGACTACGACCTTTTCCACCTGTTCGACTATCTCGCGCTCGGCGTCGGCGTCGCGGGCTACCTGATCCTGGAACCATCGAAGAACGAGGCCTGGCGGTCGCATCGCTTCGAAGTCCTGCGATGGGGGCTTGCGATCGCGCTGATGTGGTCGAGCCTCGAAAAGTTTGCATATCCGGACTGGTTCTATCCGCTCGTCGAAGAAAAGCCGTTCCTCACTTTCGGCATTCCGCGGGACGTCTTCATTCCGATGGCCGGCGTCGCCGAGTTCACGATGGGTTTCGGCCTGCTCTGGACACCATTGATCCGCCGCCTGTCGGCGGTGGCGCTGATCGTCATATTCACGGCTGCCGTCTGGCCCTTTGGTCGCATCGATCTCATCGGCCACGGCCTCATCATGGCGATCCTGGTGGCGGTGGCCTGCGACCAGTGCCGGAAGACGCGGTTCCTGCCCGCGTTGAAGGTTCATCTGCCTGCGATCCCCGGCGGCATCGCTGTGGCTCTCGTCGTGTTCGTCACAGCCTATTGGGGTTTGCATCTCGCCTTCTATGGGTCGGACGGCTTCACAGGACCCGCCATTGCGGAAAAAGCGACCCATTCGCACAGTGCCGAGCAACCGCATGGGGTGAAGTCCGACACGGGTATCGGAGCACCGCCCACCAAGTGACCGAATAAAAATCTCGCCGTCCCTCTTGCGTTAGATAGGAGTCCTATTTATATGTTGAAGCATGGAAACGCCGAAGAACCCAACATCCGTCAATCACCGTATCCGAGAGGGCCTCTCGCGGGTCGCGGTGGCGATGCGGAGCGACGACTGGAACCGCGCCAAGACCGCCGGGCTCAATCCCGCACAGCTGTCGATCCTCGAAACGCTTGAGGGCAGGGACGTTGGAATGGGCGTGAAGGAGATCGCAGTTCACCTGTCGGTCTCGCAACCGAGTGCAACGGACTCGATCAACGCGCTGGAGCGCAAGGGATTGGTCGAGAAGCGCACCGGTTTGGACAAAAGGGCCGTCGTCGTCTGTCTCACCGCCGAAGGGCGCGCCGTCCTGACGTCGTCGGCTAAGACGGACACATCTGCCGAACAGGCAGTCGATGCCCTGGCCGAACACGAGCAGGAGGAGCTGTTGATCTCTCTCGTCAAGATGATCCGGCACCTGCAGGACATCGACGCGATCCCGATCCAGCGCATGTGCGCGAGCTGTCGGTATTTCGCGCCGTTCAAGCATACCGATGCGGCCAAACCGCATCACTGCAATTTCGTCGATGCGTCGTTCGGTCAGCGGGACATCCGCATCGACTGCCGCGAACACGAAGCCGCCGATCCTGCGTTCCGGGCAGCCACCTGGGACGCGTTTCAAAAAGGATAGTCAGCAACCCCTCCAGGCTATGGAGACAGGAAGGAGAACTTAGACATGACGGGTAGAATTTTAGCCGGCGCGCTCATCGCCGGGATGGTATCGCTTTGGGCGACGACAAGCCTTGCCCACTCCGTGAAAGCGGAGCCGACCGAGGCAGTCAACGCCGCTTTCGACATCGTCGAAACGACGATTGTCACCAAGGGTGACAAGGCAGTGTTCACGACGCGTGTCCGCGGCGAAGCCGGGTCGCAGAAGCCTGCTGCAACGGGCAAGTTCGAAGGCTCCGACGTCTATGCCTATGTCTGGCCGACCTCGCTGAACTCGAGCGAGATCGGCTTCGACAAGGACCAGGGCATCGTGGCGCTGGCGGTAACCTTCCATCCGGATTTCGATGATGCGGCCTATGACGGCAAGAACCGCGAGGTTTGGCATCCGCACTGGGTCGTTCTGGCGGCCGACAAGGCCTGCGGCGGCGGCCTGAAGGTCATCGACATACCCGAAGGTGCTAAACCGATCGTGCCCAAGACGTGGCCGGGCGTGCCGCTGCTGATCGACAGTCCGGAATATCCGACCACCTTCAAGGGCGACGCCGTCGATGTCGAAATCCCGCTGAACCTGATTTCGGGCATTGCGGGTGCCAAGTTTGACGGTGTGACGGCTGGCCTCAAGGTCAACGGCAACCTGCATGCACCTCTTCTGTGCGTCAGCAACGTCTTCAAGGTCGCGTCCGGCGACTTGAGCCTGCCGGGCAAGGTTATGCCCGCCAAGTGAACTGAGAGCGCGGGTTCGCCGACAGCCATCGTCGAACCCGCATATTCCCCCCTCCAGGCTAATAGAGAGAAAGAATATGACGAGAACTACACTCACCGACCCTGCAAATGCAACAGGCCAGACCGCAGAACAGCTTGCCCAGATCAAGGGTGCGTTCGGCATGGTGCCGAACATGTTCAAGGCGGTCGCCACATCGCCGGCGGCGCTGACCAGCATGTGGGGTGCGTTCGGCGCGCTCGGCGCTGGACGCCTCGGCGCAAAGCTCGGCGAACAGATCGCCGTCGCCATAGCCGACCGCAACAATTGCAGCTATTGCCTCGCCGCCCATACGGGGCTCGGTCGCAAGGCCGGGGCCACGGCGCAGGAAATGGCCGAGGCACAAGCCGGCCGTTCGGCCGATCCGAAGACAGCCGCCGCACTTTCCTTCGCGATCAAGATCGTCGATACCCGCGGCCATGTCTCGCCCGCCGATGTCGTTGAGCTCCGCAATGTCGGCTTCGATGACGAGGAGATCGTGGAGATCGTGGCGCATATCGCACTCAACCTCTTCACCAACTACCTCAACGTCGCCCTCGACGTTCCCGTCGATTTCCCCGGCGTGAAGCTGACCCGGGCGGCAGCCTGACGCCACCGGGCGGACCGAAGTCCTCGCGGTCCGCCCCTCTCGCCAAGGAATGAGATCATGACATCAAGCATTCAGACCCCGGAAATCGCCGTCAGCGAATGGTTCAACACGCCCGAGCCGATCACGCTCGCCAGCCTGCGCGGACGCCCCGTGTTCCTCCATGCCTTCCAGGCGCTCTGCCCAGGTTGCGTGACGGATGCGATCCCACAGCTTCACAAGCTCGAGCAGGTCTTCGGCAAGACCGACCTCGCCATCGTCGGCATCCACACCGTCTTCGAGCACCACGCGGCCATGTCGCCCGTCACGCTCAAGGCCTTCCTCCACGAATACCGGATCAAGTCGCCAGTCGGCGTCGACCTCGCGGACGAACATTCGGACATTCCGATCACGATGCAGCGTTTCGCCCTGCGCGGCACGCCATCCTCCATCCTGATCGGGCGCGACGGCAACATCATCAACCAGACCTTCGGCGTGGAGGCCGATCTCGTGCTCGGTGCGCGGATCGCCATGGCGCTCTCGGAAAGGGCTCCCGATCTCGGCTCAACAGATGATGGCGAGAAGCAGGCTGACGGTTGCGCCGGCGGCGTCTGCGCGGCGGCATGAGGTGATCATGCCAAAGACCGCCCTTGCTCTGCGTCACATCCACTTCGAGGACCTGGGCCATTTTCGCAGGCCTTTGGAATATTCCGGCTATGAGGTCGCCTATAGCGACCTGACGGACAATGATTTCTGCCGGACCGATCCGCTTGGGCCTGACCTCTTGGTGATTCTTGGCGGCCCGGTCGGCGTCTACGAAACCGATGCCTATCCATTCCTCCGTCGCGAGATCGAGTTCATACAGGCTCGCGTGGAGGCCAACCGTCCGACGCTTGGGGTTTGCCTCGGCGCGCAGCTCATCGCCGCATCTCTCGGCGCGTCGGTGTTTTCGTCCGGCATCAAGGAGATCGGGTTCTCGAAGCTGGCAATCACGCCGGAAGGCAGGAAAGGGCCGCTGCGGCATCTCGACGGCGTCGACGTCCTGCATTGGCATGGCGATACCTATGGACTCCCCGAGGGTGCAGTGAGACTCGCCTCAAACGATCTGATCGAACAGCAGGCATATGCCTTGGGCCGGAACATCCTCGGTCTCCAGTTCCATCCCGAGGCGGAGACAGGGGAGACATTCGAACGCTGGTTGGTCGGCCATGCAGCAGAACTAGCCGCGGCGAAAATCGATGTGGCAACCTTGCGCGAGCAGGGTATCGAACACGCTGCCAAGCTCTGCGCGGCGTCCACCTCATTGCTGATGGAATGGCTGACGGGTCTGGAGGAATCGTGATGGAAAGTGTGGCGCTCGTCGGATTGCTCGTTGGCGCGGTCGCACCGCTCGGACCCAAGGCCGTTCCGAGCGGTATTGTGAAACGACCCGTCGCCACGCCGATTGTCCTCACCAGGACAGGGTTTGCCGGGGACGCGCAGGGCGACACACGTCGCCACGGCGGACCCGAGAAGGCTGTGCACCAATATCCCTTCGATCACTATGCGACCTGGGCGGCGGAGGTCGGTGCGAACGCGCTTTTGTCCTGGCCGGGGGCGTTCGGAGAAAATCTCTCGACGACGGGGCTCCGCGAGGCGGATGTCGCCGTCGGCGACGTCTTCAAGCTCGGGTCGGCGGTTCTGCAGGTGAGTCAGGGCCGTCAACCGTGCTGGAAGCTCAACGAGCGCTTCTCGAACAGGGCGATGGCACGAGAGGTCCAACGCACCGGGCGCACGGGTTGGTACTATCGCGTCCTGCAGACGGGTGTCGTAGCACCAGGTGAGGCATTGGTCATCGATGATCGCAACACGCCCGAATGGTCGGTGCAGAGGATTTGGAAGACGTTTTACGTCGACACCATGAACCGCCCCGAACTCGAGGCCATCGCCGCGCTACCGACCCTCGCCCAGGGATGGCGCGACCACGCTTCACGCAGGCTGTCATCTGGCCAGGTGGAAGACTGGACCTCGCGTCTCGAAGGATCGAACTGAATCAATTTTGGGAGGAGACACCACGAACACCGAAACCGCCTCGATTCGAACACTAACAAGGCATCTACGGCGCAGCCGTTTCACGGACGAACAGATCATCGGCATTCTGAAGGAGTATGAGGCAAGCACGCCGGTCTCGGAGCCGTGCCGCGGGCACGGTGTCCGCGATGCCAGCATCTATCAATGGAAAGCCAAGTTTGGCGGCACAGCGGTATTGGAAGCCAAGCGGCTACCGACGCCCAGCGGCTGACTCCATGCGCTGCGATTTCTGAGTGGCTCAGGACTTGATAAATTCCTGTATGCGCTTCGCAAAGGCGTTGATCTCGAACGGCTTTGTTATGACCTGCATGCCGGGATCGAGATGGCCATGGCTGAGAACAGCCGTTTCGGCGTAACCAGTTACAAACATAACCTTGAGGCCGGGGCGCAGTTCGCGCGCCGCGTCGGCGACCTGCCGCCCGTTCATACCATTTGGCAAACCGACATCGGTGATCAAAAGATCGATCTGGATGTCTGAGCGAAGGATCTTCAATCCCTCCGGACCATCACCCGCTTCCAATGTTCGGTAACCGAGTTCTTCCAACGTATCGACAACGAGCATGCGGACCAAAGCCTCGTCGTCGACTACGAGCACCATTTGTCCGCCCTCGGTTTGCAGGTCGGCGGCCTTGACTTCTACATCGGCGGCGGGGGCTTCGATCATCGCATGACGAGGCAGGAAGATTGTCACGGTCGTGCCCTTTCCGACAGCGGAATGAATTCTGACCTGCCCGCCCGACTGGTTGACAAAACCATGAACCATCGACAGCCCCAGACCCGTGCCCAGCCCGGTTGGCTTCGTCGTGAAAAACGGTTCAAATACACGCTCGACAATTTCGGGTGTCATGCCAACGCCGTTGTCGGAAACAGAAAGCGAAACATACTCTCCGGCGGGCATATCTCGTAGTCCGCCAGCCAGCCTGTCGATTGTTCGGTTGTCTGTCTCGATAGAAATGAGCCCACCGTCAGGCATGGCGTCGCGCGCATTGATGCAAAGGTTGAGGAGGACGTTTTCAAGCTGGTTCGGATCGACCAGCGTCGACCAGAGGTCCTTGGTGCCATGGAATTCAACAGCTGTTTCCGGACCGACCGTCCGGCGGACCATGTCCTCCATGCCAGCGATGAGGCGATCGACATTCGTTGGCTTCGGCTCCAGTGTCTGCCGACGAGAGAAGGCCAACAGGCGGTGCGTCAGGGCAGCCGCCCGGCTGGCTGCCCCTTTGGCGCCCGTCATGTATCGCTCCAGCTCGTTGAAGCGCCCCTGTCCCATGCGAGTCTGCATCAGGTCGAGCGAACCGGAGATGCCGGCGAGCAGGTTGTTGAAGTCGTGGGCAAGACCGCCGGTGAGTTGCCCGACCGCTTCCATCTTCTGGCTTTGCCGCAGCGCTTCCTGGGCCTGCGCCAACTCAGCCTCCCGCGCTTTGACATGACTGAGGTCGCGCCCCACCGCAATAAAGTTCACGCCGTCACGCTCCGGAGCGACGGTCCACTCGATATGCTTCCAACTGCCTTCCTTTGTGCTGATGCGGTTCTCGAAGCGGGTCGGTTGACCGGTCTGTGCCATGCGGCCGATTGCCTCGAGCGTCGGAGGCTCGTCATCGGGATGCATGAACGTGGCGTAGCCTCGCGTGAGCAACTCGCGCTCGCTCCAGCCCAGCACCTGCGTCCAGGCGGGACTGACCGCCGACATCATGCCGGTGTAGTCTGCCCGCGCCAGCATGTCCTGGGAGAGGTTCCACAATCGATCTCGTTCCGCCGAGCGGGCCTCGACCTGAGCTTCCAGCGTCTCGTTCAGTTCGCGCAGCCGTATTTCGCTTTCCCGCAGTGCATGCTCGCCACGTGCGCGTTCAACGGCAGTCCGGGTCCGTTCCGCAAACTCCCTTATGAGGGTTACGTCTCCCTCGCTCCAGTTGCGCTTTTCCCCATGATTGACAAAGAAGACCGCAACCAGCCTTCCCTGTTCGAGGACAGGCGCGTTTACGAAGGCTCGCGTGCTTTTCGCTTCCAGAGCCTCGGCGGCCAAACCTGTCGTCCTGGCATCGGTGCGCACATCGTTAATAACGGCAAACTCGCCACGCTTGAGACTGTCGATGAACGATCCGTAGTCCCGCAAGGACAGAGTGCCCGCGAGCGTATCTACTCCCGGCGCGGTCCAATCTCGGTCGGTGTGCAATGTCTCGGCATCATGATCGACGGCAGAATATCCCACCCGGGTGCTGCCCATCGTTCGACCGAGGACCTCTGCGGCGGCGTAAGCGATGTCGGCCGGCTCCTTTAGGTCGCGGATGGATTGGGTCAGGTCGACAAGTGCGTTGCGGCGGATTTCCGCGGCCTTTCTCGAGGTAATTTCCAGTGCGGTCCCAGTTACCCGCAAACAGCGGCCCGATGCATCGAAGACGCCCCGTCCCTTCGCCGCAACCCACCGCTCGACACCATCCTCCTTGCCGATCGTGCGGTATTCCACGTCGTAGAGGGTTCGCTGTTCGGGATCGGCCGCAGCAAGGAATGCTGCCGTGGTTGCATGACGATCGTCGGAATGGAGCCCATTGTAGAAATCGTCCATGGTGACGGGCACGTCATCCGAAATGCCGAACATTGCCTTGGTGCGGGCAGGCCAGATTAGCCTGTTATTGACCAGATCAACGTCCCAGAGGCCCACATCTGCATTGTCCACGGCAAGGCGCAGACGCTCCTCGCTGGTTGCCAGCGCCGTTTGCTCCTCGGTCAGGCGGCGTTCGAGAATGACACGGGCAGTCGTTTCTGGCGTGATATTGAGAACCGCAGCCACAGTTCCATCTTCGTCACGCAAGGCAGAAAGCGAGTAATTGAACCAAGCAGTCTCCGTCCCCCCGCCGTCGAGCCGTGCCATGACGAATGGCGCGTCCTCGAAATAAAACGAGCTGCCTCCCGCGCGAACCTCGTCGAACTGGGATTTGAGCTCGTCCCATATTTCGGCCCAGACGGTGGAGCCTGGTTGCCCGAGGGCCGCAGGATGTTTTGCAGCGAGAATGCGTCTGTAGGAGTCGTTGTAGATCAGGACGTATTGCGGACCTGACCATAGGCAGGTCGGGAAAGGCGAATCGAAAATCGACCGCGCCATCGTTCGTAGTGCCGGCGACCAATCCGACGTAGGTCCGAGATGGGTCTTCGCCCAGTCGAGACCTCTTGCAAGGGAACGGACCTCACCGGGGCCGGCAAACAATGCAGCCGCGTCGGAGAAGGCTTGGTTCCCGGAATTCGATACGTTATCGCTTGCTACGTCCATCCCGCGCCACACAAATTTATTGAATAACTACCTTTATAGGGCGGTCCGTCGTCATCGACAGTCTGAATAGCCCGAGTTTTTTGACGAACCACGTCAGATGTTTAAGCTCTTAGTATCTGTTTTCGATATGTGGAACAGATCAGCAAAGCCGCCGCCACCTCCTTGGCGCGATCTCGACGTACATGATCGAGAATTGTACGCGGCAGGTCCGTATTCGTTCAAGGCATGTAATTGCGCCTCTTGATTTAGCCGATTCCAAATATTTAAAATCCGTACACGGTTTCCGAACATCAAAACTCTCAATGAGCGGCCATATTCACAGCAAAAGGGACAACGTCAAAATATGTCAGATATCGGCAATTTAGACGAGACGTTGATTCGTGCGCCGGACGATTGCTCACTCGCAAATTCACGGGCAGCTTGAATGAACGCACTAAAGGCAGCCGGTGGGTTTTTCCTCCCAGGGTAATACAGCGCGAGCGGCGCCAAGGAAGGGGTCCAATCCTCGAGAACGCGGATCAGTCGACCGGCCGCAATGTCATCCCGCACATCGGCCTCCATGACGTATCCCAGCCCAACGCCATTCTCAGCCGCGATCCTGACAAGGCTCGGCTCGTCGAGGGTGATCGAGCCTTGCACATCGATCTGGACAGCGTTCCCCTCCTTTTCAAATTTCCACCGAAACAAGGCGTTGTTGGGCAGACGGGCACGAATGCAGCGAAACCGGTACAGGTCGGCTGGTACCGTCGGCCTGCCGTGAGTGCGCAGAAAGTCCGGTGATGCGACAACGGCATTGCTGCGCTTCAGGCCAAGCGGGACGGCAATCATGTCGCTGGGCACCAGATCGGCCGGCCTCAGGCCCAGGTCGAAGCCGGCGGCTACAATGTCTACAATCCGTCCCTCCGTGACCAGATCGATATGCACCTGCGGATAGCGCCGCATGTACGACAAGATGAGCGGCTCAATGACCTCCCGCGCTGCCGTTGCGAAGGCATTGATGCGCAATGTGCCCGTCGGAGTTTCCTGGAGAGACTGGACCGTGAGCATAGCATCGTGAATGTCCGTCATCGCCGGCCCGACCCGCTCGACAAAGGTCTGGCCCGCATCGGTGAGCGAAACGCTTCGCGTCGTACGGTTAAACAGGCGAACGCCCAGGCGCTGCTCAAGCTTTGCGATGGCATTGCTCAGGGCTGTCGTGGACATGCCGAGCTCCAGCGCGGCAGCGCGGAACGAGCCCAGACGCGCGATGCTGAGAACGGCATCAAGGTCGGCAAGGACAGATCGCGTCATTATCCCTCTTTTCGTTATGCCTCATCCTGATTTGTCCCAGTTATCATGTCAATCGCCTCGGCTTAGATTGACATGATCAGCCTTTGAAGGTTGCGGCCCGCAGCCGGCAAGGTCGGAAAAACAATGGAGGACCAAAATGACGATCAAACTACCGAAGGGCATCAAAGCTTATTTCGACGCCGACCGGGACGGCAGTCCCGATGCCATTGCAGCCACTTTTACTGAAAACGGCCTCGTCAAGGACAAGGGTAAAACCCATGAAGGCTGTGACGCCATTCGCCAATGGATGGCGGCGGCCTCGCAAGAATACAGCTACGCGGTAGAGCCCTTCCTTATCGCCACTGAACACGGAAGAACCGTGGTGACAGGCCACGTCGTCGGCACGTTCCCCGGCAGCCCTATTGATCTGAGGTACTTATTCGTCCTCGCGGGCGACAAGGTCGCCGAACTGGAGATCACCGTATGACCCCGTTTGTCACCTTGCAGGGGCGTCGCGCCCTGATCACCGGCGGCACATCGGGCGCCGGCGCTGCGACCGTGGCGCTGTTCAAAGAGCTTGGCGCCCGCGTCCTGACCAGCGCTCGCACCAAGCCGGCTGATGTCTACGGTGCGGCATTCGTTGAAGCCGACCTGACCACGACGACGGGAGTACAAACCGTCGTTGACGCGGTGCGTCAGGAACTCGGCGGTCTCGATATTCTTGTGAACGTCCTGGGCGGCTCTTCGGCCCCGTCCGGCGGATTTGCTGCCCTCACCGACGCGGAATGGGAGAAAGAATTCAACCTCAATTTCTTCCCGGCGATCAGGCTGGATCGCGCTCTCATCCCCGGCATGATCGCGCAGGGAAGCGGCGTCGTCATCCACGTCACCTCGATTCAGAGAAATCTTCCGCTACCCGAGGCAACGACCGGGTACGCTGCGGCCAAGGCGGCCCTTAATACCTACAGCAAGAGCATCTCCAAGGAAGTTTCCCCGAAAGGGGTACGGGTGGTGCGGGTTTCTCCCGGCTGGATCGCAAGCCCGGGGTCCAATGGTCTGGCTCTACGCATCGCGGAGCAAGCGGGCATCAGCTACGACGACGCGGTGCAGGTCATCATGAATTCGCTCGGCGGCATACCGCTGGGGCGGCCGGCCGCTCCGGAAGAGGTCGCTGATCTGATCGCGTTCCTTGCATCGGATCGAGCAACATCGATTACGGGGACAGAGCATGTGATCGACGGCGGAACTGTTCCGACCGCTTGAGAAGGTAAGTCATATCACACGATGCAGTCAGGCGGGTGCGGCCCACCCGCCGATCTGGGAGTATATCGCGTCACGCAGATGCCGCACGTCGCGGTTCAAGGCAGCGAGTTCCGGTGGTGTCTGGGTCGAGGCTGCAAGCAAGGTATCGCTGAGGCAGCCGGCCCTGTGCTGCAAGGCGCGCCCCTGGTCCGTCAGCGCCACCAGTACCTGCCGTTCGTTGTTCAGGTTGCGCGTCCGACGTAAGTGTCCGGCTGCTTCCAGGCGCTTCAAAAGCGGGGTCAGCGTGCTGGATTCCAGAGCAAGGCGGTCGGCGATGGAAACCACGGTTTGTTCGTCTTTCGCCCAGAGAACATTGAGCACGAGATATTGCGGATATGTCAGCCCAAGCTCGTCGAGAAGCGGCTTGTATGCGCGCTGAATAGCAATACCGGCGGTGTAAATCGCATAGCACAGTTGGTCGGGCAAAGGCGGGGGATCGTTGGGGCGTTGGGTCATTTTGAGCTCCTGTCGATATCCATATAATCGAAATTATCACGAAAACCAATATCGCGATAAGAATCATGTTGACGTGCGGCTCAAGATATGAAACTTAATAGATATCGCGATAACAGTTATCGCAATTACAGAAGGAAAAAGTCATGACACGCAAGTCCGTCACCACCATGTCCGCAATCGCAGCCGCAATCTCACTTTCGGTTGCGCTGCCGTCGGCGAATGCCGCGGACACCCTTCCAACAGATCAATCCGTTAAAAACGTCGTTCTCGTTCACGGCGCGTTTGCGGACGGTTCAGGCTGGAAAGGTGTTTATGACAATCTGACCAAACGCGGCTATCGTGTCACCATTGTGCAGAACCCGCTGACATCTCTCGCCGACGATGTCGCCTCCACCAAGCGCGCGCTTGAGCGTCAGGATGGTCCGGTCATTCTCGTTGGCCATTCCTGGGGTGGTACGGTCATCACGGAAGCTGGCATCGATCCCAAGGTTATGGGGCTCGTCTATGTCTCCGCCCTTTCCCCGGATGCCGGCGAGACCACGGCTCAGCAATACGAAGGATTTGCTCCAGCGTCGGAGTTCGTTATCGAGACCACAAAGGATGGTTTCGGCTATGTCAGCCCGGAAAAGTTCAAGGCGGGTTTCGCGCATGACGTCAGCGACGCTGATGTTGCCTTCATGAGGGACGCGCAGGTTCCGATCAACATGTCGGCGTTCGGCACCAAACTCGAAAACGCCGCTTGGCGCAGCAAGCCCAGCTGGGCCGTTATTGCCACCGAAGACAAGGCTTTCGACCAGGCCATGCTGATCCATATGGCTGAGCGGATCGGTGCCAAGATCACAAAGGTATCGGCAAGCCACGCCCTGTTCATGACACAGCCGGCGGTCATCTCCGAGACCATCGATCAGGCCGCAAAGGCCGCGTCGGCAAAAAAGCAATGACCAACTTCGCGTCATCGGGACGGTCGAGACCCTCCCGATGACGCTGAAACAAACCTGTCAAACAGACCGCAGGGTGAACGAGATGCGGATAGGGCGTCGGATCCTTCCAGGATCCAAAAGCAATTCCTTGTCTCTCGCGACCACGACTTCAGCAAGTTTATCAGAAGCAATTTACGGAGGAATTCGCCACTTTGGAATGGAGCGACTGGTTCAACTATCGACGCCTCCTGGAGCCTATCGGAAACATGCCGCCAGCCGAAGCCGAAGAGCGGTACTATGCCATGCTGGACGAACCAGCCATGGCCGCATAACTTAAACCAAATGGCCTCCGGCAAACCCGGTGACGTTCATTACGTTAGAAAGCTCCATAAATCGCCTTATGGGGCTTCTGCGTTTCTGGCGCGCACGTGAAAAGCATTCCCCTGCCCCCCTTCAGTCGCCATCGACAGAATATCCGCCAAGATCAAACCATAAGCGGCGAACGTCAGACGATCCAACACATGGGTTGTCGTCATGATGACATGCGCGGAATGCAAAAGGTTGGCTCATTTCACAAGGATCACGGTGCGCCGGGTCGAGATTTCGCCGCCGGTGGCGCACACTGCAACCGTTCCGGCGTGGCAAGCCACAGATCTCCCATGTCGATGATGTCGATGCTCCTTTCGACGATTGTCTGTCGCTCTGCCTCTTCATTGGACGGCACAATCATGGTGGACGAGATCAGGCCCGACGGCCGACCTTGGTCAAATTCGGCCACGGTGATCCGGACGGGGCCGGACGGGATGCTGGAAGACACGACAAACTCGCGCAGCGTTTGATTCCCCGTGAGCCTTTGCTTGAGAGCATCGCTTGCCCTTGGAAAGGACGACCGCCTCGGTCTTGTTGAACACCGTGAAGATCTCCGAGATGCGCATGCTTGAAGCATCCTTGTCCGGAATCAGATCATAGAGTTCCGCAATGTTGTCGAAGGGCGCATGTTTCAACGGCAGAGCAGAGGACAAATTCTCGTCCGGGCGCGCACTGCCGAGCGCCCTGTAGTCCTCTACTCCGGCCGCCAATCGGGATGCCTGGGTGCCGTCATATCCCAGCACAGCGAAACCGGTCGCCAGCAATGGGGTGCTGGCGCTGTTCAGATCGATCAGCCCGCCTGATCCTAGACACCGATAAAATAAACCCTGTCGCGGCTTCGCAGGGCTGCCAGGCTTCAAAAGCAGCCGGAGAGTTTTGATAAAAGGGCATAGACCAAACGGCTGAGCCCGACGGAAAGAAAATTGAACCGGGTCTGCTTGCCGCTATACGAAGAGACTTGGACCTGCGTTCGGCTGACAATGGCAAGCGGTGTCGCGACGGCTGCAATGACGAGGATGAACAGCAGGGCGGCAATCATGCCGAAGCCTTCGGACGGCACGCTCGAATCCATTTTATCGCCGGGCGTCATCGTCATTTGTCCGGGTACAGTGGGAGTCGAAAATTCACTTGTCTGTCCGTACCATTCGACAACTCGATATCGTTGGGGCCAATTTTCGTGATAACCCATCCGCTGACGATTTCGCCTTTGCGGAACCAGGCGCTGCGCCCGGTTTCATCCGTTACGAGCAAGGCGCTTGCCACCTCGGAGCGGGGATCCGTTCCCAGCAGCCTGAACCGGGGTTCCTCCACCTCCTGGACCATCGGAGGCTCGTCTTCCACCATGACAGGCAATGGCAGTTCTTCGTCTTGCACTGTTTCCTGTTGAGGCTGATGGGGACGTCTGTCAGGCGCGAAAAGAGGACGTGCATAGGTATCGGCCGTCGGTACGGGGGATCGTTCGAATACCGTCCGTGCACCTGCATCGAGATCCAGACTGCCAAACGCAAATTTCGCAGGTATGGCGGATGCGTCGAAACGAACGCGGTGCACGGATGTCGCCGCAGCAAACGCAACAACCGCGACGACCAAGGAGAGGACATCAAGGCGTTTCATGCCGCTCCTTCAAGGTTTTCTTTGCGCACTGGCGGCCCCCAGAAAAACGATGGTTGCTGTCAATTGCGCCGCGGAATTCGTTTCGGACACCTGCTGCTGATCGGAATGAACGCTGACCTCCTTGATGAAAAGCCGGGGCTGGTTGCTTTCGATCGCCGAAATCGTCCCGTGGATAACCTCCATTGTCCCGGACAAATTGGCTCTCAGCCCAATCATTCTGATGTCGTTTTCGCCCGCATCGCTGACATTGCTGACGGCGTTGATCTGGCCGCCTGCAGCGCCGACCACCTCTTGCAGCCAGGTCTGCAACGCCGCCGTCATCACTGCCTCGTTGTCGCCGCTGAGAAGCATTGGATCGGCTTGGTTTTCGGGAAGCAGGGGTGTTTTGAAGGCGGCCTCGGCCGCTGCGACCGCCTGCAGCCTGCCGAGCATCGCGCGTTTCTCCCCGATCTCCGCATAGGCAGAATACAGGCCGACCCCAAGCATCTGGACAAGGCCAAGGACAATGAGGCCGACGATTCCCGTTATCACAAGTGCTGCAATGCGCTGCGTTCGAACCGGGGCATTCAGGAGCGCGGTCAGCATTTCACTTTCGCTCCCGCTCGAAAGAGATCAGGAAGTTATCGCCATCAAAGCCCGGAACCTTCACAACGGGTGAGGTGAAGCGTGCGCCCGCGAACAAAGGACTTTCCTCAAGCCGGCCAATCAGGGAGGCCGGCGTTGTCGAATAGCCGGTAATCTCCATGGTTTCATTCTTGATGTTCAGGTCCGTCAAAAAACTCGTGTCGGGCAAGACGCGGCTTAACTCTTCCCAGATCGCCACAATCTCGAGGGTTTCCGCCTGCTTGGCCTTCAGCGCCTTTAGCTGTTGAAGCCGACCGGCATGAAAATCGAACGTCGCTCTTGCTGCATGCGCCCGTTTTTTCGCAGCATCGATCTCGACATCGAGGGTGCCGGCGACCTCAGTCATTGCGCGGTCGAGTTCGCTGAAGATGTACAAGCAACTCAAAACGGTTAGCAGCAGCGAAAAATAGCCGAGGAACCTGATTGTGTTTCTGCGTTTCGGCTGCAGACCGGGCGCCCAGGAGGCGGGCAGGATCGGGATCTGGTGAGCGCCCAGCCGGACGGCGGTGATATCGATGGGCAGCAAATCGAACTGCGCCCGGAGTTCATCGATGATGTTGCGCCGGACGATGTAGTAAATCGCCGGCCCCTGGGTTTTCTCGCGAAGGAAGATCTGGACGTCATCGATCTTGAACGGCGTTTCGGTCAAGATATCCAGCTCGGCCGCCCGCCGCAGATCGGAGAGCGGCAGCCGCCGGTTCGATATTTTGCGTGTGAGATACCTCGTTTCATCCAGCACGAGCGCCAGCTGGATGCGCTCCCTTCCGTCCGCCCTTTTTAGGGATGCGAGCGCTGCGGGCAGGCTTTCCAGCGGATGGGCGGTGTCGCCACTTAGGCGATAGCCTGTCCTGGAGATGATCAGGACGGGCTCGATCAACTCAGTTTTTCGAAAAAGGCTCCGAAGGACGTCGGGGACCAGACCCGCCATTTCCTGCTTCCACCATCGGAAGAAATCGTGCGATTGCTCGTTGAAGCGCGCCAATTCGGAAAATGCGCTATGGGAGGTCACGATCTTCTCCTTCTCCCCCCTTCTTGCCATCGCGTCCCAGCGAAATCACGGCGAAGGACGTATCGCCTTGCGGCGCCTGGTACTGATAGGCGTTCCCCCAAGGGTCCTTCAGGTCCGCTGCATTTTTCAGATAGGGACCATTCCAGCTGGTTGCCTCCGCCGGGCGGGCGGACAGGACGCCGATTCCTTCCTCCTGTGTGGGATAGCGCCCGGAATCCAGGTAATAAAGTTCGATCGCGGCCTCCAGGTTTTTCACCTGTACCTTGGCGCTATCGACCTTTGCCGATCCGAGATAACCAAGCACGCGCGGTGCGACGATCGAGGTGATCAATGCGATGATCGCCAGAACAACGAGAAGCTCGACGAGGGAAAAGCCGGCATCCGTGCGCGCGCCCATGCGTTTGTTCACCGGATCGCATGTGACTTTGGACATCGGGAAACGATCCATAAGCAAACCCCTAAACGAACGAAATGGCGATTGAATTCACGTCGAGGCTCCAGGTCAGGAGAAGACCTGCAGCCAGAAAGGGACCGAACGGAACACGCCTGGTTCCGGCATCCGTTTTCCAGAACGGCAGCATCAGGACCACAAACAGCAGGGCACTGAGGCTTGAAGCGGCCAGAAACAGGGGAAAGCTGCTCACGGTGATCCAGCATGCCGCCGCCGCCGCCATCTTCACGTCGCCAAGCCCCAGCCCGACCTGGCCTCTCGCGCGGTAGTGCACCGTCCGCACCAGAGCAAACGTGCCGGCGAAGACGGCAACGCCAATCAGGATCCACGCGAGGTCCAGCGTTCCAGCGTGCCATTGCACCGCGAGGCCCGTCACCGCCAGAACCGCATTGCAAAGATCGGGGATGATCAGTTTTTGCAGATCGATCACGGCGATGACCGCCAGCTGCGTTGCCAGAATGAAGAAGGCGGCGATCTCGGTGGTCATCCGGTCTCCTTATTCCGCCAGCCGGGCGAGGTCGCGCTGCATGCGCTTGCCGGGCGTATCGTTGCGTCCGAAGTCGAACTGCTGGCGAAACTCGTCGGTAACCTGCCGGGCTTCCTCGCTGTCGCGAACGATCCTCGGGCGGATGAAAATGATGAGTTCCGTCCTGTTGATACCATCGGTTTTGGATTTGAAGGCATTGCCCAGCAGCGGGATATCGCCGAGGACCGGGACCTTCCTGTGATTGAGCGACTTCTTCTCCTGGATCAACCCGCCCAGGGCCAGGCTTTCGCCATCGTGAACGACCACGCGGGTCGAAATCTTCCGCTGCTGGATCGTCGGCGAATCGATACCGGATGTCGTCGTCGCAATGACGTTGCTGACCTCCTGCTGGATGTCCAGCATCACCCGGCCGGAGCTGTTGATCCGGGGCGTCACGGAAAGAATGATCCCTGTGTCCTTCATTTCCACCGTGTTGATGACCACGGCATTCGCGGAGCTGGTGTTGGAACTCGTTTGCGTAACAGTCGGCACCTGGTCGCCGACCTGAAGTTTCGCCTGCTGGTTGTTGATCACCATCAGGTTTGGAGATGAGATCACCTTGACCTTCGTCACGCTGGAGAGCGCCGACAATGCCGTCTGCGCGTCGGTAGCGACATGGGTCCAGTTGAATCCCGGGAAGGCTGCCGTCACCGCGCCCGAGGCAAGATCCGAAAGCCCGAGCGAATTGTTGCCATTCTCCAGATACCAGCGGAGCCCGAATTTCAGTTCGTCCGTCAGCGTCACCTCGGCGATGACCGCCTCGAGGAAGACCTGCGTCGGAAGGATATCGAGCTGGCGCAGAATCTGCTCGATGCGCTGGTATTCCCGGGCGTTTGTCGAGATCAGCAGGGCGTTGTTTTCCACGTCCGCGACGACCGAGGGAATGGAGGAGCTGCCTGTCGGCGCAAACGCTGCCGGCTCCATCTGCGCCTCCGGCGGAATATCCTGCGCCACGGCGCCGTCCGTCTGCATGGTCTCGGCCACCAGATCGGGCGCGACGGCGCTCTGCCTTGTCGATGTCTCGCTGTTCGACTTGGCGCTGGCGAGCACGTTCTGCAAAACCTTCGCCAACTCCGCCGCCGGCCTGTTCTGGATCTCGTAGACGAACAGCTGCTCCTCGTTCGTCTGCGCGATCTTGTCGAGCTTGGAAATCCAGGCCGATACTTTTGGCAGATAGGCCGGCCGCGAGGTGATCGCCAGAACCGCATTGAGGCGGGTATTGGGAATGAAGCGGATCGTCTTGGCGTTCGGGCCGCCATCGACGCCGAAAACGCTGTTGAGCTCCTTCACCAGTTCCTGCGGTTGCGACGCCTTCAGCGGATACAGGGCCGTCGACATGCCCTTCATCCAGTCGACGTCGAAGACCGAAATGGACTCGCGGATGGCGGAAAGCTCACCATTGTTGCCGGCCACGACGATGTAGTTGCGCGCGGAATCGATCCGCAACACCGCGCCCTTCTTGCTCACCTGCTCGATGATGTCGCGCATCTCGTCCGCAGCGATGTATTTCAGCTGCAGGACCTGCACCTTCATGCCCGGCTCGTTCTTCGGCATCCGCCCGCCGCTGATGATCGCGTTCGATGACGTTGCCTCCGAAAAAGGCACGATCTCGTAGCGGTCGGCCTTCTTGACGATCGCCGCGCCATTCGTCGCCAGCGACACTTCGAGAATGTCGAGCAGGCTTTGCTTCGACATCGGGTTGCTGGTCTGCAGCGTGACCGTTCCGCCGACCTTGGGATCGACCAGATAGTTGTAGCCCATGATATCGCCGAGGATTTTCTTGGCAGCCATCGCGATCGGGGCATCGACGAGATTGATCGTATAGCCCTCGGACCCGTCGGCAGCCGGACCGCTCGTCACCGAGGACATCGACTGTCCGGTAAATTCCCCACTGCCGATCTGCGCAAAGCCCGCCGGCGTCGAACCGGTGATGCCGCCCTTGCCGATGACGCTGGAATTCGGATAGCCGCGCATCTGCTGCGCATGGGGCCGCTCGACCCCTTCCATCAGCGACGTCCATCTGTCATCGCCATTCTCCGAGGCGCACCCCGCCAGCACGGCCAGAACCATGCTGAAACCAACCCGAATCCTATGCACCCCAGCCCCTCAGCCTATGCTTGCAGGACACTTTATAGGTGTGAGGGGATGGAGGGGAATGGGGAGTTTCACGATGAAGTGCATATCCACAGGATTATCTCCGGTGGTTGCTTAAAAGAGATTGAGTTATTGCCCGATGCGCTCGAATTGCTCGCTGGGCAGCCGGTTGCCGAGCCGGGAAAACGCGCCGAAACGCTTGCGCGCCTTGGCGATAATATCAGGCATGAGCTCTGTTCGCCCAAGCTTGCGCGCCAGGATCAATGCCGTCAATTCCCGCTGAGGTTCCAAAAACACAAAGTGGGACAGCTCACTTTCTTGCATGGAAAATGCGAGCACGGCTTCTTCCGTCATTCCGTGCTGCTGCAGGAACGGCCATCCGACCTGATGCACATAGGAAAACGTCTCGTCCACTGTTCCCGTATTTCGGTAAAACCGGACTCACCGCGGTCGCCGCAGGTATGGTATAGCAATATCGCGTTTATGCGTTCAACGCCAAATCCCGATACTGGCAAAGTGCCGGCGCGTAGGACCCTTAACCACGAAACCGTCACTCTCCGCCAAGTCGTGAAAAAACCGCCTTGCAGCCTGGTTGGATAAGCCAGCTGCGTGGCTTTTCCGCGCCTATTATGCATCGAACAAAATTAGCCACCGTGCTCTTGGTTCTCGCCCCAGGAATACAAAAGTGATTGATCCCAAAAACTGGAGCGCAGCGTAGTGTATTCGTCCTCCAGCGTCGTTCGCCGCTTGACCTCTGATGTGTCCATGCCGCCGAACTTGGCTTTCCATTTATAGATGCTAGCGGCAAAGCTCCGAGGCCGCCATGCCTACCTTGTGCTCTTCCAGATTGCCGATAATCTGTTCGTCCGTAAAACGGTTCCGTTTCATTCCTGTTCCTCAATGGGCCATAGCTTACTTCAAAATCGACTATTTAATCGGGCAAGGTCAAACCACCCCAGACCCGATAAGCTGGCCGATCACTCAAAGTCCAGGAACACCTCGCCATGCCGCCCAATTAAGAGAACGGAACCCGATCACATCGTCCTCGGAGCCTTAATCAGTCAATCGACCCCATCGTAATATCCAGCCCCTCGAATGCCGCGCCTGCTCTACGCATTTCAAGCGCCTCTTTGCCAGCGAAGCAACCCTGCTCGACTTTGATCAGAGACTTCTTGGCTAGCTTGTAAAGCCGATCGCCCCATTCAATAAACGCGTCCGGTTTGCTGACCAACTTGCCGTCATCTCCCCAGTATTTGTCGATCCGGTACAACCGGCCGGCACGAATAAAGCGGCTGTTTCCGAAAAACCGATCAAATTCGATGACGAGCTGGGACGTCACGCTGCAGGAAAATTCGTCGCAACCCTTAATTGGTCGAAAGCGTATATTGGCTATATCCTCCCGCCGCGCGATCAGAACTCTAAAAGGCTCCTTACCGAGATCGTGAATTACCGAAGAGTCCTGTTCTTCCGGTTTAGGCGACGTGGAACGGTCTTTAATGAACGCGATGTCACCTGAAGTCCGCAGAGCTTCATCGAATGCAACCTGATCTGAAGGGCCAAGAAAGAAGTTAAATTGACGTCCTGACATCTGCTTGGGTCCTACTTGTTATAAGGTATAAAGTTTGGTCTGGTTCCCAGCACGGCCTCAAGATCGTTGAGCGCACGAGTCTCGCGGGCCACCGGTAATCCAGCCCCCGTCTGCCTTCCAATCTGGTAATATCCGACGGGGTTACCAGCGGAGTCGCGCGCAACCACATCAACAAAGCGTGAGCCCTTCGAACCACTGGGCGTCAACACGCGGAATTCAGGCACAGCTCTTAAACCCCGCGCCTCTATATCCGCTACGACATCTCCAACCGCCGCCCTGTGCGCTGGGCCGCCAAGTTTCCCATATGGGTTGGCAACAAACTTTGCAGTTGCCTCCGCAGCAACTTTTTCAACAATCGCACGCCCTCCCGCAGCAACAAAGCCCCTAAGTGCAATAGCTGCGCGAACTGCTCCGCCCCCAGGAATCAAAGCCAAAACCGTGTCATCGGGGTCAGCTCGTCCAGACCGCATAAAGTGATACTTTTGTCTTGCAAGCTTTTCCACTTCCGGGCCAGCTCCCTCCAACAGGCGATCAATCTGACGATCTTTGCTTCCGTACATAGCCGTCGCTAACTTGGTCGCTTCATGGTCCTGCTGCTTTGCGACTTGGGCCTCTTTTACGACATTCGGATTTGGACCCGACACATGCCCGTTTGGATCGCTTTTGTTGACCGGATCATTTCCCGCATAGGCATACCGGTTCGTCCCAACGCCCTCCATCGTCGGGTCCCAGTCGTCCGGTGAGATAAACCGTCCGAACTTCGGGTCCATGTAGCGGGCGTTGAGGTAGAGCAGGCCGGTTTCGGGGTCGAAGCGTTCGCCGATATAGTTCTTCTGCGTCGTCATCGCCTTGTTGGCGGTTTCGCCGAAGGCCATGTAGCGGGTGCTTTCGACGACCGCGCCGGTGATGTCGGTGACGACCCGCACGGACGACAGGTGGTCGCGGTGCAGGAAGTATTTGGCCGAGCCCACGACCCTGATGTCCATGTGCGGATAATGCGTGAAGGCCTGGGTCGCCGGATTGTATTCGGCGCTGGCATCCGGATAAAGCGTCGTGCCCGAGGCGGATGTCTTCTTGACCCGGCTTCCGTCGGGGCCGTAGCTCAGCGTCAGGGCGGGCGAAGCGCCGATCTCGACCTTGGAAACCCGGTTGGCGAGATCGTAGGTAAATCTGCGATCGTCCGTTGTCGCGTCCGTGCCCTGCGGATCGGTCGTCAGGTTTCCGTTCGCGTCATAGGCAAAGGCTTCGCCATTGAGGGACAGCGGCGCGTGTGGCCGATCGGCCGTGGCCGACGGATAGACGAAGCTTCCGGTCAGCCGGCTGCGGCTGCGCAGATTGTCATTGGCGTAATAGGCGAAGATTTCCGAAGAGGCCGCCTCCTCGTTGCCGCCGTTGACCGCTTTCGACAGGCGCCCGAAGCCGTCATATTCGTAGACCCAGTCGTTCGCCGTGCCGGCCTCATTGATCGACAGAATCCGTCCCGTTTTGTCCCGGGTGTAGATGGCCATAGCGATGATGACCGCCGGTTCACCATTTCCAGGATCTCTTTTCGTGACAAAGCTGTTGAGCCATCGGCGTTGTGGCGAATAGGTGAAGGTCGTGACGACCTTGTTGGCATAGGTGATCGACGCGGTCTGGCCATCGGCTTCATAGTCGATCGCGGTGATGTAGCCGGGGATGGCGATCAGCTGGCCCTTGCGGTTGTACTTCCAGCGGCTCGTCGGCAGGCCGACATTCGTTGCTTCCGCAGCCGGACCATAGGCTTTCCACAGCGTCTTGCCGCCCTGGTCGTAGCCCGTTTCCTCGGTGTGCAGCACGTTGTTGTTTGTCGCGACGGTAATCGTCACGTCCTTTCGTTGCAGAAGGCCGTCGCCGTTGTAATCGAAAAGCTGCGTGGCCGAGCCGTTCACCGCCGTCGTCAGCCTGCCCTTGTTGTAGAAACCGGTCTGCAGCTGGCTGTAGATGTTCTGCGAGAGGATCGTTCCTCCGGTCTTCGCATCCGCATTCGCCTGGTTCGCATAGGCCGTCGTGACCGTTGGTTGACCGTCCGGGTTATAGGTGATCACCGTCACATTACCGCGCGCATCCTTCTGTTGCACGAGGCGATTGGCGTCGTCGTATCGATAGGTCCAGCGCCCAAGATCCGGATCGTCGGCCGTCAGCCGATTGCCCGCGGTGTCATAGGTGTAGGACCAGACGGAGGACAAGGCATCCTTCACCTGGACGATGCGGTGCGCACCGTCAAAGGTCGCACCATAGAGCCAGCGGCTGACATAGGTGCCGTCTGCGGCTGTTACCGATCGCTGGGCTCGCCCGATCATATCGCCGGCCGCCGATGTGAAGGTGATAATCCTGTCGCCTTCTTCATCTATCGTCGAGCTGTTTTCCAGGCCGGGCGTTTCAGAGGTGCTGATCTTATCCGTCAGACCATAGGTGATGCTGCGGAAGCTTGCATCCGGATTGGTCATCCTTATGGGACGGTTTGCCCAGTCAAACGTCGTCGTCGTCCAGAGCGGCGTCCCCGTTTCATAGGGCAGGCTGGTCTTGAACGCATTCCCGCGCAGATCGTACTGCGTATCGACATAGGATGTCGGCGACGTCGTATCACCGATGGTGGTTACCCGCCACACGCGTCCAAGGCCATCGAAATACTGATACTGGTCCGCAGTGACTGTGGTGCCGGGAAGGCTGGTCGATGTCAGAACACGCTGTGCCGCGGGATCGCCGAACGACAGATACGCGGTCTTCGTCAGGGCGCCCGTCACTTCATTTTCAATAAGCGTCGGCCGGCACAGGGCATCATAGGTATACGTTACGGTCACGCGGCTGATGTCTGCCTTCGCCGCGGGCGCGCTGCAAGCCGCATTCAGCGTCGCATTTTCATACAGCCCGCTCGGATAGGTCGTTTTGATCAGAAAAAGATGGTGGACCGTGTCGTATTGATAGGTCGTCGTTTCCGCCTCGGCGTTTGTCGATTCTATCACATTGCCGTAATCGTCGTGGACGAAGGTCGTTGTCTGATAGGCGCCTGCGCTTGTAAACTGGCGCTCCGACGTCACTTTTCCCTCCAAGGGCATAACGCCACTGGCCTGATTGTCATAGAAATAGGCGCGCGCACTCAAAAGCTGACCGGCCGATGTCGTTCCCCTATAGCTGCGCGTGATGTAAGGGGACGAAACGATATAGGCGGCCTGGTTCGGGGTGAAATAGGACTGAGACATCACGCCGTCGTCAGTGCTGTACTCATCACCGTCGATCCGGCCGTGGTCGATTTCATTCGTGGTGTTGCCATAGGTATCGAAGGATCGCGTCGTCCGCAGTGTTCGGGTCAGCGCGCCAGCAGTGATAGCTGTCGTGGTGCCCGTATTGACAGCCGAGTACGGAACGCTCTCCTGCGTCAGATATGTCTCGGAAACCACACGCCTCACAAGGCCGTCATCGTCAAAATACTCCGTTTTCAACGGCAGGCCGATGGTCGCCAAGGACTGCAGATACGTCGTCTTGACGATGGGCGCATTCGTGTCGCCGGTTATTTTCGGCAGCGTCTTAATCACCGTGCCGAAGCCGAGAAACCGGCGCTTCTCGATGTTGTACAAGCCGTTCGCATAGGTGTACGTCGTCATAGCCGTCTGGGCCCGGCCGTCCGAGATCGACAAGGCGCTGACCGTCGGCATGCTGTAGGGCAGATAGGTGTTCTCGTAAGCCGTCGACGGCTGATAGGCGACCCTCACCGCCCCGCCCTGCGGCGTCGTCACCATGTTCAGCACATTCGCTATGCCACCAGAGGCTTCGCCATAGTGGATTTTGTAGGGGTGATCTCGGAAGTATTCGAAAATACCTCCCTCATTTGATTGTTGGCTCTCTGTGGGTGTTGGCGCTACCAGCAAATCTGTTTGGCCATCGCCGTTAAAGTCGCCGGTCGTCACGAAACTCGATAGCAGCGAAAGGTCATCCTCGGTATGACGCGCGCCCTCAGGGCCTTTCTTTATGCGATAGGCCTGCCAACTGAAATCTGCAAAGGCATTATCGCCAGCGCCGCGGCGTATTGCCAGAACGATCTCAGCAATACCGTCTCCGTCTACGTCGGTAATCAGCGCGCTTTCTGCCGTGGGATAGCCAATATTGTAAATACGTGATCGCTCGAATAACGGCGTCAGGTGGTCACCTGTAAATAGATAGACGGAAAGATATCCGCCTAATCCAGAATATCCTACCTCAGGATCAATCTTTACAACGTCTTCGAGCCCATCCCCGTTCACATCAAGGTATTCGCACTTGTAAACACATTTTACTTCCGAAATCTTTTCGGTTTTACTCTGGCCGTTTTGGTTGTATGTGAGGTGAATTCCAGTACTCCAATTCGACAATACTTGCTGGCGGCCATCCCCGAAAAAATTTACGACACTTTTTGATGATGTCACGCTGTCACGGCCATTTCCATCCGAATCGAAGGGAAGGACGGCAGATGAATCTCGCCCGCAAAGGGGTTTGAGGAAGGCTAGGTCAGTGACGGCGTTGCCGGCGCAATGTCCGCAGAAAAGGCATTGCCGTTTTTTGTCAGGGCTGCCTGCCATCTGACTTTCGCTGTCGATGACCAATCCGTAGCGGGCGCTAGTATCATAAGCTGATTTTTTTTCTTATCGGCGCCGAACCGCCCTGCCGATAGCCCCTGAACAGTTTTTGCTTCAGCCAGCTCGGATAAATTATTGTCCTCAAATACATCAAATGGTTTAGCAAATAAAAATGCATTACATTTAATACCTATTCCCTGATTTGTATAATCAATATCACTGGTGTCTCTATAAATTAACGAATAATTGCAGTTTATATCCGCTGATGAATCAAAATTTTTCTTTAAAATTTCCGTTTTCCCGTCGGAATCTGCGTCAATTGTACTAAATGATGTTTCCCAAAAATCTCTTTCAACGCTTCTTTTTCTATTTGGTTCATAATAATATTGGGTATATATGGTATTTTTTTGATATGGCGTTCCCTTGATGCTTGGGACGATTTTCTTGCTGCCAAAGCCTATTGTGTCATTGTAGTCAAATTCTGTTTTTGGAAGAGATGTACCATCTATTATTGTGCCATTGGCATCGACGACGAGGTCTTTTCCAAACTGCGTCGCCTCGATGAGCCGTGAAGCGCCACTGAGTGGAGCTTGATCATATGAAATTTTATAGCCGCCAGTCCTTTGCCCAAAGTTTCTAGTGACAATTGTCTGAAGCCGCTTTTTCGTTGTCGAAATCGTATGTCCGTTCGCCGACAATATATAATCGGGACGTTCCTGATAGAGAAAAGTGATGTCTGCACTCGTGGTTTCAGAATCGCGATTGAAATATGAAATAACCGACGGATAACAAACAGGGGCGTCGACACAATTGTATTTGTAGCGAATGTTATTTCGTTTGGTGTCGGTGACAGACGTTACGAGCCACCGATACTTCAATAGGACATCATCGTTCTCGTCACCTACAACTGCGTCTGGCGCGCCCGGGATGTCACCTATAGCTTCTAGTACCGTTTTCGTGCCGTCCCTTGCAGTTATTTCCCAAATCTTCGCGGTCTCGTCGAACTTGATTCTCAAATAATTTTCGGTCTCAGACACCCAGTTGCCGCCGGCACTGCAGGACGCGCCTCTCGTCACGTCCGAGCATTTCGCAAGTGGCTCGCCGTTGAGCAGATAGACGTCTTCCGGAAGATATTGCGGCACGCCGAGTGCGTAGCCGGCCCGCTCGATCACCGGAATTCCGGAAAGACCCCAGCCATAGCCAAGCCAGCCCTGGTATTCGCCGCCGGTCCTGGTCTTTCTGCCGGAGTTGTAACTCAGCGCAAGCTTGGGCTCCAAACCGCGAAACTCGGGGACTGCGATCGGATAGCTGTAGGAGAAGGCGCCGTTGTTGGTCACGTCGCCCAGCGTCGGCTGGGCACCCCAGGCCTTCCCGGTATCCTGCTCTGCCTTCCAGCTCGGGAGGGTCATATCCGATGAAGATGCTGCCACGGCAAATGGTACCGGTGCAGTGAATTCTTCTGTCGTGGAGCCTTCCTGTTTAACAGGCGTCTTGTCCTCGACGACGACATTGGCTTCGGGGGTGGGCTCGACGGCTTCATCGGCAAATGCCGCGCCCGCGAAGAGGAGAATTGAAATTGCGGCTATGCCGGTACGAAAACCACCAAAGTTCATGAGCGCCCACCATACACTTAAAGTTGTGTCAGCGCTAAAACGATTCTTGGAGGATGGCAAGCCGTGAAAACACGATTGCGGCTAAAATATGAAGCACGTCTAAGTTTTTTATGGAGGGATTGTTTCCCGCATGTGGTGCCGTGCTGCGGATCGGAGAAATGGATCCCGGACTCTCTGGACGCAGTGGAGGGTACCGCAAAGAGGCCGGGATCAGGTGGCTTCTGGAAGCAGACATATTGCGTAGAGCCGCGGGAGATTTCCGGCAAGGCGCGACAGGCGATGTATTATCCGCACAGCGCGGCGGGTGTCCAATAGGCGCATAATTGTGGGCTTTTGCGGACGCGATGCGCGGTAATAGATTTTCGGGACGCTGTTTCGCCATCGTGTCTTGCGCTATGCGACTGCGCGTAGCCTGCAAGTTCACACACGAATTCGCAGGGTTTTTCCGTCAGAATAAAAAAGCGAGACGTCATGGCAGAAGCATACAAGCCCGTCGCCCTTTCCAAGAATGCGGTCGTCAACGGCCTGATCGACGGAGGGGCCTGGAAGGGACCGATCGTGACCTACAGCTTTGCCGCCGGCGACATGAACAAGAACGGCATTCTGGATTTTAACGAAGGCGACTGGAAGGATTTCTATCGCGAGATCGTGGGCAACATCACGTCCTTCACACAACTGACTTTCAAGGAGGTCGGCACTGCCGGCGATATCAATTTCAAGCTGGTGGAAGGCGGCGGCGGCGAATCCGGTGTGCCAGGGCCGGGCACGACAACCGTTGATTCGATCGTCGGCATCAATGCCGACGTCGCCGGTTCGGCTGCGGCCGTCAAGCTCGGAACGTTTTCGCTGACATGGTTCCACGAGACCGGGCATGCCCTCGGGCTCAAGCATCCGCATGACGTGTCTCTCGGGCCCAAGCTTCCCGGCGTGGATGGCCCGGCCGACAAAGGCACGGGCTTTATCAATTCGCAGCTCTACACCGTCATGGGGTACACGTTTCCTTTCCTGGGAGAGGACAATCCGTTCACGGCGGTCGTGGATTTTGGCACGCCTGTAAATGCGCAACCAGGCTCCTATGGCGCGATCGATATCGCGGCGTTGCAGCACATGTACGGCGCGCGCGCCCATAACACCGGTAGCAATTCCTACAAATTCAGCGACGATGTCGACTTCAATCGCGGCTACACGACAATCTGGGATACTGGCGGCGTTGATGTCATCGAATATGTCGGCGCGAGCCGCGTAAAGATCGATCTGCGTGCCGCCACGCTGACGGCCGAAATCGGCGGCGGCGGGTGGATTTCGACATCCGAGACGCTGACGGGTGGATATACGATCGCCAACGGCGTCGTCATCGAGAATGCGACAGGCGGCAACGCCGCAGATATCCTGATCGGCAATGCCGCAGCCAATATCCTGTCTGGGCGCAACGGCAACGACACGCTCAACGGCGGTGTTGGCAACGACACGCTTAACGGTGGTGTTGGCGCCGACAGGCTTGATGGTGGAGCAGGGGGCGACATAGCCGCGTACAATCTGGCGACCGCCGGCGTTGAAGCGAGCCTTGCGAATGCCGCTTCAAACACCGGTGAAGCCAAAGGAGATGTCTACATCTCGATCGAGCATCTCCTGGGCTCGGCCTTTGCCGACACGCTCACCGGAAACGCCGGCGCCAATGGGCTGCTCGGCGGCGGCGGCGATGACCGCCTGCAAGGCGGTGATGGCAACGACAGGCTCTATGGCAGCCGTGGCGCCGACGACCTGACGGGCGGCGCAGGCGCTGATATTTTCATCTTCAAGGTCGTGACCGACAGTACGGTCGGCGCGGCTGGACGCGACTCGATCTTTGATTTCTCCGGTGTCGGCGGTGACCGCATCGACCTGTCGGCCATCGATGCGAGTTCGGTGACATCCGGTCATCAGGATTTCAGCTATCTCGGCGCGGCGGCCTTTACAGGCAAGGCCGGAGAGTTGCGGTCTGTCAAAGGGGCGTCCGACACCTATGTCTATGCCGACACCAACGGCGACAAAAAGGCGGATTTTGCCATCCACCTGGATGATGCCGTCACGCTGGCGAAGGGCTATTTCATTCTCTGATGTCATTTCCGCAAGCGTGCAGGACGGTTCGCATCCAGACTGTTTTGAAGACGGAGAGACGGGGCGTTTCCCGATCGCAAAGCTCGCGGGGTGACATCAGGCGTTGGCGAAGCTGAAGGTGTTTCGGCCTTTTTTCTTGGACTCGTACATCGCCGCATCGGCTCTTGCCAGAAGCTCTTCCCGGCTCGCGCCGTCGTGTGGGAAGCATGCGACGCCGAGGCTGGTCGTGACATGGAGTGTTTGACCGGCGATATCGACCGGTTCGGCCACGCTCTGGCGCACGCGCTCGACCAGATCGATCAGGCAATCGGCATCTCGCGGCGGATTGGGAAGCAGGATGACGAACTCGTCGCCGCCGAGGCGCGCCAGCGTATCGGCGGCCTGCAGGCAGGCTGCGACCCGGGCGCTGACGATGGTCAGCAGATCGTCGCCGGCCTGGTGGCCGAGCGTATCGTTGACCCACTTGAAATTGTCGAGGTCGAGAAAGACGACTGCGACAGGGCGGTGTCCTTCCTCCGCCTGGAGAATGGCCTGATCGAGACGATCGATCAGCAAGGCTCTGTTCGGCAGGCCGGTCAATGCGTCATGATGCGCCATGAACCGGATCCGGTCTTCGGCTTCCTTCCGCAATGTCACGTCATGAGCCACGCCGACAAGGCCGGTGATCACGCCATTCCTGTCACGCAGAGGAGCCTTCGTCATCGAGACCCATTTGGGTCGACCATCGGCATAGGCGTTCAACTCCATCATGCAGAGCATCGGCTGCCCGGATTGCATGATCTTTCGCTCGATTTCCCGGAATTCTTCTGCCAGAGGGGCAGCAAACAGGTCGAAATCCGTTTTCCCGATCAATGTTTCGACGGTAACCGGCGCTCCCGTCGCCAGGAAAGACTTGTCCGCGACGACTGCCTGGTTTGCGGCCAGAAAACGGGAATCGAGGTCCTTGATGAACAATTGATCCGGCACCTGATTGATCAGGGCAAGCAACTGATCGCGTTCGTCCGTCACGCGTTTCAAGGTGTCGAGGCCGTCGACCAGTTCACGCCTGAGCCGCTCGCTCGTCTGCTGCAACGCCTGAATCTGGTCTGCAATATCCGTTTCCCTAAAGGTCTCCGCGGATATTCTCAGATTTTTTGATGCATTCTGCTGGCCAGCCACCGGTTTCCCTCCGCTCCTGGTCGACCATGCTAAAGCAACAAACCTACGCCGGGGTTAATGTCCTTTGGCGCATATACAGCGCTTTATCAACCCGAGATCGTCGCGTGATCAATGGAGGCTGCAGGCACTGACGGAGAGGTCAGCCGCGGCCGACATAGGGCATCTGCGTCGCCATCACCGTCATGGTCAGGACGTTCACATCAAGCGGCAGACTGGCCATGTAGACGACGGCGTCGGCGACATGGCTTGCCGGGATGGTCGGTTCGGAAGCGATTTCGCCATTGGCCTGCAGCACGCCGCCGCTCATTCGCGCGGTCATGTCCGTCGATGCATTGCCGATGTCGATCTGCCCGCAGGCGATATCGAAGGGGCGGCCGTCCAGCGCGGTCGATTTGGTGAGCCCAGCGATGGCGTGTTTCGTTGCCGTGTAGGGCGCCGAAAGCGGGCGCGGGGTGGTGGCGGAGATCGAGCCGTTGTTGATGATGCGCCCGCCACGCGGCGTCTGCGCCTTCATCAGGCGCATGGCCTGCTGGGTGCAGAGGAAGGCGCCGGTGAGATTCGCGCCGACGATGGCGTTCCACTGCTCGAAGGTAATGTCCTCCATCGGCACGGCAGGCAGCCCGATGCCGGCATTGTTGACGAGAAGGTCGAGGCGGCCGAAGTCTGCATGCAGGCGTTCGAACAAGGCCTTCACGGAGACAGGGTCGCTGATGTCGGCGGAGATGGCCAGAACGGTTCCGCGGGTTCGGGCGGCAAGGTCGTCCGCAGCCGTCTGAAGCACGTCGAGGCGGCGCCCGGTAATCACCACCGTATAGCCGTTTTCCAGGAGCGCCTGTGTGATGGCCTTGCCGATGCCCGTACCGCCACCGGTGACGAGCGCGATGTTGCCGGGCTTTTTCGTGTTTTCCGCGTTCATTGCCTTCTCCCACGCATGCGTCTTGCAAGCGATGTCCGCAAAGTTCTATTCCCAGGCTTGCTGCCGATCCTGAAGGTGCACGAGGTCCGGCAGTCACGCCAACCTGTTATGTCTTGAAGAAAACGTAGTCCGTTTCCTGCCGCAGCGTTTCGCCGGGCCGGAGAATGGCCGCCGGGAAACCGTCATGATTGACGGCGTCCGGCCAAATCTGGGTTTCCAGGCAGAAGCCGGCAAAGGGGCCGTAAGTTCGACCTTCAAGACCCGGCGCGCCGATATTCATCTTGAAGCCGGTATAGAGCTGGACGCCCGGCTCCGTCGTCCGGACCTCCATCGAGACGCCCGAATTGATGCTGCGCACCAGCGCCACGGAACGTTTCGGGCCTCTTTCCGTCGACAGGCAGAAATTGTGGTCGTAGCCGATGCCGTCTCCTTCGAGCTGGCGGTGCATGGACGTCATCTCGCGCAGGTCGAAGGCCGTTCCGTCAACCGGCGCAATATCGCCGGTCGGGATCTGCTCGGCATTGGTCGGCAGGTAGTGATCGGCGCTGATCATGATGTCGTGGCCAAGTGCGTCGGGCAGGCCGTCGAGATTGAAATAGCTGTGCTGGCAGACATTGGCGATCGTGGCGCGATCGGTGGTGCTTTCGTAGACGACGGACAGGACGCCGCCTTCGCTCAGTCGGTAAATGCAGGTGACCGTGCAATTTCCGGGATAGCCGGCACGGCCATCGGGATCGACGATCTCAAGCGTGACGCTGTCTTCGGATTGCCGGACGATCGTCCAGTTTCGCTTGGCGATGCCGTCGCTGCCGCCGTGCAGATGCGAGATGCCGTTCTCGTTCCGCTCCAGCTGGTAGGAGGTTCCATCGATTTCGAACCGACCGCCGCCGATGCGGTTGGCATTGCGGCCCGGCGTCGCGCCGAAATAGGGGGAATGCTCAAGATAGTCCGGGAATGTTTCGAAGCCGAGTACCAGAGGTGCGGCATGTCCGTCGAGCCGCAGGTCCTGGATGATGGCGCCCCAGGTGAGGATATTCGCGGTCAACCCGCTGCCTTTGATGACGACGCGAAGGACAGGTTCGCCGGAGGGCGTCTGGCCGAATGTTTCAGTCTCTGCATGCACGGCCGTTGTTCCTCCCAGAATCCGTCGAGCGGCAAACTGCGTTATTTCGAAGATTGCGGCAACCGAAAAGTCATACAATTCACGAGGGCGTGCCGGTTGGTGCCGTTTGTGGCCCGGAAACGGGCTGTTGTCCGATATAGCCGCCTAAAACGTCTTCTGATAAATGATGAACGGCGTCTTGTCGGCGATCCGGTCGTAGAGCTTGCGTGCCGTGGCGTTGAAGTCCTGCGTCATCCAGTAGACCTCCTCGCTTCCGGCCTCCTTCGCTGTTGCATAGACCGCCTCGATCAACGCCCGGCCGATGCCCCGTCCACGGATATCCGGATCGGCGAACAGGTCCTGCAAGTAGCAGATCGAATTCCGGTGCCAGCAGGAGCGATGGAAAAGGATGTGCGCCAGACCGACGGGCCGTCCGTCGAGAACTGCCAGAAGACAGGCATATTCATGGGCATCACCACTCAGCAGCCTGGAAAAGGTCAGCGTGTAGATATCCTCGGGCAGGGTTGTTTCGTAGAAGGCCAGATAGGCTGTCCAGAGCCGGCGCCAATCCTGTTCGTCGTCGGCCTGCAGCGGCCTGATCTGAAGATGCGCGCTCACGGCTGATTTTTCCCGATATCCTCAAGATCGTAGGGTGTCGTCTGATAGATGGCATTAATCCAGTTGCCGAACAAAAGATGTGCGTGACTGCGCCAGCGGTTCTGCGGCGGCAGCGACGGATCATTGTGGGGGAAATAGTTGCGCGGCATCTTGATGGGCACGCCCGCATTCACGTCGCGGAAATATTCGTCCGACAGCGAGGTCGAATCATATTCGACGTGGTTGAAGATGTAGAGCCGGTTGCCCTTCTTCTCATGCAGCAGGCAAACACCGACTTCGTCGGATTCCATCAGCGTTTCGAGTTCCGGCACCTTGTCGATGTCGGTGCGTCGGACCTCCGTCCAGCGGGAAACCGGTATCTGGAAATCGTCGGAGAAACCGCTGAGATAGGCGGAGGACGGATTGAGATTGTGGTGGCGATAGACGCCGAAGGCTTTTTCCTTGAGCGTGTATTTCGGCACACCGTGGAAGTGATAGGCGGCCGCCATCGCGCCCCAGCAGACGTTCAGCGTCGAATGGACGTGGGTCTCGGTCCAATCGAAGATCTGTTTCATCTCGTCCCAATAGGTGACGTCCTCGTATTCGAGTGTCTCGATCGGTGCGCCGGTGATGATGAAGCCGTCGAACTTGCGGTGCCGAACCTCCTCCCAGGTGTTATAGAAGGAAAGGAGGTGGTCCTCGGAGGTGTTCTTGGCCTTGTGGCCACCGACGCGCACGAGCGACAATTCCACCTGCAGCGGCGAGGCGCCGACGAGGCGGGCGATCTGCACCTCCGTCTTGATCTTGTTTGGCATGAGGTTCAGCAGCCCGATCTGCAAGGGCCGGATATCCTGACGGATGGCGGCCGTTTCGGTCATCACCCGCACGCCCTCCTTGACGAGGGTCTCAACGGCCGGCAGCGTATCGGGGATCTTGATGGGCATGGCTTCACTCGAACGGACATGACGCCGACCGAATGAAGGGGATGCGGGTGTTTGACAACCCACGGCCCTTTAGCGACTTGTTTAACGTGGCTGCAAGCCGGCCGGCCAAATCACCACGATGACTCAATAGCCCCAGTCGGAGCGGGAATCAATATGCGATGCCTACGCTCGATCGCTGGTGTGCCGGTCGATGTTCGGATCGCCTGAAACTCAAAGGAGAAATGAGACGTTGTTCCGGTATCTGCGGAGGATACGCGATGCCGAGCCTGGCCTATCAGATCAGTCCCAAGGATTTCCGCCAGAGACGGTTGCTGCAGGCAACCATCGCGGTTCTTGCCATGCTGCCTGTCTTGGCCGGATTGGCAGGGGTCGTCACCGGCGGCCAGTTTCTCGGCGTGAAGGCCGCACCGGTCGATCTCGACAGCCATCTGCGGTTTCTGTCCGGGTTGTTTCTCGCCTTCGGGCTCGGGTGGTACAGCTGTATTCCGGCGATCGAGAAGAAGACCGAACGCATCCGCTTTCTGGCGATCCTGACGTTCTGTGGTGGGCTGGCGCGCCTTGCTTCGTTGTTCATCGCGGGCCGGCCTTCGGCGGGACATATGCTTGGCCTGGGCATGGAGCTACTGGTCGTGCCGTGCCTCGTCCTCTGGCATCATCGGATGGCGGCCCTTGTCAAAGGCTCCTCTTGACCGGGCGACCGGTGACCATGGCCGGGCCTTTGTGATCGTCCCGAACGGATGCGGTTAACGCTGATGGTGCGAAAGTGCCGAACTGCTGCGTTTGCAGCGATTCCGACGGTTCCGGGTCTTGTGTCGGACATATTTCGATATCATATTCGCTACAGGCATGCTGGAGCCCCGCAGCGGCGCCTGGGTAGCGAAGACGATGTGTTTCAGGCATGTCTCCCGTCCGCACCCGACACCGTATCTTCAATCGGGACTTTGAAAGAGGAAACTATGGCTGATCTTCGAAACTACCAAACCCGAGTGTCGCCTGCCGGCGCGCAGGCGGGGGCCGTGATCGACCAGGGTCTGCGCACCTATATGCTGAAGGTCTACAACCTGATGGCTCTGGGTCTTGCGATTACCGGTATCGCCGCCTTTGCAGCGTTTCAGTTCGCATTTGCCGACGGACAGCTGACCGCATTCGGTCAGGCGATCTATGTGAGCCCGCTGAAGTGGGTCGTCATGCTGGCGCCGCTCGCCCTCGTGTTTTTCCTGAGCTTCCGCATCAATTCGATGAGCGTCTCCGCCGCGCAGACGACGTTCTGGATTTATGCCGGACTGATGGGTCTTTCCCTGTCGTCGATCTTCCTGGTCTATACGGGCCAGAGCATCGTGCAGACCTTCTTCGTCACGGCGGCTTCGTTCGGCGGTCTGTCGCTCTACGGCTACACGACGAAGCGCGATCTCTCGGGCATGGGCTCGTTCCTGGTGATGGGTCTCTTCGGCCTGATCATCGCTTCGATCGTCAACATCTTCCTAGGCTCGTCTGCCCTTGATTTCGCGATCTCGGTTCTTGGCGTGCTGATCTTCGCCGGCCTGACCGCCTGGGATACCCAGAAGATCAAGGAAATGTACTTTGAAGCCGATGGTGCAGAGGTTGCCGGCCGCAAGGCAATCATGGGCGCGCTGACGCTCTACCTCGACTTCGTCAACCTGTTCCTGTTCCTGCTGCGCTTCCTCGGAAACCGCGAATAGTCGATACGGCGAACGGTTAGAGAAAAAGGCGGTCTTCGGATCGCCTTTTTTGTTGTCGACGGCCATCTTGATCCCCCGCCAGGGCCATGCCACAGAACGGCGCTATCGAACATTCAGGATCCAGACCGTGACCTTATCCCTGCGCGATGCGACGATTGCCGACCTGCCCGTCATCACCGGCATCTATCGCGAATCGGTCCTCAACGGTGTGGCAAGCTACGAAATGACACCGCCGGACGAGGCGGAAATGGCATCGCGCTTTGCGACGATTGCCGGCAATGGCTATCCCTATATCGTCGTGGAGGATGAGGCTGGCGTGGTTCTGGGTTACGCCTATGCTTCGGGCTTTCGCACCCGCACAGCCTATCGCTTCCTGGTCGAAGATTCGATCTATATCGCCCCGGCGGCGCGTGGCCGCGGAGCGGGCAAGGCGCTGCTGGAAGAGCTGATTCGGCACTGCACCGCGCTCGGTTTCCGGCAGATGGTTGCCGTGATCGGCGGCGCGCATCCGGCCTCCATTGCCGTGCATCGCGCAGCCGGTTTCGAACATGGCGGATTGATGAAGGGGACCGGCTTCAAGCACGGTCGCTGGCTGGATACGGTCATCATGCAGCTTGCCCTGGGAGAGGGTACGCAGACCGACCCGCAGCCGGACGTTTATCCCGATACGCTGTATCGTCGCTGACGTCTTGAGAATGGCGGGACATCCGGCAGGCAGGACGTCTCAGGTATCGATCAGCTTCAGCGCTTTGTCGAAAACCTTGAGGACCTGCTGCAATTCATGGCCGCGCTTGAGGATTCGGCCGTTGACGTCGATGACGCTGAAGGCGCCCTGCTTGGCGGCAAGCTTGGGGTTTTTCTCGATCCGGTAGAGCGGGGTCTCTCCAGATCGCTTGAAGACGGAAAAGACCGCCCGTTCCTTCAGATGGTCGATGGCATAGTCGCGCCAGTCGCCTTCACCGACCATGCGACCATAAATCCGAAGGATGAGATCGAGTTCCCGCCGGTGGAAGGTGACGGGCAGCGGGTCCCGGGCATTGCGGTATTCGTGGAGATCGACGACGACATTCGATGTGGTCTCGCGGTCCGACCTTGGGTCGCCGCGCGGCAAATCCGGCTGATCAGTCATTCTCGTTTCCGGCCTTGTATTGTGACAGGACCGTTACAGTGTGCCTGACCTTCCCTGAAAATCAAGCGCGAAGCCGCTTTGCATTTTTTTTGCACCGCCGCATTTCAGTCAAACCGATGCCCAGATTCCTCGCGACACTGCACGGTGTCGTTTCCGGATAGCGGTTTGCCACCCTGTCCGGTGCGCCATCCATACCCCGCTGGAGGCGTTCGCTCTTCAAGGATATGGCTGGTTCGGTCCGGTATCTTCGAACCCTCAGCCCCAGCCCCTCGTTGCTACCGGGCCGAACCGTTTCAGTGTCTAAAATGGCCGTCAGTTGTCGCCATCGGCGAGAATTGTCGTTGCGCCGAGAATGGCGCTGGGTTTGTCACCGTTCTCCACCGTCTGCAGCAGGATCGCACAGCCGCCATTGTCGCCCTGCTTGAGCATGGAAGCCGGCAGAACGAATTTCGACGCCTTGCCGTTCCACATGCCGATGGTCTGGACGTCGCGAACGGCATGCCAATAGTCGATGCGCTTGCCGCGATTTTCGCCCTTTTCGACATTCACCGTCTGTCGGCGGTTGAAATAAACCACGACGACGTCTGCCTTGCCTTCACCCGCTCCGACATTGATATCGATCTCCTCTTGACCGATTCGCGCGCCGATCTTTACCGTCAGGCCATTGCCGCCGGCAGCCATGGTGTCGATCCGCGTCTTGATGCCGGCAAGATCGGAGCCGTTCAGATGGTCCCGACCGTTGATCACCGCCTGCGGTGTGTAGACGCCGTTGCGGCCGAGCGTCTTTGCATAGGCGTACTGCCGTGCGGTATTTTCCTTCGAGCCGAAGGTGTCCTGCCAGCCGAGATAGTTCCAGTAATCGACATGGTAGGAAAGCGCTACGACTTTGCCCTCCTCGACCAGCCGCTTCAGCGCGGCATCGGCCGGCGGACAGGAGGAACAGCCTTGGCTGGTGAACAGCTCGACCACGCCGGTCGGGAGAATTTCGTCGCCGAAGGCGGGGAGAGATGCGGTCACGCCGAAGCCCAGAGCCAGCAGCAGGCGACGGAGATTGCGCGTTCCAGACATCGACGTTCCATTTCCCTTTGCGCGCGGTCCCTTTAGGGCACTTGGACGATATATCCGTGCGCAGGTAAAAATTTCATGAGACCTGGAGCCTGCTCTTGCGAGCGCTCGCCAGCCTTGTGTTAAAGGATGAAGGTTCTTGATCCCGTCTTTGTCATACGCCGCCGGCGCTTCAACAGAAAGTCACGTTGGAGTGAGCCGATCGGCATCGCGCGTGTCCGCTCGAAACGAAAGAGGCCGGAACGCGAACGCTCCGGCCTCTTGTCGATTCCGACGATGAACGATCAGGCTGCGAGGTCGCGCAGAACCGTCTGCAGGATGCCACCATTGTTCATGTAGGTGACTTCATCAAGCGTATCGATGCGGCAGACCAGCGGCACCTCCTTCACGGAGCCGTCGCCATAGGTGATGACCGCGACGCGCTTTTCGCGCGGCTGGACATTGCCGAGATTGTCGATGGTGACGCTCTCGTCGCCCTTCAGGCCGAGCGATTCCCAGGTCGTTCCCTCCTCGAAGACAAAGGGCACGATGCCCATGCCCACGAGGTTGGAGCGGTGAATGCGCTCGAAGGATTGGGCGATCACGGCCTTGACGCCGAGCAGGTTGGTGCCCTTGGCCGCCCAGTCGCGCGACGAACCGTTGCCGTATTCGACACCGGCGAAGATGACCAGCGGAACGCCTTCCTGCTTGTACTGCATGGCCGCGTCGTAGATCGACATTTCTTCCTTCGAAGGATAGTGGATCGTGTAGCCGCCTTCCTTGCCGTTCGGTCCCATCATGTGATTGCGGATGCGGATGTTGGCAAACGTGCCGCGCATCATCACTTCATGGTTGCCGCGGCGCGTGCCGTACTGGTTGAAGTCGGCAACGCCGACCCCGTGGTCGATGAGGTAGGCACCGGCCGGAGATGCGGCCTTGATCGAACCGGCAGGCGAGATGTGGTCGGTGGTGATCTTGTCGCCGAACAGGCCAAGCACGCGAGCGCCCTTGATGTCGGAGATGCCCGAACCGGTCTTGCCCATGCCCACGAAATAGGGCGGGTTCTGGACATAGGTCGAGTCGTCGTCCCAGGCGTAGGTCTGGCCTGCCGGCACCTGAACCGCCTGCCAGTTCTCGTCGCCCTCGAACACGTCGGCATATTTCGATGCGTAGAGCGCGCGGGTGACGTATTTCAGGATGAACTCCTGGATTTCCGCCGAGGTCGGCCAGATGTCCTTGAGGAATACCGGCTGTCCGTCACTGCCCGTTCCGAGCGGTTCGGTGGTCAGGTCCTTCTGAACCGTACCGGCCAGCGCGTAGGCCACGACCAGCGGCGGCGAGGCGAGGTAGTTCGCCTGGACGTCCGGAGAGATGCGGCCTTCGAAGTTGCGGTTGCCCGAGAGCACGCCCGACATGATCAGGCCCTTCTCGTTGATCGTCTTCGAGATCGGTGCCGGCAGCGGGCCGGAATTGCCGATGCAGGTGGTGCAGCCGAAGCCGACGAGGTTGAAGCCGAGCTTGTCCAGGTCGGCCTGCAGACCGGACTTGGCCAGATATTCACCGACGACCTGGGATCCCGGTGCGAGCGAGGTCTTTACCCACGGCGCCGACTTCAGACCCCTGGCGACCGCGTTGCGGGCCAGCAGGCCGGCAGCGATGAGCACGGAAGGGTTTGACGTGTTGGTGCAGGACGTGATGGCGGCAATCGCCACGTCGCCGTGGCCGATGTCATAATCCGTGCCTTCGACAGGATAGCGCGCGTCGATCTGACCCGGCTTCTTGTAGTCGTTTTCGAGTGAGCCGGCGAAGCCCGATGCAATGTTTTCGAGCGGAATGCGGCCTTCCGGACGCTTCGGGCCGGCCATGGCAGGAACCACGGCGCCGAGGTCGAGTTCGAGCGTATCGGTGAAGACCAGATCGGCGCCATCGCCTTCACGCCACATGCCCTGAGCCTTGGAATAGGCTTCGACCAGCGCGATGCGCTGTTCTTCGCGGCCGGAAATGGTGAGATAGTTGATGGTCTCGGAATCGACCGGGAAGAAGCCGCAGGTCGCGCCATATTCCGGACCCATATTGCCGATCGTCGCGCGGTCGGCGAGCGTCATGTTGTCGAGGCCGGGGCCGAAGAATTCGACGAACTTCGAGACGACTCCCTTCTTGCGCAGCATCTGCACGACCATCAGCACGAGGTCGGTAGCGGTGACGCCTTCCTTGAGCTTTCCGGTCAGCTTGAAGCCGATGACTTCGGGCAGAAGCATGGACACCGGCTGGCCCAGCATGGCTGCTTCCGCCTCGATGCCGCCGACGCCCCAGCCGAGAACGCCAAGACCGTTGATCATGGTCGTGTGGCTGTCGGTGCCGACGCAGGTATCCGGATAGGCGGTGATCTCGCCGTCTTCTTCCTTCGTCCAGACGGTCTGGCCGAGATATTCGAGGTTGACCTGATGACAGATGCCGGTGCCGGGCGGGACGACGCGGAAATTCTTGAAGGCCTGCTGGCCCCATTTCAGGAAGCGGTAGCGTTCGCCGTTGCGCTCGTATTCGAGCTCGACGTTGCGGGCAAAGGCCGTCGGCGTGCCGAATTCATCGACGATGACCGAGTGGTCGATGACGAGATCGACCGGAACCAGCGGGTTGATCTTTTCCGGATCGCCACCAAGATTGACCATGGCGTCGCGCATTGCGGCCAGATCGACGACGGCGGGAACGCCGGTGAAGTCCTGCATCAGCACGCGGGCCGGACGATAGGCGATTTCGTTTTCAGCTGTGCCCTTGTCGGTCAGCCAGGCGGCGATATTGAGAATGTCCTGCTTGACAACGGAACGGCCGTCCTCGTTGCGCAACAGGTTCTCGAGCAGCACCTTCATCGAGTAGGGCAGCTTTGAAACGCCGGCCAGACCGTTCGCTTCGGCCTTCGGCAAGCTGTAATAGACATAGTCGACGCCGTTTACGGTGAGCGTCGAGCGACAATTGAAACTGTCAAGGGATTTGGACACTGGTTACCCCGTTCCGTTTGATCGCCAAGAACTGACGTACGAACGCCCTTGCGCTTTGGGAGCGCGAAATGGGATGCGGGTACGGCCATTTCCGCTGTCCGTACGTGGAAATCATTCCATGTTCGGGCGCTAGGATGAAATTCACGCCGACCGCTGGCGTGTTGGGGCGTTTATAGATAATTTCTCAGAAACGTGCCAGACCAACTGTCCTCAAATTGAGACAATTTTTTTGCATTGCGACGAACGTCGTAAAGGGAAGGTGAATGCCGATCTGCCTCGTCGTCGAAGGTCTCAGCGCAAAGCGCGGCGAGGACCTGATTTTTCACGATATTTCCTTTGTTCTGAGAGCCGGCGAAGCGCTGGTGGTGACGGGCGCGAACGGCTCGGGAAAGTCGACCCTGCTGCGCGTGCTGGCAGGCCTTCTGGCGGCTGAATCCGGTTCTGTCCGGATCGATGGAGCGGCGGCTGAAATCGGTCATCCCCGCGAGCTTTGCCACTATCTCGGCCATCGCAACGCCATGAAACATGAGCTGACGGTGGCGGAAAATCTCTCTTTCTGGAAATCCTTCATGGGTGATTCGCCGGGCGGTGCCGGGAAAGACCTAGAGGACGCGACCGAAGCAGTGGGTCTCGGTGGAATTTCCCATCTGCCGTTCGGCTATCTCTCGGCCGGCCAGCAGCGGCGGATGGCGATGGCCAAGCTCCTGGTCGCCTTCCGTCCGGTGTGGATTCTCGATGAACCGACGGCAGCGCTGGATGCGAATGCGGACCGGCTGTTTGCCGAACTGGTCACAGGGCATCTGGGTGCAGGCGGCATCGTGGTCGCGGCAACGCATCAGCCGCTGGGCTTGGAAGCGCGGGAATTGCGGATGACGGGGTTTGCGGGCGTGGGGGGCATGGTTTGATCTGCGAGTTCGCCGTTGTCACCCCCCTCTGTCACTTCGTGACATCTCCCCCACAAGGGGGGCGATCAGTTTCCTCGCCAATAAATTGCTTACGGTCCATCCGGGACATAGAGGCGTGGCGGCTCACCTCCCCCCTTGAGGGGGAGGTGTCGGCGTCGCCGACAGAGGGGGGGAAGGCTCTCCGCATGCAGAAGGTTGCCGCATGATTTCCCTCTTCCTCCGCGATCTGAAACTCTCCGTCCGTGCCGGTGGCGGTGCGCTCATCGGCGTATTGTTCTTTATGACCGTCGTCGCCGTCGTGCCCTTTGCGGTCGGCCCCGATCTCAATCTCTTGTCGCGCATAGGGCCGGCGATCCTGTGGATCGGCGCCCTGCTTGCTAGCCTGCTCGGCCTTGACCGCCTGTTCCAGGCGGAGCGCGAGGACGGATCGCTCGACCTGATGCTGATGCAGGAAACGCCGCTGGTACTGACCGTTCTGGTGAAATGTCTGGCGCACTGGTCGGCGTCTGGGCTGCCGCTGGTGATTGCCGCGCCATTGCTCGGGCTGTTCATGAACACGAGCGAACTTGCCATTGGTGCGACCATGCTGACCCTTCTGGTGGGAACGCCGGCGATCACGCTGATCGGCGCGGCCGGCGCGGCCGTCGCAGTCACCCTGCCGCGCGGTGGGTTGCTGGTGTCGATCCTCGTCCTGCCCTTGGCGATTCCGGTGCTGATTTTCGGCGTCAGCGCGACCTATGCCGCCGTCGAGGACCCGGCGCCTTTTCTACCGCCGTTCCTGATCCTGATGGCCATTACCCTGTTTTTCGCGGTCATCGGGCCACTTGCGGCGGCAGCCGCGCTGCGGTCGTCGTCCGACTGACGAAAACGTGATCATGCAGGATTCATTGAAGACAAACCTCTTCCGCGTTAAAGAAGCATCATGAGCGAACAAAGCCTTGCCATCCGCAAATTCAGCGACCTTGCCAACCCCACCCGGTTCCTGGGGTTGGCCGAACGCCTGCTGCCTTGGTTTTCCGGGCTGACCGCCCTTCTGTTCGCCGTCGGCCTCTATCTCTGTTTCACCACCGAAGGTGACTACCAGCAGGGCGAGACTGTGCGCATCATGTATGTGCACGTACCGGCCGCCTGGCTTTCGATGATGTGTTATACGGTGATGGCGCTTTCGGCGCTCGGGACGCTGGTCTGGCGCCATCCGCTTGCCGACGTTTCCGCCCGCGCCGCAGCGCCCATCGGTGCCTGCTTCACCTTTCTCGCGCTGGTCACCGGGTCGCTCTGGGGCAAGCCGATGTGGGGCACCTGGTGGGTCTGGGATGCGCGGCTGACATCCGTCTTCGTGTTGTTCCTGATGTATCTCGGCCTGATCGCGCTCAACCGCGCCATGGACGATCCGGGCAAGGCAGCGAAGGTTTCGGCCATCCTCATTCTTGTCGGCTTCGTCAATATTCCAATCATCAAGTTCTCCGTCGAATGGTGGAACACGCTGCACCAGCCGGCGAGCGTCATGCGGCTCGACGGGCCGAAGATCGATCCGGAATTCCTGCGGCCGCTGCTGATCATGGCGGTTGCCTTCAGCATGCTGTTCTTCACCCTGCATATCGCGGCGATGCGCAACGAGATCTGGCGCCGCCGCGTGACGTCGATGCGCCGCCAGGCTGCACGCAACGTCGGCGCGGTCGGTACTGGCATGGAAGGACCGAACGCATGAGCCATGCGGGATACGTCATCGCGAGTTATGCCGTGGCCGCCCTGACGGTGGCAGGCCTCATCCTCTGGGTGATTGCCGATGGCACAGGCCGTCGTCGCGAATTGAAGGCTCTGGAGGATCTGGGCATTCGGCGCCGGTCTGCGGGACCATCCACCGGAGAGATGAAATGACGACGGAGATGCCGGCAGAGCCGGAGCAGGGCCGCTCGGGCGTGGCACGCATCATTCTTGCCGTTTTGCCGCTTGTGATCTTCGCGGCCCTTGCCGCGATCTTCTTCACCCAGCTCCGGTCCGGCAAGGATATCAGCGAAATCCCATCCGCGCTGATTGGCACCAAAGCACCGACGCTCGACATGCCGCCGCTGCCGGGCGCCATGTTCGCGACCACGCCGATGCCGGCGCTTACCGACGCTGCGATCAAGGGCAAGCTGACGCTGGTCAACGTCTGGGCATCGTGGTGCGTGCCCTGCCGCGAGGAAAACCCCATCATCCTCGACCTTGCGAAGGACAAGCGGCTGACGGTTGTGGGCATCAACTACAAGGACGAGACCGGCAACGCGCTGCGTTTCCTCGGTGAGCTCGGCAATCCCTTCTCCGCCATCGGCGTCGATCCGCGCGGCAAGGCCGCCATCGACTGGGGCGTCTACGGTATTCCGGAATCATATCTGGTCGATGCCAACGGCACGATCGTTTACAAGCGCGTCGGCCCGTTCGACCGGAGAAGTCTTGAGACGGGTCTTTATCCGGCTATCGAAAAGGCTGTTGCTGTCGGAAATTGAGGCTTCGGCATATGTCCGTTCGAAATCTGGAACGGGGTGCCCGTCTGCGCGCCGAAATGCAGGATAATCGATAAGCATGCGAACCCCGATCGGCAGCACAAGGCGAGCGGCGCATCAGGCGATCTGATTTGACAACCCCCTTTCCTGGCCTAGTTCTTCTTGCATGCGTTTAGATGAAAGAGTGATGCGGAGCTCTGCTCGACTGAGAGGTGCATTGGTCAGATGGACGCCCGGCCGTGAGCGGTCGCATTCCGCAAGCCCCGTTTCGTCCATGCGCAGCTTCTGGGGGCTGATGTGGGCCTATTGGCTTTCGGAACGCTGGCGGGAGGCCTGGGGGCTGACGATCGCCATCCTGCTCCTCACAGCGTTGTCCGCGCAAGCCAGCGTCTGGTTCGCCCTGACATCGGGCGAACTGGTCAATCGCATTGCCTATTTCCATCATCCGACAATGCCGACGACACCCTCGGCCCTGTTGACCACGGCGGCGACGCTTGCGGTCATCGCGATCATAAAGGATGCGGGGTTCACGGCCGTCCGCCATTTCTTCTCGACCACGCTCCATCGCAAGTGGCGTGATTGGCTCGACAAGCGCTTCAATCAGGCACTGCTCGATTCCAATCATACGCATTTCCATCTGCAGCAAAACGGATTCCATGCCGCTGATTCCGGTCTTGCGGCACCGGACAATGTCGATCAAAGGGTCCAGGAATCGATCAAGGGCATGACCGGAGGGGCCATCGGTCTTGCCATGGGCATCGCCGGCGTCGTGCTGTCTCTGCTCTTCGTCGGGAGCAAGCTTATCGAGACGTCGAGCGCCGTCAGCGGGCTCGAATTTCTCGGCAGTTATGGCAGCGCCTGCCTGACATTCCTGGCGATCGCGATCTACGTCCCGCTCAACACCTTCATCGCCGTCAAGTTGGGCGGCATCCTCCAGAGCCTGTCAGCACGCATGCAGTGGGCGGAGGGCAGCTACCGCACCGAATTGAACCTTTTGCTGCACCGCAGTTTTCATGTTGCGGTCCTGCGCAGCGAAAAGGCCCAGACAGCGGTCAACAGGCGCCGGTATCATGACATCGACCAAACATGGGCTAGCCTGAACCGGATCGTGGCCTGCTACATGGGGTTCGAGCTTGTTCATAATTTCATCGGCTCGCGGATCGTCGCCTATGCACCCGGCCTTCTGCCCTACATGGACAACAAGATCAGCCTGCAGAACTACGTCACCGGCGCCGAACTATCGACCGCTCTTATAAACGAATGCTCCTGGTTCATTCACGTCATGCCCGACATCGCAACGCTGCGGGCCAATGCGCGACGGGTGACCGATCTTGCGGAAGCGATCGAAACCGTTCAGCGGCCCCGGGAGTTCTATGCCCGCACCGCTCCGTCGGAATTCCGGTATACAACGCAGGATGCCGCTCAGGGGCTGACCGTTCAAGGGATCGAGCTTCTGCATGCGGACGACGATGCGCCTTTCCTGAGCGCCGACAAGCTGCAGTTTCTTCCCCGAGAGTGGACATTGGTTGTCGGGGAATCGGGAAGCGGCAAGACCTCGCTTCTAAGGGCGATAAACGGCCTCTGGGCCTATGGTCGCGGTCAGATCCTGACGCCGGAACATGCGGGAAGCCTTTATGCCGCACAGGACGTCAAGCTTCAGGCCGTCTCGCTTAAGGATCTCGTTTGCCTCCCGGAGGCTGCGGATGACTATTCCGAGGGGGCCATTGCAGCGGTATTGGGCAAGGCCGGGCTCGGCGAATTCATCGATGAGCTTTCCAACGACGGCCGCAACGGCCAGAGTTGGGATCAGCTGTTGTCGGGCGGCGAAAAGCAGAAGCTTGTTCTTGCGAGAATCCTTTTGCTGCAACCCAGCCTGCTATTCCTTGATGAGGCGACCAGCGCACTTGACAAGCAGGCCGTGCATGCATTCCACGAGGCGATAAAGGAACACTGCCGGGACACGACGGTGATCGCCATCATGCATGATATTTCGTCCATTCAGTCGAACAGCGGGGTCGAATTCTTCGACAGCGTGCTTTCCATCGAAAACGGTTCCGCTAAAAAAATCTCCATCGCTGCATGGCGTAACGCAGCACGAACAGTGAGATGAATTATAATTCATAGTATGAATTAATTTGACATCAGATTTGTATTCCGCTTAGGTGTCCATACCGGATTTCGAGGAGGAACTCCGGATTTCATTGGATCATCGGCCGCCCGATCGGGCGCCACCGGACATTTGGGAGGGGCTTCGGCCTCGAGGAGGAATCTTGCGCAATTTTCTAAGCACGACCGCATTGGCGGTCCTTGCATCCACGCTTTTCGCCGGCGCTGCTAGCGCCGAAACGGAAAATCCGTTCCGCTGCAAGCCGGGCGAAAAATACGTCATGAACGTCATGGTCTCGGGCGTCGAATACTGGTTCCCGGTCTACGAGATGTTCAAGCAGGCCGGCCAGCAGCTCGGCTGCGAAACGGCCTATACCGGCACGCCGGAATATGACGTCAACAAGCAGATCGCCACCTTCGACCAGGCGCTGGCCCAGAACCCGGCCGGCATTCTTGTCCATCCGATGAACTCGGACCCGTTCATCGAGCCGATCAACCGGGCGATCGACCAGGGCACGGCCGTCGTCACCTTCGCAGCCGATGCACCGCTCTCCAAGCGCATCTCGTTCATCACCTCGGACAATACCCGCGAGGGTACCTATGCCGCTGACGCAATCGCCGGAAAGATGGGCGGCAAGGGCGAATATGCGGTTCTCGAAAATCCGGGACAGGACAACCACGACAAGCGCATCGCCGCCTTCATTGCCCGTATGGAGGAAAAATATCCGGAGATGAAATTGGTGGGCCGCGCGGCCTCAAACCAGGATCCGAACAAGGCCTATCAGGGCCTGATGAGCCTGGTGCAGGCGCATCCCAACCTTGGCGCGGTCTTCATGCCGGAGGCCAATTCGGCCATCGGCGCGTCGCAGGCCAACAAGGAAAGCGGCGGCAAGATCCTCGTCATGTGCGCCGACGTCAACGCCAATATCCTCGACATGATCAAGGCCGGTGAAGTGTTCGGCTCGATCAACCCGAACCAGGGCATGCAGGGCTATATGGGCTTCATGCTGCTGTGGCTTGCCAAGCATCCGGAACTGATCGACCCGATGAACGACGCCAAGCGCGCCGGCTTCAATCCGATGAGCATTCCCTTTGTCGACAACGGCCTGTCTATCGTCACCGCCGACAATGCCGACGACTTCTACTGGGACAAGTATCTGAAGCGCCGGGGCACGAAGGGTATCGAGGAGTAACCTTTTGGTGTCTGCTGTCCGGGGGAAACTCCGGACAGCCACCGCAAGCGTGAGGAGGAGACTGTCATGGCGTCGGTGCCGGTTCTGGAAATCCGCAATGTCAGCAAGCACTTCGGTGTGATCAAGGCGTTGACGGATGTGAGCTTCAGCCTCGACAGGGGTGAAATTCATGCGCTTTGCGGCGAAAACGGCGCCGGCAAGTCGACGCTGATGAACATCATCGCCGGCGTCCTGCAACCGAGCGAGGGCGAAATCCTGCTGGATGGCGCCATTGTCAAGGTGACGTCTCCAGCCGTGGCGCAATCGTTCGGACTTGGCCTCGTGCACCAGGAAATTGCGCTTTGCCCCGATGCGACGGTGGCGGAAAACATGTTCATGGCAGCCACCAACCGCCGCCGCTCGCCATTCATGAATTACGGCAGGCTGGAGCGCGAGGCGCAGGCAGTGATGAACCGGCTGGCGCCGATCGATGTGCGCGGCAAGGTTTCCGACCTGTCGATTTCCAGCCAGCAGCTGGTCGAGATCGCCAAGGCACTGACGCTCGATTGCCGGGTTCTGATCTTCGACGAGCCGACGGCGGCGCTGACGGAATCGGAGGCGCAGGTGCTGTTCGGCATCATTCGCGATCTCAGGGCGCAGGGCATTTCGATCATCTATATCAGCCATCGCATGGCCGAGATTTTCAGCCTTTGCGACCGCGTCACCGTGTTTCGCGATGGTCGTTATGTTTCGACGGAAAAGGTGGCGGACGTGACGCCGGAGGATGTGGTGCGCCGCATGGTCGGGCGCGAGATCACGCAGCTCTATCCAGCCAAGCAGGCTGAAAACGAGCGGTCCGGGGAAACCATTCTGCATGTCAGCGGTCTTGGCGACGGCGCGCGGTTCAGGGGTGTGAACTTTGAACTGCGCAAAGGTGAAATTCTCGGCATCGGCGGACTGATCGGCTCGGGCCGGACGGAGATCGCCGAAGGTGTTTGCGGGTTACGGCCGACCATTGCCGGCGAGGTCCGCCTGCACGGGCAGATCATGCAGGCGCGATCCTATGCCGATGCCGTGAGAGCCGGCGTCGTCTATCTGTCCGAGGATCGCAAGGGAGCCGGGGTGTTTCTCGACATGTCGATCGCCCAGAACATTGCTGTTCTCGACCTGAAGACTTTGACAGGGCCAACCGGGCTTTTGAATGCCAAGGCCGAGGCGGCACTCGCCCATGATCTGGTCAAGCGGCTCGGCGTCCGGATGGGCGGGATCGATATGCCGGTCTCGTCGCTGTCGGGTGGCAACCAGCAGAAGGTGGCGATCGCCAAACAGCTGGCGGTCAATCCCAAGGTGATCCTGATGGACGAGCCGACGCGCGGCATCGACGTCGGGGCGAAATCGGAAATCCACCGGCTGCTGCGCGATCTCGCGCGGTCCGGCATCGGCATCGTCGTCATCTCCTCGGAACTGCCGGAACTGCTCGGTCTGTGCGACCGGGTGCTGGTGATCCGCGAGGGCAGGGTGGCGGGCGAGGTCGAGGGAGAGGCCATGACCGAAGAGGCGATCATGCGGCTCGCCTCCGGCATCGGCCATAACAATTCGAAGGCATCAGAGCATGCCGCGTGAAGAAAAAGCAGGGGCAGGAGACAAGGTCATGGCGGACGCTACGTTGACAACAACGGCACATCAGGCGCGCGCGCCCGGCTGGAAACGGCTGGGGACGATGCGCGAAGCAGGATTGATCGCGATCATCCTGGGTCTCTGCATCGTCATGAGCTTTGCCTCGCCGCACTTTCTGACGCTCGGCAATTTTCGGGCGATGCTGATGTCGTTCTCGGTAGAGGGCATCGTCGTGGTTGGCATGACCATCCTGTTGATCGTCGGCGGCATCGACCTGTCGGTCGGTTCGGTCGTTTGCTTCTCCATGGTTCTGTCGGGTTCGTTGTTCCTGATGGGGCTCGATCCCTGGAGCGCGTCGCTGATCGGTATTTTGGCCAGTGCGGTGATCGGTTCGGTCATGGGCTTTTTCGTCACGGTGGTGGGACTGAACCATTTCATCACATCGCTTGCAGCCATGGTTATCGTGCGTGGCGTCTGCCTGATCATCACCAAGGGGACGCCCTTGTCCCTCTTCACGCTGCCGCCAGGTTTCAAGGCGGTCGGACAGGGCACATTCCAAGGTGTTCCCTACGTGATCCTGATTTTCGTCGGCGTGGTCGTGCTGTTCGATTTCCTGCTGCGCCGGGCCACGGCCTTCCGCAAGGTGTTCTATACGGGCAGCAACGAAAAGGCGGCGCTGTATTCCGGCATCAAGACCAACCAGGTGAAGTTCTGGGTGACGGTGCTCTGCGCCACGCTGTCGGGCGTTGCCGGCGTCATCTACATGTCTCGCTTCGGTGCGGCGACCCCCACCTTTGGCGTCGGCATGGAGCTGAATATCATCGCGGCAGCGGTGATCGGCGGCGCTTCGCTGAACGGCGGCTCCGGCACGATCCTCGGCGCCATCCTCGGTATCGCCTTGCTATCGGTTGTGACAAGTTCGCTGATCCTGCTTGATGTCTCCGTCTATTGGCAGGATATGATCAAAGGCTGCATTCTGCTTGCGGCCGTTTCCATCGACCATTTTCTGCACAAGCGGAAGGCTGCCTGACATGTCGCCCAATCGGCCCATTGCCAAACTCAAACCCGCAAATGCCCCGCGCGAGGAAATCGTCATCGCCCGGCAGATGCACCAGGCGCTGGTCCTGCATTTCCTCGAAGGACTGACGCAGGCGCAGATCGCTGACCAGCTCGGCATTTCCCAGCCGACGGTCAACCGGCTGATCAAGCGCGGCCGCCAGCTCGGCCTCGTCGAGATCAAGATCAAGTCGCCGGTCGAGCCGCTGGTCGATATGGAAGAACAGCTTCTGGCACTCGGCGGCATCAGCCGCGCCATCGTCGTCCCGACAGTCTCCGACAATCCCCAGACCGCCCTTCAGGCTGTTGGCGAGGCGGCGGCCCGGCTGCTGCTGGAGGAAATCATCGATGGTGACACGATCTGCATCACCGGCGGCAAGGGCGTCAGCGCCGTCGTTGCCGGGCTGCAGGCGCAGCGCCGCTTCGATGTCGAAGTGATCCCGGCGACCGGCTGCGTCCAGGGCAAGCACTATACCGACGTCAACCACGTCTCGACGCTGATGGCCGACCGGCTCGGTGGTCGCTCCTATCAGATCCATGCACCGCTGTTTGCCGATAGCGCGGCGGAACGCGGCATGCTGATCAACATGCGCTCCGTCGCCGATGTCTTCCAGCGGGCACGCGAGGCGAAGATCGCCGTCGTCGGTATCGGTTCGATCCTGTCGGACGATTCGAGCTATTACGACCTTCATCCATCCTCAAGCACCGACCGCGTGGCGATCGAACGTTCCGGGGCGTCCTGCGAACTCCTGGCGCACCTGCTCGATGACCGCGGTCAGGTGTGCGACTACAGCTTGAACCGGTCTCTGGTATCCCTAACGCTTCCGGAATTCGCCTCGATCCCCACCAAGATCGGGGTCGCGAGCGGACCCAACAAGGCAGGACCGATCCTCAGCGTCATGCGCGGCAATCATCTCGACACTTTGGTCACCGACGAGGCGACCGGAGCGCGCGTCCTGGCACTGGCAGGCGAAGGAAAATGGGCATGAGTGGTCAACAATTGACACGCGAGATCGGTAAATCGGGCGTTTCCGCTTCGGCGGTTGGCCTTGGAACCTGGGCCATCGGCGGCTGGATGTGGGGCGGAACCGACGAAGCCGAATCCATCGCCGCGATCCAGGCCTCTCTCGATGCCGGAGTGACGCTGATCGACACGGCGCCGGCCTATGGGCTCGGGCGTTCCGAGGAGATCGTCGGCAAGGCATTGGCCGGACGGCGCGACAAGGCCGTCATCGCTACCAAATGCGGGCTGGTCTGGCATACGCAGAAGGGCAGGCATTTCTTCGATCAGGACGGCAAGCCCGTTCATCGCTATCTCGGCCGCGATTCGATCCTGCACGAGGTCGAGCAAAGCCTGAAACGGCTGGGGACGGACCATATCGATCTCTACATCACCCACTGGCAGGATCCGACGACACCAGTCGAGGAGACCATGCGGGCGCTGGAAGACCTGCGCACATCCGGCAAGATCCGGGCGATCGGGGCGAGCAATGTCAGCCGCGACGACCTAGATGCCTATATCGCGGTCGGTGGTCTCGATGCCATCCAGGAGCGGTTCAGCATGATCGACCGCGAGATCGAGGCGGAACTTCTGCCGTTGACCCGGGCGAACGGCATCGCGACGCTCAGCTATTCGTCGCTGGCGCTGGGGTTGTTGTCCGGTACGATCGGACCGGATCGCATCTTTTCCGGCGACGACCAGCGCAAGGACAACCTGCGCTTCTCGGTCGGCAACCGGCAGAAAGCAGCGGCCTTGGCCGATGCGATCCGGCCGATCGCCGACACGCATGGAGCGAGCATTGCCCAGATCGTGATTGCCTGGACGCTGGCGCAACCCGGAGTGACCTTCGCCTTGTGTGGCGCGCGCAATCCGGGCCAGGCGCTGGACAATGCAAGGGCAGGAACCATCAGGCTGGATGCGGTCGAGCTTTCGGCCATTGATACGGCCATATCGGCGAAACTGACTGATATGGACAGGTAGCGGATCACCAACATGAAACGTGAAGAGATATTGGACGGGCTCCGCCAGAGCCCGAAGGTGGACGTGTGCGTCGTCGGCGGCGGCATCAACGGCATCAGCGTCTTTCGGGAGCTGGCGCTGCAGGGGCTGAACGTGCTGCTGGTCGAGAAACACGACTATTGCTCCGGCGCCAGCGCGGCGCTATCGCGCATGGTGCATGGGGGCCTCCGCTACCTGGAAAACGGCGAGTTCAAGCTGGTGCAGGAATCCCTTGTCGAGCGTGACCGGCTGCTGCGCAACGCGCCGCACTATGTTGCGCCGCTGCCAACGACGGTGCCGGTCTTCGACATCTTCTCCGGCCTTGGCAATGGCATTGTTCGGTTCTTGGGCCTCAGCCGCCGGCCCAGCCGTCGGGGCGCCGTCGCCATCAAAGCGGGGCTCAGCATCTATGATTTCCTGACCCGCAAGCGAGCCCTGATGCCGCGCCACGAATTTCGCGGCCGGCGCACGACACTTCAAAAATGGCCGGCACTCAATCCCGCCATCAAGAGTTCCGCCACCTATTTTGATGCCTGGGTCAGCCATCCGGAACGGCTGGGCATCGAGCTTCTGCAGGATGGCCAATCCGCGAACGGTGGGGCGAGGGCGCTGAACTATGCGGAACTGCGCCGCGACGCAAAGGGCCGCTACCGGGTCGAGGACCATATTGACGGCGCATCCGTCTCCGTCGAACCGGCACTGATCATCAACGCCACTGGCGGCTGGATTGACATTGCCAACCAGACGCTTTTTTCGCCGCAGGCACGACCCTCGCCGCTGATGGGCGGCACCAAGGGGTCGCATCTGATCGTCGATAGCGTCGAACTGCGTGCAGCGCTTGCCGGTCACATGATCTACTACGAAAACGAGGATGGGCGGATCTGCATCCTCTTCCCCTATCTCGGCAAGGTCCTGGTCGGCTCCACCGATATCCGCGTCGATGATCCGGAAACGGTGCGCTGCGAGGCGGATGAGCGGGACTATATCCTGCAATCGCTCGCCTTCGTGCTGCCGCAGATCAAGATCACGCCGCAGGAGATCGTCTTCCAGTTTTCCGGTGTCCGGCCGTTGCCGGCCAGCAAGGACAGTTTTACCGGCCGCATCCCGCGCGATCATTTCTGCACGGTCGTCGAACCGAAGGACGGCGGTGCGCCGGTGTTGTGCATGATCGGCGGCAAGTGGACGACCTTTCGGTCCTTCGGAGAGCTGGCGGCCGACATGGCACTCGAAAGGCTCGGCAAGGTCCGGCGCATCGCCACAACCGACCGGCCGATCGGCGGCGGACGGGCTTTTCCGCAAGCGCCAGCCGCATGGCAGGCGCATGTCGCCGCCGGCAAGGGCATGTCCTCCGACCGCATGGCCGAACTGTTCGGCCGATACGGCACGGATACCGAGGCTGTCGCCGATTTCATCGCAGCCGGGCCTGACGCGCCGCTGCCGCATGCCGGATATTCGGCACGTGAATTGCAATTCCTGATCCGCGACGAGGCTGTCGAACATCTCGACGACCTGCTGTTGCGGCGCACGACGCTGGCTGTCTCCGGCGAGCTGTCGCTCGACATGATGGACGCTGTGCTCGCCCTGCTGGCGCAGGAAAAACACTGGACGCCGGCGCAAGGCGCCAGCGAGCGCGCCCGTTTTCTCACCCTTCTCGTCGATCGCCATGGCGTCGATGAGGCCATGCTTTCCGCAAGGAACGAACCAAGGAGCACGAAATGCGACACAACAGCAAAGTCCGGATGAACCGGTTGTTCGGCGGCGGCCGCTGCCTCGACGTGGCGATCGATCACGGCGTCTGCAACGAACCGTCCTTCCTTGATGGGCTGGAGGACATTCAGGCCGTTGTCGCCTCGCTGGTCTCCGCCGCGCCGGACGCGATCCAGATGAACTATGGCCAGGCGGACCTGTTGCAGGACGTGCCCGGCAAGGACAAGCCGGCGCTGGTCATGCGCATCGACATGGGCAATCCCTACAATCGCATTCGCCACCGCGACATGTGGGCGGTTCTGCAGAACGAGGCCGAGCCATTGATCGGCGCGATTGAAATGGATGCGGCCTGCGTCGTGGTCAATCTTTTCATGCTGCCGGACGAGCCGGACCTGTTCCGCCAGTGCGTGCAGAACATTTCCCGCGTCCGGGCCGATTGCGACAGATACGGCATGCCGCTGATGATCGAGCCTCTGGTGATGCAGCCCGTCACCGAAAAGGGCGGCTACATGGTCGATGGCGATGCCGACAAGATCGTTACCCTGACGCGCCTTGCCCGCGAGATGGGCGCCGATATCGTCAAAGCGGATCCGACGGACAATCCGGAAGATTTCCATAGGGTCGTGGAAGCGGCCAGATGCCCGGTTCTGGTGCGTGGCGGCGGCAAGGAGGACTTGCGCGCGGTGTTTGACAAGTCTGCGGCCTTGATGCGGCAAGGCGCAATGGGCATGGTCTACGGGCGCAACATCTACCAGCATGCCAATCCGGGTGCGGTGGTGCGTGGGCTGATGGCGATCATCCACGAGAATGCAAGCGGCGAACAGGCGTTTGCACTTTATCAGCAGGGCTGAACTGCGGTTTTCGAACCTTGGGAGGGGTTTTGCATGGGAGACTATCTTTTGGGGCTCGATGCCGGGAACACCGTCATCAAGGCGGTGATTTTCGACCGCACCGGCAATGAAATCGCGGCTGCCTCCGAGGAGGGACACAGCCGTATGCCTAGCCCCGGCCATGTCGAGCGCGGCCTGGACGAACTCTGGACCAATGCGCGCCACGTCATCCGCGCGTGCATCGAGCGGGCGCAGATCCGGCCGGACGAGATCGCCGCGATTGGTTGCGCCGGACATGGCAACGGCCTTTATGCGCTCGACCGCGAGGGCGCGCCGCTCATCGGCATCCAGTCGATCGATACGCGGGCGACCGGACTGGTCGAGCAGTGGGGGACTGAGGGCGTAGGCGAGCGGACCCAACCGATTGCCCGCCAACGTCCGTGGCCTTCCCAGACGCCGACACTGCTTGCCTGGCTGAAGCGCCACCGGCCGGACCTGTTCGGCCGGATCGGCACGGTGTTCTTCTCCAAGGATTTCGTCGTCAACCGTCTGACCGGCTGTCGTGTCAGCGAAGTGTCCGACATGTCGGGCGCCGGCCTGCTCGATCTTGCCGCACGCCGCTACGACAAGGAATTGATGGAAGCCTATGGCCTCGGTGATTGCATGGATCTTTTGCCGACGCTGATCGAAAGTGCCGACATCGCCGGCATGGTGACGGAAGAGGTGGCCAGGCAAACCGGTCTTGCGGCCGGCACGCCTGTGGTCGGCGGGCTGTTCGACGTGGTTGCCTCTGCGCTCGGTTCGGGTGTCTCTCGCACCGGCAGCGCCTCGATCATCGCCGGCACCTGGAGCATTAACCAGGTCATCATCGACGGCCCCGATCTCAAGGGGCCGGTCTTCATGTCCTCGACCTTCGATCGCAACCGCTACATGGCGATGGAAAACAGCGCTACTTCGGCTGCCAATCTCGAATGGCTGGTCAAGGAGTTCTTTGAGGGCGAGCATGCGCAGGGCGTCTCGCCGTTCGACGCCTGCTGCGCGCTGGCCGGCGCGATCGAGCCGGCGACGGATGATCCGCTCTACCATCCCTATCTCTATGGCGCCCAGCAGGACGGCCACGCGCGGGCCGGCTTCTACGGCATGGCCGGCTGGCACACCAAGGGTCATCTCGTTCGCGCGCTTCTCGAAGGTGTCGCCTTCGGTCATCGCCAGCATGTCGAGACCATCCGGAAGGCGGGCGCAACGTTCAACGAGGCGGTCCTGTCCGGCGGCGGGTCGCGCAGCCTGATCTGGCCGCAAATCTTTGCCGATGTGCTCGGCGTTCCCGTCTCCGTTGCCCGCTCGCGCGAAACCGGGGCGCTGGGGGCGGCGATCGCGGCCGGCACCGGTGTCGGCATCTTTGCTGATTTTGGAGAAGGTGCTGCGGCGATGGTGCAGACCGAGCGGCATTATCGTCCGAACGTCTCGCTTGAGGCGCATTATGCCCGGCGCTACGCTCTCTATAACGATATCGCCGAAGCGATGGCACCGCTCTGGCGGCGTCTGACGGCGGTGCAGCCTGTTGTTGCTGGAGTGGCGGCGTGAATATGCATGTGAAAGACCAGGTTCTTGATGCGGGAAGCTACGATTTTATCATCGTCGGTGCAGGGTCTGCCGGCTGTGTGCTGGCCAACCGGCTGTCCGCCGATCCGAAGACGCGCGTTCTCCTCCTCGAAGCCGGCGGCAGCGACCGCTATCACTGGGTGCACGTGCCGATCGGCTATCTCTACTGCATGGGTAATCCGCGCACCGACTGGATGATGAAAACGGCGGCGGAAGCCGGGCTGAACGGCCGCTCGCTGCCCTATCCGCGCGGAAAGGTCCTGGGCGGCTGTTCCTCGATCAACGGCATGATCTACATGCGAGGTCAGGCGGCGGATTATGACGGCTGGCGGCAGCAGGGCAATACGGGCTGGGGCTGGGACGACGTTTTACCTTATTTCCTGAAGTCCGAAGACAATTATCGTGGCAAGTCTGGAATGCATGGGGCGGGCGGCGAATGGCGCGTGGAAAAGCAGCGGCTGTCCTGGCCAATCCTCGACGCATTCCGCGATGCGGCCGAAGAACTCGGCATTCCGAAAACCGACGATTTCAACGACGGTGACAACGAGGGCTCTGGCTATTTCGAGGTCAACCAGCGTGGCGGCCTGCGCTGGAACACGACGAAGGCGTTTCTTCGCCCGGCGATGAAACGTCGGAATCTCCGGGTCCTCACGGGAGCGGAAACGGAGCGTCTGGAACTCGACGGGAAGACGGTGACGGGTGTGCGGTTCCGTCTTAACGGGCAATCCCATATCGCCCGCGCCGACTGCGAAGTCGTTCTCTCCGCCGGTGCGATCAATTCGCCGAAGATCTTGGAGCTGTCCGGGATTGGCCGGCCGGATGTTCTGGCGGGCGCCGGGATCGATGTGGCCCACGAACTTGCCGGGGTCGGTGAAAACCTGCAGGACCATCTGCAGATCCGCACGGTCTTCCGCATCGAGGGCGCGAAAACGCTGAACCAGCTCTATCACAACCTGTTCACCCGCGCCGGCATGGGTCTTGAATACATGCTGCGGCGGTCCGGACCGCTGTCGATGGCGCCGAGCCAGTTGGGGATATTCGCCAAGAGCGATCCGGCCGTTGCGACGGCCGATCTCGAATATCACGTGCAACCGCTCAGCACCGACCGGCTCGGCGAGCCGCTGCACAGATATCCCGCAGTAACGGTGTCGGTCTGCAATCTGCGACCGGAAAGCCGGGGAACAGTGCATGTCGGCAGTCCGGATGTTTCGGCCGCACCGGAGATCCGGCCGAACTATCTGTCAACGGTCGGAGACCGGATCGTCGCTACCAAATCCATCCGCCATGCCCGCCGCTTGATGGAGGCCCCGGCGATCCGCAGGTATCGGCCGCAGGAGATGCTGCCGGGAACGGAATTTCAGAGTGACGAGGACCTGATCCGCCGTGTCGGCGATATCGCCACGACGATCTTTCATCCGGTCGGGACCTGCAGGATGGGCAGCGACGGCATGGCCGTCGTCGATCCTCAATTGCGGGTTCACGGGATGAACCATCTCAGGGTCGTCGATGCCTCGATCATGCCATCAATCGTTTCCGGCAACACCAACTCCCCCGTCATCATGATCGCGGAGAAAGCGGCTGACCTGATCATCGCCTCAAGCCGATCGGATCAATGACGGAGCGGCGCATTCCGGGCTTTCGACCCTGTTCATGTCGGGGGATGGTGGCCAGGAAGGCCACCGAAATCAAAGCCCGCCTTGCCAGGCTTTCACCGCATCGAGCGGCCAGACCAGCATCAGGACGTTCAGGGTCAGGTTGTCACGGATCATCCAGCCGGTGAAGATTTCGAAGATGATGGCGATGACGATTGTCACGGCAACCGGCATGCGCGCCGCAAACAGGAAGCCGATCATCATGAAGACGGTGTCCATCGCCGAGTTCAGGATGCTGTCGCCGAAATAGTCCAACGAAATGGTCGCGGCGCGGTAGCGGTTGATGATCAGCGGCGTGTTTTCGAGAATTTCCCAGCCGGACTCGATCACCATGGCGAGCAGCAGCTTGGCCGACAGCGGCTTGCGCCGCAGGAGCAGGTGTCCAAGCCCGTAGAACAGGAAACCGTGGATGATGTGCGAGGGCGTATACCAGTCCGACAGGTGCTGGGAATTGCCGCTGGAATTGACGGCGCCTTCCCAGAGCTTGACGTAGCCGCATTCGCAGATCGGCAACCGGCCCATGAAATATTCGGTGAGGATTTGGACCAACAGGACGCCGAAGCTGGCGATAAGAAAGAACCGCGACGCTGAGGGCTGCGGATATGACGGGGCAAGTTCGCTCATGGCTTGGCCGCTCCCTCTTCCGACGGTTCGATGCCGTGCTTCATGATCAGCGGCATCTGCGCAAGGGTGAAGAGAATGGTGATCGGCATGGTGCCCCAGACTTTGAAGGCAACCCAGAAGTCGGTCGAAAAGCTGCGCCAGACGACCTCGTTCAAAACCGCGAGAAACAGGAAAAACAGGCCCCATCGGATGGTCAGTTTGCGCCAGCCGGCGTCGTCCAGCTTGAAGGCTGCATGGAAGACATAGCCGAGAAGGGATTTTCCGAAAAACAGGCCGCCGAGCAGGATGCCGCCGAACAAAGCGTTGACGATTGTCGGCTTGACCTTGATAAAAGTGTCGTTCTGAAGATAGAGCGTCAGCGCGCCGAAGATGAAGACGACGATGCCGGAGATCAGCGGCATGATCGGCAGGGAGCGCGTCAGAAGCCAGGATACGGAAAGCGCGATTGCGGTTGCGGCCATGAAAAGACCGGTGGCGATGAAGATCGGTCCGCCGAGATCGGTCAGGATCGGAAAACGCGCCGCCAACCATTCGCCGCGCGCATTGGCGAAAAAGAAGACAACCAATGGGCCGAGTTCCAGCACCATTTTCAGGAGCGGGCTGACTTCCTTGCGCAGCTTGGCGGACTCGACCGATATCATTGAATTTCCTCAGTGCATGCTCGTTGGAGCGATTGTCGTCAGTATTCGCTCTATAGCGTCAGCAAAATGGCAAAATCATATCGCGGTCAATGGGCAAGGCCGGCGATCGCTTCGGCGAAATCCCTGGCCTCGAACGGTTCGAGGTCGTCGATGCCTTCGCCGACGCCGACGAAATAGACCGGCAGCTTGTGTTTTGCGGAGATCGCCACGAGGATGCCGCCGCGTGCGGTGCCGTCGAGCTTGGTCATGATCAGGCCATTGACGCCGGCGACGTTGCGGAAGATCTCCACCTGGTTCAGTGCATTCTGACCGGTTGTTGCGTCGAGCGTCTGCAGCACAGTGTGCGGCGCATCGGGATCGAGTTTGCCGAGCACCCGCACGATCTTTTCAAGCTCCGCCATCAGTTCCGTCTTGTTCTGCAGGCGTCCGGCGGTATCGATGATCAGCACGTCGCTCTTCTTCTCTCGCGCCTGTTCGAACGCCTCGTAGGCAAGGCCGGCCGCATCGGCGCCGAGCCGGGAGGAGACGATGTCGGATTTCGTCCGCTCGGCCCAGATTTTCAGCTGCTCGATGGCGGCGGCACGGAAGGTATCGCCGGCTGCCAGCATCACCTTCAGCCCAGCGCCTGAAAGCTTTGCCGCGAGCTTGCCGATGGTCGTCGTCTTGCCGGTGCCGTTGACGCCGACGACGAGGATGACATGCGGCTTATGGCTGAGGTCGAGCTGCAGAGGCTTTGCAACCGGCTCCAGAACCTTGGTGATCTCGGCCGCCATGATCCGCGTCACGTCCTCGCCGCTCACATCCTTGCCGTAGCGCTCGGACGAAAGCGTGTCGGTGATGCGCAGTGCGGTTTCGAGTCCCAGATCGGCCTGGATCAACAGGTCTTCCAAATCCTGCAGCGTCGCTTCATCGAGCTTGCGCTTTGTGAAAAGCGCCGTGATCTGGCCGGTCAGCTGCGAGGAAGTGCGGGCAAGACCCTGGCGCAGGCGCTGGTACCAGCTGAGTTTCTGTGCCGGCGTGACCGGTGCCTGTTCGATGGCGGGGCCGGTGGCGAAACCCTTGGGGAGAATGGGTGTTGCGGGCGCTGGCTCGGAGATCGGGTTAAGCTTTGCCCCCTCTGTTGGCTTTGCCGACATCTCCCCCTCAAGGGGGGAGATTGGACTTGCGGCGGCCTCCTCAGCTTCATCGATGACATCTTGTTGTGGCGAAGCCTCGGCAGTGTCGGACCAATCTCCCCCCTTGAGGGGGAGATGTCCCCCCTGGGTCTTGCCGTCGGCAAGCCCGAGGACAGGCTCAGGGACAGAGGGGGAGAAGCCAACCAGGGTCTCTGGATCGGTTAACTCCGCCTCGGCCTCCGCCTCCAGCAGCGACAGGGGAATGAGACCGAGGTCGCCGATCTGTTCGGTGGCCGGCAGGATGGCGAAGGTTTCCTCATCTACGACCGGTTCGGTCGAGCCGTCTTCCTCCTCGAGATCGGCGGAGGGGCCCCCGGCCGTGTCCATTTCCTCAGGCAGAACCGGATCGGCCGCCAAGGGGAGGGTTTCGCTGCGGGAATGCGGTTCGAGTTCGGCTTCGATGGCGCGTGTTTCAGCGGGGCTGAAGGCGGATTCGGCAAGGTCCATCACCTCGTCGACAGCCGGCGCGGCAGGCTGCTCCGCTTCTGCCGGCTTGTCCTTGCCGAAGGTGAAGACCTTTTTGAGAAAGCTGAGCGCCATTTGAATTCCGTAAGCTCAGGCCGCGTAGGCGGCCGTCAGTTGCATGCCCAAAGCGTCTTGCGCATCGGGCCTTTTATTTTCGTATGTCGTTACCCCAAAACCGCTGCACACTTTTGGGCGACATACACGAGATGCCTGCCATTGTGGCCGGTGATTTTGGCCTGCAGGATGGCACGCGGCGCAAGCCCGGGAACGGCGACCAGCGTGAAGTTCTCGGTGTGCGCCAAGCCGTTGTTCTCGACGAGCAGCCATTGCTGCGTTCCGACCATGCTGTCAAGATGGGCCTCGTGCAGCCGAAGTCCAGTGGCGCGCAGTCTGGCGGCCCGTTCCTTCACCAGAGCCCGGTCGAGTTGCGGCATGCGGGCGGCCGGCGTTCCCTCGCGCGGTGAGTAGGGAAAGACGTGCAGATGGGCGATGCCGGCTTCTTCCGCGAGGCTCATGGCATTGACGAACATGTCCTCGGTCTCGGTCGGGAAGCCGGCGATCATGTCGGCGCCGAAGCTCATTTCCGGTCGAAGCTTGCGAGCATCCTCGATGAAACACAGGGCGTCTGTGCGGTTGTGGCGGCGCTTCATCCGCTTCAGGATCATGTCGTCGCCATGCTGCAGCGACAAGTGCAGATGCGGCATGAAGCGAGGCTCGTCCGCGATCAGGTCCATCAGATGACCGTCCACCTCGATGCTGTCGATGGAGGAGAGCCGCAGGCGCAGGATTTCCGGAACCTGTTTCAGCAGGGTTTTGGCGAGCAGGCCGAGGCTGGGCGTGCCCGGCAGGTCGCCGCCGTAGCTGGTGGCATCGACGCCGGTGAGCACGATCTCGCGGTAGCCGCTCTCTGCCAGTTTTCGCGCCTGATCGACGACGGCGCCCATCGGCACCGAGCGGGAATTGCCGCGGCCGTAGGGAATGATGCAGAAGGTGCAGCGGTGGTCGCAACCGTTCTGGACCTGGATGAAGGCGCGCACATGGCCTTCGATCAGCTTGACCATCTGCGGCGCGGTTTCGCGCACGCTCATGATGTCGTTGACGCGCAGCTTCTCTTCCGCGGAAACGCCGAAATCCGGCAGCGACCGGTAGGAGGCGCTTTTCAGCTTCTCCTCGTTGCCAAGCACGGCATCGACCTCCGGCATTCCTGCGAAAGCCTGCTTCTCGGTCTGTGCGGCGCAACCGGTGACGATGATGCGGGCCTGCGGGTTTTCGCGGCGGGCCCGGCGGATCGCCTGGCGGGCCTGGCGCACGGCTTCGCCGGTAACGGCGCAGGTGTTGACGAGGATAGCGTTGTTCAGGCCGGCTTTTTCCGCCTCGCTGCGCATCACTTCCGATTCGTAGGTATTGAGCCGACAGCCGAAGGTTATGACTTCGACACCGCTCAAAGCGCGCGGACCTGCGGATCATTCGCCAGCACTTCGTCGCGCATCCACGCGCCGGTCGCAGGATCGACGGTGCCGGACCATTCCCATTCGGCCGGGCCGGTCATGATGACGTGGTCGTCGCTCTCGCGCCAAACGATCGACAGGATGCCCGGCGGCGTGGCGCTGGCGACCTTGATTTCGACCGTGCGACCGGTACGGCCGGTGCGTGCGGCGCTGACGGCGGCCGAACACGCGGCCGAACCGCAGGCAAGCGTCAGGCCTGCGCCACGCTCCCATGTCCGGGTGGTCAGCGATGTCGGCGAGGTTACCTGTGCAAGGGTTATATTGGCGCGCTCGGGAAACATCGGATGGTTTTCGAGCAGCGAGCCGAAGCGCTCCAGGTCAAACGACATGACGTCGCGGTTGACCCAGAAGATCGCATGCGGATTGCCCATCGACATCACCGAGGGCGAATGTAGGATCGGATCGTCGATCGGCCCGATCTGCAGTTCGATGCGGCTGGTATCGTAGAATTCTTCCGACAGCGGGATCCTGTCCCACTCGAAGACGGGAGTGCCCATATCGACCGAGATCGTCCCATCCTCGAGCTCCCGGGCATTCAGGATGCCGGCGACCGTCTCGAAGGTGAAAGCCTTGCGGCCGGTTTCTGCGGCGAGCGCCTGTACGACGCAGCGCGTGCCGTTGCCGCAAGCCTGCGCCTTGGTGCCGTCGCAGTTGAGGATGTCGATAAAGGCGTCGGTACCGTCGGCCTTCGGATCGTGGATCGCCATGATCTGGTCGAAGGCCGTGTCCGGATGGGCGTTGAGCACGATCGCCGCTTCCGGCGTCACGCGGTCCTTGCGGCCGCGCATGTCGATGACCAGGATCTTGTTGCCAAGTCCGTTCATCCTCGCAAATTCAACAGTATTGCCCATTGCCGTCACTTCCACTGCCTGTTGCGGTGTATATGGCGGAAATGCGCGGAAATTACCAGTGGGATGGGCGTGGCTATAGCGCCGGTACCTCAAAGACCTCGCCGGGATGCAACGCGCGGAACCGGTCGCGGGCGACGCCCTGGGTGTCCAACGCGGTTTCCAGTGCCCGCAACGGGTCGTGGATGCCCTCATTGGTCAGCCGGAACATGCCCCAGTGGTGACCCACGGCATAAGCCGCGTTGCAGGCGAGCAGGCCCTGGACGGCTTCTTCCGGGTTCTGGTGCTGGGCCTTCATGAACCAGCGCGGCTCATAGGCGCCGATCGGCAGGTTGGCGAGACGGAAGGCGCCGTATTTTTCGGCCGCCGCCCGATAGTTGATGCCGTCGTGAAAGCCGGTATCGCCGATATGATAGATGTTGCCGACCGGCGTCGTCAGGACAAAAGCGCTCCACAAGGCCATGCTGCGGTCAAAGGCGCTTCTGGCCGACCAGTGATGGCAGGGCTCGCAATAAAGCGCGACGCCGTCGATGATGTTGATACCGTCGCCCCAGTCCATCGTGGTGATCTGGGCGTCGGGAACCGCCGGATCGATAATGGCGTCGTTGCCGAGCGGCGTGACGATGCGGGGTTTGAAGCGCGCATGCAGGGCGCGCAGCGTCGCAAGGTCGAGATGGTCGTAGTGATTGTGCGTGACGAGAACGATGTCGATCGGCGGCAGGTCGTCGAACCGGATGCCGACTTCGCCGGCGCGCTTCGGACCGGCAAAGGAGAAGGGGCTGGCACGCGGAGACCAGACCGGGTCCGTCAGGATGTTCAAGCCGGCGATCTGGATCAGCAGCGTGGCATGGCCGACCATGGTGACGCGCAGTCCGGCGCCGCCGATCATGGTGTCGGGCTTTGTCGGGATAACCGTCCCGGTCGCAAGCTTGGGCCAGGCGGTCTTGCCGCCGCCGAATTGCCAGCGCAAAACGTCGCGAAACCCCTTCGGCGCCTCGCCGTCGGGATTGAAGAAGCGCACGCCGTCGAAATGGTCCGAAACAGGGCCTTGGTGGTAAGGATTGCCTTGCTTCGCCATCGGGCCACCTGTCCTAAAACAGCTGCGTCAATCGCAGCCGAGCGCACATCATCGACAATCTACACGGGCCGTCTCCGTCCGGCCAGCGCCTGCCGGAGGATTGCGGCAGGAGGGTTGACACAATCTGGTTAGCGTCCAGTGAAGCGACAAGGGTCATTTGTTGCTTTTCGCTCTGACCTGGCGGCGAACACGGCCGTGGCCTTGACTTCACCGCCGTTTTGCTGTTTACCGCCGCCATCTGCTGACAAGTGAACAGACTTGGAACGCCGCCGACCGGGACCCGCAAAGGTATAAAGAGATCCCGGAGGTCAACACCCGACAGCGCGTTGCGCCCTCGGGTGCTTTTTGGCTTTGCGTCTTGTTTTCGAAGCTGATGATACCAACGTTTCGGGGGCAAATGCACTTCCCCGAAAAAGGATGAACGGATGTTTGAAAGTCTCCAGGACCGCCTTGGGTCAATCCTGAATGGATTGACCGGCCGTGGCGCGCTGTCGGAAGCCGATGTCTCGGCTGCCCTGCGCGAGGTACGCCGTGCGCTGCTGGAAGCCGACGTCGCGCTCGAAGTTGTCCGCCAGTTCACCGAAAAGGTGCGCGAAAAGGCCGTCGGCGCCGCCGTCCTGAAATCGATCAAGCCCGGGCAGATGGTCGTCAAGATCGTCCATGACGAGCTTATCGAGATGCTCGGCTCCGAGGGCGTCGGCATCGACCTCAATGCGGTCGCCCCAGTCGTCATCATGATGGTTGGTCTGCAGGGCTCGGGCAAGACGACGACGACGGGCAAGATCGCGCTCAGGCTGACATCGCGTGAGAAGAAGAAAGTCCTGATGGCGTCGCTCGACACGCGCCGTCCAGCCGCCCAGGAACAGCTGCGTCAACTCGGCGCCCAGACCGGCGTCGATACGCTGCCG
>UCJH01000015.1:6814-12769 GCA_900472785.1 Hyphomicrobiales bacterium | reverse complement strand
AAGCCATCGCCGTCTCCGACAAGGTCAACAAGGTAGCCAATATCGGTCCCGAATTGCAGGTGCCAGTGACGCCGCGGCCGCGAAGCGACAGCCAGCCCCCAGCGGCGCCGATTTCGACGCAACTGTCGCTGTTCTGAGGTTTTATTGCGATCGAGACCTGTCCAGCCGCTCTCAGGCTGGCTGCTTGATCTTCACTGTCGCCTTTGCCGGCTTCTGCTTCACCTGCAGGGCAGCTGCCAGAACGGCCTTGAGGCCAAGCGGGCGATACTGGTTGACAAGATCCTGCGCCGCTCGCGGGCTTTTCTTGTCGGTCTTGATGCCAGGCATTTCAAATTCTCCTATCGTGTTTCCCTAATCGGGTCGCTTCGTTGCCGGGATATTCCCCGAAAACGGCTTCCCTTATTGTTCCACAGGAAACAGGCCATAATGTGCGGGTTCTCCGCGGCGTTGCTTGCTATGAATTCCGGTTGCTCCAGATAAGCGCAATCATGACAAAACAATGACCGTTTGACCAGTATCCCAACATATCGAACTTGAGCGTCGCTGACCTCTTGACCGCAATCGCCGCAGGCGCGATAACGCTGCCCATGAAAACGGTTATCTGCATCTGCCGGATTATTATTCGCTAGCGTTTCGCTGGCCTGGCCGTTTTCGTCTCCCAAAAACCAAGATGACAAACGATAGGGCCGGCCGGGCGGCTGACTGCGACCGATCCCTGGCAGGGGATCGAGCGCTTTATCGACAGAAGAGACTGCATCGGAATGGAGACTGGGATGGACGAGTTGCCGGTACTGAAACTGTACAACACGCTGACGCGCGAGAAGGTCGAGTTTCGGCCGATCGATCCGCAGAACGTCCGCATGTATGTCTGCGGCCCGACCGTCTACGACTTCGCCCATATCGGCAATGCCCGCCCGGTCATCGTCTTCGACGTGCTTTACCGGCTGCTGCGCCATGTCTATGGCGAGGCGAATGTCACCTATGCCCGCAACATCACCGACGTGGACGACAAGATCAACGCCCGGGCGCTCCGCGATTTTCCCGACCTTCCGCTCAACGATGCGATTCGGGCCGTGACGGAAAAAACGGAGACGCAGTTCCTCGATGATGCGAAGGCGCTTGGCTGCTTGGAACCGACGCACCAGCCGCGGGCGACCGACAACATCGCCGAGATGATCGAGATCATCGAAAAGCTGATCGCCAGGCGCCATGCCTATGTCGCCGGCGGCGAAGTGCTGTTCGACACGAAATCCATGGCGGACTACGGCCAACTGTCGAAGCGCCCTCTCGACGAGCAGCAGGCCGGTGCCCGCATCGCGGTGGAGGCGCACAAGAAAAATCCGCAGGACTTCGTTCTCTGGAAGCTGTCGTCCGACAACGAGCCCGGCTGGGAAAGCCCCTGGGGTCGCGGACGTCCCGGCTGGCATATCGAATGCTCGGCGATGAGCGAGCGCTATCTCGGCCAGACTTTCGACATCCATGGCGGCGGGCTCGACCTGATTTTCCCGCACCATGAGAACGAGATCGCCCAGTCGCGCTGCGCCCACGGAACTGCGGTGATGGCCAATGTCTGGATGCACAACGGCTTCCTGCAGGTCGAAGGCCGCAAGATGTCGAAGTCCGACGGCAATTTCGTCACCATCCAGGAACTGTTGCACACAGAAACCTTCGGCGGCCGCAAATGGCCGGGTGCTGTTTTGCGACTGGCGATGCTGATGACGCACTATCGCGAGCCGATCGACTTTTCGATCAAGCGGCTGGAAGAGGCCGAGCGTCTGCTCGCCAAGTGGCCGGCTTCGGAGCTGGTTGATGTCGCGCCGGATGCGACGGTGCTGGCTGCTTTGGCGGACGATCTGAATACGGTCGCCGCCGTCCAGGCCATCCATGCGCTCGCGCAGGCGGCGAATGCAGATCCGGATGCGCTGGCAACCTTTGCCGCCAGCGCCGCCTTGCTCGGCGTTCTGCCAAAGCCGGCGCAAATCGACGAGGCCGTGGCATCAGCCGTGGAAGCGGTCGTCGCCATGCGGCTTGAAATGCTCAAGGCGAAGAACTTCGCGGAAGCCGACAGGATTCGCGACGACCTTTTGGCCAAGGGCATCCAGCTCAAGGACGGCAAGGACCCGGCCACGGGCGAGCGCGTGACGACGTGGGAGGTCAAGCGATAAACTTGTTTATTTGAGCGTGGCGGCATATGTTCAGGCATATGCCAAAGGAGGCTGCCATGAGTGCGATCGAAGTTAATCAGGAGCGCGAGGTAAAACTTTTCCGCAACGGCCGCAATCAGGCCGTTCGCATTCCTGTGGAATTCGAGCTTCCTGGAAACGAGGCGATCATGCGCAAGGAAGGCGACCGGCTGATCATCGAGCCGAAAAAGAAGAGCGGTTTGATTGAGTGGCTCCGCGCGCAGGAACCTTGGGACGAGGAGTTTCCGGACCTTGATGAAAAAAGTCCGCCGCCGAAGGACTTCAGTCTGTGAGCCTTCTTTATATGCTCGATACGAATATTCTGTCTGATGCGATCCGCAATCCCTTCGGTATTGCAAGTATGCACATGGAAAGGGTCAGCGAAGACGCAATGTGCGTGAGCGCTATCGTCGCGTCCGAGATGCGCTACGGAATAAAGAAGAAAGGTTCGGCTCGGCTCTCCGATCTCGTCGAAAACACCTTGGCCCGCATTGCCATCATCCCCTACGACGATGCGGCTTCGCAAAGCTACAGCGTCATCCGAAATGCATTGGAACGTCAGGGCCAATCGATCGGCTGGGCTGATCTTTTCATCGCGGCTCATGCCTATTCTCTCGGTCTGATAATGGTGACCAACAACGTTCGTGAATTTTCGCGGGTTGAAGGTTTGAAAATCGAAGACTGGTTGGCGACGGGAGAGAGGCCATGACCACTCCCCTCCAAACCGGCGGCTGCCAGTGCGGCGCCGTGCGCTTCAGCGTCGAGGGCACCCTCGGTGATGCATCGGTCTGTCATTGCCGCATGTGCCAGAAGGCGTTCGGAAATTTCTATGCGCCGCTCGTCTCGGTGCGGGACGCAAAGCTCGTCTGGACCCGCGGCGCGCCGAAATACTTTCAGTCATCGAATTTCGTCAAGCGTGGCTTCTGCGGCGATTGCGGGACGCCGCTTTGCTATGAGGCGCCGGATGGAATCGGCCTTGCGATCGCGGTGTTCGATGATCCGGAATCCATCGTGCCGACGATTCAGTGGGGCGTCGAGGCAAAGCTCTCCTATGTCGATCAAATCCCGGATCTGCCAGGCGAAGACACAATGGCGGATCAGGATGCAGCGTCCTTCCTTGCCCATCTCGTCTCCTATCAGCACCCGGATCACGACACGGAAATCTGGCCACTGGAGCGGAGGACATGAGCGCTGCGGGTGGATGTCAGTGTGGCGCCGTGCGTTATCGCGCTGAAGGCGAGATCGGCTATCCGCATGTCTGCCATTGCCGGATGTGCCAGAAGGCGGCCGGCAACTATTTCATGCCGCTGGGCGGCGTCATGCGCAAGGATTTTACGCTGACGCGAGGCGCACCGTCCTGGTTCCAGTCGTCGCATCTGGTGCGACGGGGCTTCTGCGGGCAGTGTGGCACGCCCTTGTTCTACGATGCACCCGAGGCGCCATTCATCAACATCACCCTTGGCTCGCTGGACGATCCCGCCGCCGTGCAGCCCGTCATGCAATCCAATCTCGAAAACCGCATGCCGTGGTCTCACCTGCTGCCCGACCTGCCGGTCGAACCGCCGCCGGAAGACGACAGCCGCGAGCAGGGGATTGCAAGATCCGCCTGTCAGCACCCCGATCACGATACCGAAACCTGGCCACCGGAGACATCAAGATGACAGAGACCGTTCGAACCGGCGGCTGCCAGTGCGGCGCCGTGCGTTTTCGCCTCAGAGGCAAGCTGGGCCGCCCGTCGATCTGCCACTGCCGCATGTGCCAGAAGGCCTTTGGCGGCTTTTTCGGGCCTCTGGTCACGGCGCCTGAGAATGGTACCGAATGGACGCGCGGCGAGCCGAGCTATTTCCAGTCTTCCATCAACATCGCCCGCGGCTTCTGCGCGGCCTGCGGCACGCCCTTGACCTACAAGCATCCCGGTGGCCTGGAGATCGCCATTGGCGCTTTTGACGATCGCTCCGACCTGATGCCGCAAATCCAGGTGAATTTCGCCGCCCGAAATGCCTGGGTTACCGAAATCTTCGATCAGCCGGTGCACGAGGATTCCGATTTTTACATGCGCCAGGAAGCGATCATCTCCTTCCAGCATCCCGACCATGACACCGAGGTCTGGCCGCAGTTTCCGGACGCGTGATGCCTCGCCTATCCTTGAATATTTGATTTGAAAGCAGACAGCATGACCGAAATCTTCCGTACGCTTTACCCGGAAATCGAACCCTATGCGTCGGGCCACCTCGATGTCGGCGAAGGTCATGTCATCTATTGGGAACGCTGCGGCACGCCCGGCGCCAAGCCGGCCGTATTCCTGCATGGCGGTCCGGGCGGGACGATCTCGCCCAGCCATCGCCGCCTCTTCGATCCGAAGCTCTATGACGTGACCCTGTTCGACCAGCGTGGCTGTGGCAAATCCACACCGCATGCCGAGCTTGAGGCCAACACCACATGGCATCTGGTGGCCGATATCGAACGCCTGCGCGAAATGGCAGGTGCCGAAAAATGGCTGGTGTTCGGCGGCTCCTGGGGCTCGACACTGGCGCTCGCCTACGCGCAGAAACATGCCGACCGTGTCTCCGAACTCGTTGTCCGCGGCATCTACACCCTGACGAAAGGCGAACTCGACTGGTACTATCAGTTCGGGGTCTCGGAAATGTTTCCCGACAAATGGGAGCGTTTCATCGCCCCGATCCCGGAAAACGAACGGCACGAGATGATGTTGGCCTATCATCGCCGCCTGACGAGCGAGGACGGGGCGACGCGTCTGGCCGCTGCCAAGGCTTGGAGCATCTGGGAAGGCGAGACGATTACGCTCCTGCCGGAACCGGCCACCTCGACACCATTCGAGGATGAGGATTACGCCCACGCCTTCGCGCGCATCGAGAACCATTTCTTCGTCAATGCCGGCTGGTTTGAAGAGGGGCAATTGCTGCGCGACGCCCACAAGCTTCACGGCATTCCCGGCGTCATCGTCCACGGCCGCTACGATATGCCGTGCCCGGCAAAATATGCCTGGGCGCTGCACAAGGGCTGGCCGGAGGCCGAGTTCCATCTGATCGAGGGCGCCGGCCACGCCTATTCCGAACCCGGCATCCTCGACCGGCTGATCCGCGCGACGGACAAGCTCGCGGGGAAGCTGTGATGGCCATGACGGTTTCGAACTCGCGGCGGCTTCCCTCCCTCTGTCACTCCGTGACATCTCCCCCTCAAGGGGGGNNCCGACAGAGGGGGGGAAGGTGCGGCATGTTCTGAGTGCGCCCATCTGGGAGGTGCACCCATGACCAAGGAACGCATCTACCTTTTCGACACCACGCTTCGCGATGGGCAGCAGACGCCGGGCATCGATTTTTCGGTCGAGGACAAGATCGCCATCGCCACGATGCTGGACGAGTTCGGCATCGATTATGTCGAGGGCGGCTATCCGGGCGCGAACCCCACGGATACCGAATTTTTCCAGTCGAAGCGGACGAAAAAGGCATCCTTCGTTGCCTTCGGCATGACGAAGCGCGCCGGCGTGTCCGCGTCCAACGATCCCGGTCTGGCTGCGATCCTGCAGGCGAAAAGCGACGCGATCTGTCTCGTCGCGAAGAGCTGGGACTATCATGTCCGGGTCGCTCTCGGCTGCACCGACGCGGAAAACCTCGAAAGCATCAGCAGCTCGGTCACTGCCGTCGTCGACAGCGGCAAGGAAGCGATGATCGACTGCGAACATTTCTTCGACGGCTACAAGGCCAATCCGACCTATGCATTGGCCTGTGCAAAAGCCGCCTATGACGCCGGC
>UCJH01000015.1:0-6800 GCA_900472785.1 Hyphomicrobiales bacterium | reverse complement strand
AATGGCGGCACGCAGCCGCCTGAAATCCGCGAAATCGTCGCGGCCGTCATCGCAAGCGGTGTCCCAGGGGCCAATCTCGGCATCCATGCCCACAACGACACGGGGCAGGCGGTTGCCAATTCGCTGGCGGCGGTCGAGGCCGGCGTCCGCCAGGTCCAGGGCACGCTGAATGGCATCGGTGAGCGCTGCGGCAATGCCAACCTCGTGACGCTCATCCCGACGCTGGCGCTGAAGGAAGCCTATACCGGCCGCTTCGAGACGGCGATCGATCCCGAACGGTTGCAGGAACTGACCAAGCTGTCGCATTCCTTCGATGAGCTGCTCAACCGCTCGCCCGATCACCAGATGCCCTATGTCGGCGCTTCGGCCTTTGCGACCAAGGCCGGCATCCACGCCTCGGCTCTCTTGAAGGATCCGCGTACCTACGAGCACGTGACGCCGGAATCGGTCGGCAATCTGCGCAAGGTCATGGTCTCGGACCAGGGGGGCAAGGCCAATTTCATCAATGCGCTGAAGCGGCGGGGCATTGTCGTGTCGAAGGACGACCCGAAACTCGACCGGCTGATCTCGATCGTCAAGGAACGCGAGGCGACGGGCTATGCCTATGAGGGCGCCGATGCGAGCTTCGCGATCCTCGCCCAGCGTATTCTGGGTTCAGTGCCGGATTTCTTTCTGGTCGAGAGTTTCCGGGTGATGGTCGAGCGCCGCTTCGATGCCAACGGCAATCTGAAGACCGTCTCGGAAGCCGTCGTGAAGGTTTCGATCGACGGCACCACGACCATGTCGGTCGCCGAGGGCGGCCATGGGCCGGTCAACGCCCTCGATCTGGCGCTGCGCAAGGATCTCGGCAAATACCAGTCCGAAATCGAGGACCTGGAGTTGGTCGACTACAAGGTGCGCATTCTCAACGGCGGCACGGAGGCGATCACCCGCGTGTTGATCGAATCGACGGATGGCAGTGGCGCCCGCTGGTGGACGGTCGGCGTTTCCGACAACATCATCGACGCGTCTTTCCAGGCCTTGATGGACTCGGTCATCTTCAAGCTCCTCAAGAACCGCGATCAGGCGGGACTTGCAGCGGCGGAGTAACGGCGAGTTGCAAGCTTGTGTAGACGGTGGTAATTTTCGTCTACACAGGGAAAAACGTCGATGCCGCTCAATATCCGCAATGAAGACGTCAATCGGCTGGCTGAAAGGCTGGCTGCGGTCAAGCGCGTCAACAAGACCGAGGCCGTCAAGCTTGCTTTAGAGAATGAACTGCGGCGCGCAGAGGAAAAGGAGCCTTTGTGGGCTCGCCTGAAGCCGTTGCGTGATCGTATCACCGCTCATGCCGACAGCGGCCTTGAGGCAGACAAGGCATTCTTCGATAATCTCAACGGAGAGCACTGATGTTTGTCGATGCGTCAGCGGTCATCGCCATTCTGACGGATGAGCCGGGAAGCGAAGATTTTGCGAAAGCGATAGACGAGGCACCGGAACCCATCAGCTCGGTTCTTGCGATTTGGGAGGCGACGGTAGGGCTGTTTCGTAAGAAAAAGATGTCTATGGATGAAGCCGAAGCGCACATGGAGGCGTTTGTCCGAACTGCAGGCATCGTGGTTTTGCCGATCACCGATCGGGAGCGGCAAATAGCGTTGCGGGCATTTGATCTCTATGGCAGGCATCGTTATCCGGATGCTGACCGAAACCGGGCGCTCAACCTGGCCGACTGTTTTCACTATGCGACGGCCATGAACCGCGGCGTCCCCATCCTCAGTAAGGATGATGGTTTTGCGTTAACGGATGCCTCTGTCACGCTTGTGAAAATCTAGCGTTTTCTGTTGATGCGTGAGAAAAGCTCGTTCTTCCTTCACTGAAATGAATTGGTGCATTCATGCGCCTTGGAGTACCACCGCCCGAAATCGAAAAATATTCGGGACGAAGCATCATGGCTGAAGTGAACAAGACGACTGCGGTTCCGACCGGCGATTCGCCACGGGGTTTTGCCTTTGCGCTTGCGGCCTATTTTCTCTGGGGCTTCCTGCCCTTTTTCATGAAAGCCGTCGCCCATATCCCGGCAACGGAAGTGGTGGCGCACCGCATCGTCTGGTCTGTGCCTCTGGCTGGGATCGTGCTGTTCATTCTGGGGCGGACAGGCGATATCAGCATTGCCCTGCGCTCGCCGCGCACGCTGAAGATGGCGATGGTGACCGCCGTGCTGATCACCATCAACTGGGGCATCTACGTCTGGGCGATCGGCGCCGGACGCGCGCTGGAAACCGCGCTCGGTTACTACATCAATCCGCTGTTTTCGATCTTCCTCGGCGCCGTGCTCTTGAAGGAAAAGCTCAATCCGGCGCAGATGGTGGCGATCGGGCTTGCGGCCATTGCCGTCGTCGTCCTGGCCTTCGATGCCGGCGGCTTGCCATGGGTTTCGCTGGCGCTCGCCGTGTCCTGGGGGTTTTACGCCTTCTTCCGCAAGACGCTGCCGGTTGGCCCCAACCAGGGCTTTTTCCTTGAAGTGCTGCTGCTCAGCGTGCCGGCGATCGGCTACATCGTCTATCTGGAAGCAAGCGGGCAGGGCCATTTCGGCGATACGGGCATGGCCGATGTGCTGTGGCTCCTCGGCTGCGGCTTGGTCACGGCCGTGCCGCTGATGATCTATGCCAATGGCGCCAAGCTTTTGCGGCTCTCGACCATCGGCATCATGCAATATATCGCCCCGACAATGATCTTCGTGATCGCGGTGTTCGTCTTCCACGAGCCCTTCGGCACGTCGAAGCTGATCGCCTTCATCCTGATCTGGGCCGCACTTGCGGTCTATTCGACCTCGATGATCCTGGAAAGCCGCGCCCGCCGCGCGGCCCTGCCGCATCCGGCGGAGTGATTTTGGTCACATCCGCTTGATAATGCCGGTCTCGCCGTCGCGGTCGACCTCGCTTGCCCAGTGCGCCATGATCGCCGGAACGATCTCGTCCGGGTCGTCGATGACGATCGGCTGGACGAGATGGGCCGTGTGGATGAAGCCGCTGTCGGCCATGTGGCGGATCAGTTCCATCAGCGGATCCCAGAAGCCGCCGATATTGGCGAAGATCATCGGCTTGCGGTGACGACCGAGCTGCGCCCAGGTCATCACCTCGATGATTTCCTCAAGCGTGCCGATGCCGCCCGGCAGGGTGACGAAGGCATCGGCCCGCTCGAACATCTTGTGCTTGCGCTCATGCATGTCGGGCGTAACGATAAGCTCGCTGAGCTGGCCGAGCGAATGCCGCGTGGCCTCCATATCCATCAGAAATTCTGGTATGATGCCGGTGACGCGGCCGCCATGTGAGAGAACGCCGCTGGCAACGGCGCCCATGATCCCCTTGGTACCGCCGCCATAGACAAGGCGCAGGTGGTTTTCGGCGATGGATTTGCCAAGCTTGCGGCCGGCATCGATATAGGATGGGTCACGTCCGGGCTGGGAACCGCAATAGACGCAGATGGATCGAATCGGGACAGTTTTTTCGCTCATGGGAGGAAAAGACATTGCACTGCAGCAGGCGTCAAGAAAAATGAGGGAAAAAGAACCCCGCGAAGGCCGTGCAACATGCGAGAATGCTTGTGAAAAGCCTTGGAAATCGTTAGCAATTTCAGAGATGAACTGAAGACGTGGCGTCTGTTGCCCACCGCCGGCTCAAGAAACGAGCGGGGGAGCGGCGCCCATGCTGGGGAAGGGTCCCTGTCTGCGGCCTTGGAAGGCTGCGAGCGTTTAGGCCCGTTTGGAGATGTGCATGCTGAAGAACAAGGCCGGCTGGGTGGCCCTTATCGTCCTGGCGATCGCAACCGTGTTGATGATCTTCTTTGTCTTGCCCAATCTGAAAGGCATCAAGGAGCAGCCGACGGCTGAAACGCCGGCTGCGGATGATGCCAAGCCAGCCGATACCGCGGCTGCGGATGCCAAGGGCGCGCGGCCGTCGGCAGCCACAGATACGGCTGAAAAACCTGCCGACACGGCAGCGCAACCCGCAACCGATGCCAAGCCCGCCGAAACGGCTGCCGTCGACCCGACGGCGAACTGGGCTGTTCCCGGCTTCGACGTGCTGCGTATCGAGCCGGATGGCTCTACCGTCATCGCCGGCCGGGCGCAGCCGGACACCAAGCTTGAAATCATGAACGGCGATACGGTGGTCGCGACCGCCGACGTCGGCTCGAGCGGTGATTTCGCGGCCGTGTTCGACAAGCCTCTGGCCGCCGGCGACTACCAGCTGACGCTGCGCAGCGTCGGCGACGGCGGTGCCTCCAAGACATCGCAGGAAGTCGCAACCGTTTCGATCCCCAAGGATGGCACCGGCGAGCTTCTCGCCATGGTTTCCAAGCCGGGTGAAGCGAGCCGTATCATCACGACGCCGGAAGCCAAAACCGAGGCGAATACGCAGGCGGCGACCGAAACCAAGCCAACGGATACGGCATCCGCGGAAACGGCTGCGGCAGCGGACCAGTCGAAGGCTGATCCAGCCGGCAGCAAGACGCTCGTGACGCCGGCAACGGATGCGGCTGCAGCAAATGCGACCGCCGATGGCAAGCCTGCCGATACCAAGCCCGCTGGCACCGATACCGCCGACACCGACACTGCAAAGGCCGATACTGCAAAGAGCGCTGCCGACCAGGTTCCCGCGGATAAGGCCACCGCTGGCCAGGTTCCGGCCGATACCGACCAGTCCGGCAAAGCGCAGGCCGATGCCACTCAGTCAGCAGCATCGAATACGGCTGATTCCGCGACGCCGGCGTCGAGCACGGCGAGNNGGAGCGTCGGAGGTTGCCGTCTCTGCCGTGGAAATCGAAGGCCGCAAGGTCTTTGTGGCCGGCAGCGCGAAACCGGGCGCTGTCGTTCGCATCTATGCCGATGACGTCGTCGTCGGCGAGATCAAGGCGGACGAGCAGGGCCGTTTTGTTGTCGAAGGCACACTCGATCTCGCCGTCGGCAATCACACGATCCGCGCCGACATGCTGTCTGCGGACGGCAGCAAAGTCGATTTTCGTGCTTCCGTTCCGTTCGACCGGCCGGAAGGCGAGCAGGTTGCAGCCGTCGCCCAGTCCGATGCATCTGGCACGATGACGTCCTTCGATGGCGGCAGCTTCGATGGTCTTCGCACCGAGGCCGGAAAGGCTCTCGCCTTGCTGAAGGGATTGTTCGAAGGCGGCAAGGTTCCGAGTGCCGAACAGCTGGCGGCCGCCCGTTCGGCAACCGAGATCGCCCTGAAGTCGCTGGCCGATTTCAAGGTCACCGGTACGCTGGATGCAAGCATCGGCGAAATGGCCACGAAGACTTCGGCCGCGGCGTCGGAAGCGCTTGCCCTGCTGAAGGCGGTACCGCAGGACGCAGCCAGCGTTTCGGCCGCGCTCGGCAAGATCGAGGCTGCGGTCGGGTCGGCGCTGATGCCGCGCACTGATGGGGCCGGCGGCTCGCTGACAGCAGCTGATACCAATGCCGCGACCACCAAACCAGCGCAGGACACAGCCACCGCGAAACCGGCTGAGACGCCTGCTGAGACAACCACGCAGCCGGCCACGACGACGACCGAACAGGCAACCAAGCCTGCGGTCCAGTCGGAAACCGCAACCGCGGGACAGGGCACGGCGACTGGCGGCCAATCGACGGATGGCACGTCGTCGTCGACGACGACCACAACGACCGGAGGCCAGGCGGCTTCCGGACCCGAAACGGTCGAGCAGGCGCCGCTGAAGCAGAGCAAGACCTCCGTGATCATCCGTCGCGGCGATACGCTCTGGCAGATTTCGCGCCGCGTCTATGGTGCGGGCGTGCGCTACACGACGATCTATCTGGCCAACGAAGATCAGATCATCGATCCGGACCGGATCATGCCGGGCCAGATCTTCGGCGTACCCGACGAGGCGATGTCTGAAGCGGAATCCGAGGCCGCCCATCGCAAGCATCTGACGCACACGCCATAAGGCGGTTTTTTCAGCGCTCTTCATTGCAGGGCGTGCGCCGGAAGCCTATCTGATACAAGAAGCGGCGTCTTATCCAGGACGCCGCTTTTCATTGAGACCTGCAAAGGCGAAGCATCGTGGCCCCACAACAAAAGACCGTATCCGCCGACGCCGGCAATCCGATGCGCACCATCGTCAACCTCTGGCCCTATATGTGGCCGAGCGACCGTGCCGATCTGAAGATGCGGGTCGTCTGGGCAACCCTGATCCTTTTGGTTGCCAAGGTCGTGCTTTTGCTTGTTCCCTATTTCTTCAAATGGGCGACGGATGCACTGAACGGCAAGACGGATCTCATTGGAACGCTGCCGATGGTCTTCACCGGCGCCGTCATGCTGGTGCTGGCCTATAATCTGGCGCGGCTGCTCCAAGCCGGGCTCAACCAGTTGCGCGACGCGCTGTTTGCCAGCGTCGGCCAGCATGCGGTGCGCCAGCTTGCCTACCGGACCTTCGTCCACATGCATCAGCTGTCGCTGCGGTTCCATCTGGAGCGCCGCACCGGCGGGCTGTCGCGGATCATCGAGCGCGGCACCAAGGGCATCGAGACGATCGTCCGCTTCACCATCCTCAACACGGTCCCGACGCTGATCGAGTTCCTGCTGACGGCCATCATATTCTGGTGGGGCTATGGCTTCAGCTATCTGCTGATCACGGCGGTTACGGTCGTCATCTATATCTGGTTCACGGTGAAGGCCAGCGACTGGCGCATCGGTATCCGTCGCTCGATGAACGACAGCGATACGGATGCCAACACCAAGGCGATCGATTCTCTGCTGAATTTCGAGACCGTCAAATATTTCGGCAACGAAGAGATGGAGGCGCAGCGTTTC
>UCJH01000007.1 GCA_900472785.1 Hyphomicrobiales bacterium | reverse complement strand
CGCCGTCGCGACGGAAATCACGGTGGCAACCGGCGCCGGCGGTTTCATTCTGCCGAACGACCGCGTCGACGTCATCATGGTCCGCAAATCCGAGGACGAAACATTCCTCACCGAAACCGTGCTGAGCAACGTCCGTGTTCTGGCGATCGACCAGCAGATCGAAGAAAAGGAAGACGGCGTCAAATCCGTTCTCGGCACAACCGCCACGCTGGAACTGACCCCTGACCAGGCCAAGGTGATGACGGTTGCCCAGCAGATGGCGGAACGCCTGTCGCTGGCACTGCGCAGCGTGGCCGACGCGCAGGAGCCGGACACGATTTCGGCGGAATATCTTCTGAGCGGCGACGGCATACCGACCATTCAGGTCATCAAATCGGGGTCGATCGTCAAGAACGACGGCGCCTCGATGAACGAAACCCAGAAATAGTGAATGAGCGGAGCTGAACGTGAACCGGATCGGAAACAAACTTCGTGCTTCTGTCGCTGGCGGACTGTCGTTCTGCCTGGCATTCGCTGGGTTGCCCGCGCAGATCGTCCCGGGCTTCGCCACTGTTGCGGTGGCCGAAGCAGCCTCGTCATCGATCGTGCGGATCACGCAGAGCGGCACGGGCGTCAAGAAAACCGTCAAGCTCGGCTTGAACAAGGCTGTGGTCATCGACCTGCCGACGGACGCCCATGACATCCTCGTTGCCGATCCTGTCCTGGCCGATGCCGTGACCCGCACGTCGCGCCGCATCTACCTTTTCGGCAAGATGGTCGGCCAGACGAATATCTTCATCTTCGGCCCGAACGGCGAGGAAATCGTCAGCATCGAACTGGAAATCGAGCGCGACATCACGGGCCTCGAAGCCAACCTGCGCCGGTTCCTGCCCGATTCCGATATCAAGGTCGAGATCATCTCCGACAACATCGTCCTGACCGGAACCGTGCGCACACCGCAGGATGCCGCGCAGGCGGCCAGTCTGGCCGAGATATTCCTGAAGGGCGGTGAGGCGACGACGCGCAACCAGACCGCCACAAGCGATAGTAGCAGCGGTGAAGGCGCAGTCGCGATCTTCGCCGAAGACCGGCAGGTCTCGCAGATTGTCAACCTCCTGAAGATCGACGGCGAGGATCAGGTGACGCTGAAGGTCACGGTCGCGGAAGTCAGCCGGCAGGTTTTGAAGCAGCTCGGCTTCAGCGGCACGATGAAGGGCAACAGCGGCGGTATCGCCTTCCGCAATCCGACCAATCTGGGGAATGCGATCGGCATCGGCGCGACAGCGGCGGCAACGGGATCAATCGGCGCCGTCGATATCGCCAGTTACGTCAACGCCATGGAACAGGCTGGCGTCATGCGGACCCTTGCCGAGCCGAGCCTCACGGCGATTTCCGGCGAACAGGCCAAGTTCTTCGTCGGCGGTGATTTCAGACTTCCCGCCACTCAGGAAGTCACGGCAGACGACAACGGCAACCCGCTGATCACGCGCAAAACCGAGACCGTGGAATACGGCATCGAGCTCAATTTCAAGCCCGTCGTGCTTGGCCCGGGCCGCATCAGCCTGAACATCGAGACCAATGTTTCGGAGCCGACCTGGGAAAGTTCCGTCGTCACCGGCAATGGTCATTCCGACATTCCCGGCTCGACCTACATGTCGATCCGCAAGCGCGAGGCGACGACCAGCGTCGAGCTTCCTTCCGGCGGCTCAATCGTGATTGCCGGCCTCGTGCAGGACAATATCCGCCAGGCGATGTCCGGTCTTCCGGGGCTGTCGAAGATTCCGATCTTCGGCACGCTGTTCCGCTCCAAGGACTTCATCCGCAACGAAACCGAACTCGTGATCATCGCCACACCTTACCTCGTCCGGCCTGTCGCGCGTGGTGCGCTTTCCCGTCCCGACGACAACTTCAATGCCGCCAACGATGTCGCTAGCTACTTCCTCGGCGAGGTCAACCGCATCTACGGTCGCCGCGAAGGGGATGCCCCGACCGGGCAGTACCACGGCAATGTCGGCTTCATCTACAAATAGGCGGGAAACGGACATGAACGAACGCATTTTCAAGAGCCGCAGATCCGAAAGGCAAACCAACATGCCGACCCATACCCGCCCCGACACGATCCGCATGGCGCGCAAGTTCGCTTTCGCCGTGGCTCTCACCGTATCGGCCGTGACGCTGACGGCTTGCGGTGCCAACCAGGATCGCCTGTCCACCGGCGCCCTGCCGGACGACTACCGCACCCGGCATCCGATCGTCATCGCCGAAGCCGAACACACGATCGACATCCCGGTCGCCAGCGGCGATATCCGCTTGCCGCAGGGTACCCGCGATGTCATTCAGGGCTTCGCCGCCGACTATGCCAGCACGTCTTCGGGCGCCATCCAGATTCTCCTGCCGAGCGGATCGTCGAATGCGCATGCGGCCCGTGCCGTGCGACGCGAAATCCGCAGCCTGTTCGTCGCGGCCGGCATTCCCGCCAACCGACTGTTCGAGACAAGTTACCAGGCCGATTCACAGGGCGATGCCGCACCGATCCGGCTGAGCTACCACGCCATCACGGCAAAGACGGAACCTTGCGGCAACTGGCCGAAGGATCTGGTCGCCGACACGTCGCAAAACCGCAACTACGAAAACTTCGGCTGCGCCAGCCAATCGAACCTTGCTGCCCAGATCGCCAACCCGGCGGATCTGATCGCCCCCCGCAAAATGTCGCCGATCGATGCGGCCCGTCGCGGACAGGTGATCAAGGACTACCGCGACATCGACGAATGATTTCGACGCACCGTTTACCCTAGGGATAGACCCATGAGCACGATCGACTATAAAATCGAGACCGGAACGAGGGATACCGACGCGTCGCTCGATGCCATGCGGCCTGCCGATGTCGAGCATCTCCGTCCACTTCCGCGCATTTCCGTTCATGCCTTCTGCGAAACCGAAGGCATGCAGCGGGTGATGGAGCGCTGCGGTCAGGACCGGCGCATGGCAAAGGTCAGCCTGAGGATCAACAGCGGCAGCGTCGCGGCTGCGGCAAACATGTTCTCGACGGTTTCGACGCCGAACCTGATCATTCTGGAAACAGGCACCGAACCGCATCTGCTGATGGCGGAACTGGCGCCGCTTGCCGCCGTCTGCGATCCGAGCACCAAGGTCATCCTCATCGGTCGCTACAATGACATTCCGCTGTATCGCGAGCTGATTCGCAACGGCATTTCCGAATATATCGTCGCACCGGTCGGCATGCCCGACATCATGGGGGCGATCGCCGCAATCTTCGTCGATCCCGAAGCCGAGCCGCTCGGCCGCAACATCGCCTTCATCGGCGCCAAGGGCGGCTGCGGCTCCTCGACGCTGGCGCACAATTGCGCCTGGGGCATCTCCAATCTGTTTTCAACGGAAGTCGTCCTCGCCGATCTCGACCTTCCCTACGGCACGGCCAACATCAATTTCGACCAGGATCCGCCGCAGGGCATCTCGGAGGCCGTTTTTGCGCCGGAGCGGCTGGACGAAGTCTTTCTCGACCGTCTCCTCACGAAATGCTCGGAACATCTTTCGCTCCTGGCGGCACCGTCGATGCTGGATCGCCCTTATGATTTCGACGCCGCGGCGTTCCAACCGATCCTCGAAATCCTGCAGCGCAACGCGCCGGTGACCGTGCTCGACGTTCCGCATCTGTGGTCCGACTGGACCCGCTCGGTTCTGGCCGATGTCGACGAGGTGGTGATCACCGCCGTGCCCGATCTCGCCAACCTGCGCAACGCCAAGAACCTTTTCGACGCCCTGAAAAAAATCCGGCCGAACGACAAGACGCCGCATCTGGTGCTGAACCAGGTGGGCATGCCTAAGCGTCCGGAAATCGCACCCAACGACTTCTGCGATTCGCTGGAGATCGAGCCGGTGGCGATCATCCCCTTCGATGCGGTGCTCTTCGGCAATGCTGCCAACAGCGGCCGCATGATCGCGGAAATCGACAAGAAAGCCCCTGTCGCCGAGACCTTCTCGCAGCTCGCCCATCTGGTCACCGGCCGGGCGACGACGAAGAAGGCCAAGAAGGGCGGGCTCGGCAAGATGCTCGGCATGCTCGGCCGCAAGTAAACGCCTCTGACACGAAAACCGGATTGAAAGCATGTTTGGGAAACGCGGAAACGAAGGCTTCGGCAAAAGCGGTACGGTCACTCCGACCGCACCGGCGGCCATGCCGGCTGCAAGCGCGGTGATCGAAAAGCCGGTTGCAGCCGCACCCGTGCTGGCCGATCCCGTCCGGGAAGCCGCCGCGGCGCCGGTACGGCCACAGCCATCGCCGCCGCCCGTCCGGAAAAAGGCGGCCCGCACCGAGGATTATTACGACACCAAGAGCCAGGTCTTCTCGGCGCTGATCGACACGATCGACCTGTCGCAGCTGGCCAAGCTCGACACCGAAAGCGCGCGCGAAGAAATTCGCGACATCGTCAACGACATCATCACGATCAAGAACTTCGCGATGTCGATCTCCGAGCAGGAGGAACTGCTCGAGGACATCTGCAACGACGTGCTTGGCTACGGGCCGCTGGAACCGCTGCTCGCCCGCGACGACATCGCCGACATCATGGTCAATGGAGCCGGCCAGACCTTCATCGAAGTCGCCGGCAAAACCATCGAGTCCGAAGTCCGTTTCCGCGACAATGCGCAGCTTTTGTCGATCTGCCAGCGCATCGTGTCCCAGGTCGGCCGCCGCGTCGATGAATCGAGCCCTATCTGCGACGCGCGCCTGCCCGACGGCTCCCGCGTCAACGTCATCGCTCCGCCGCTTGCCATCGACGGCACGGCGCTGACCATTCGTAAATTCAAGAAGGACAAGCTGAAGCTCGACCAGTTGGTCAAGTTCGGCGCGATCACGCCGGAAGGCGCTGTTCTTCTCCAGATCATCGGCCGTGTTCGCTGCAACATCGTCATCTCCGGCGGTACCGGTTCGGGCAAGACCACGTTGCTGAACTGCCTGACGGGCTATATCGACCTGGAAGAGCGCGTCATCACCTGCGAAGACACCGCCGAACTGCAGCTGCAACAGCCGCATGTGGTGCGTCTCGAAACACGCCCGCCGAACATCGAAGGCGAAGGCGAGATCACCATGCGCGATCTCATCAAGAACTGCCTGCGTATGCGGCCCGAACGCATCATCGTCGGCGAAGTCCGCGGACCGGAAGTCTTCGACCTGCTGCAGGCGATGAACACCGGTCACGACGGCTCGATGGGCACCATCCACGCCAACACGCCGCGGGAATGCCTGAGCCGTATGGAATCGATGATCGCCATGGGCGGCTATACGCTGCCGGCGAAGACGGTGCGTGAAATCATCGCCGGATCGATCGACGTCATCATCCAGGCCGCCCGCCTGCGCGACGGTTCGCGCCGCATCACCCACATCACAGAGGTGATCGGCATGGAAGGCGACGTGATCATCACCCAGGATCTGATGCGCTACGAAATGAACGGCGAGGATGCCAACGGCAAGATCATCGGCCGTCACAAGTCGACCGGTATCGGCCGCCCGAATTTCTGGGACCGCGCCCGCTATTTCAACGAGGACAAGCGGCTCGCCGCCACCCTCGACGCCATGGAAAAGGATTGAGCGGTTTCATGTTCGGAATAGACATCACCATCTTGGCTATCGTCGGTCTCGTCGCACTCGCAACGGCCGGGCTTGCCTATGGTATCCTGTTCTCGCGCATCGAAACCGAAAAGAAGGCCGAAAGCCGCGTTCGCAAGGTCAAGTCCGCCGAGACCGACCGGGTCAAGATGAAGCAGGCGCGCGACCGGATGAGCGAAATGTCGAAGCGGCGCAAGTCGGTTCAGGATTCGCTGAAGGATCTCGAAAAGAAGCAGCAGGAGAAAACCTCCCGCAAAACACCGGCGATGAAGGTCCGGCTGGTTCAGGCCGGCCTGTCGATCTCGGTATCGCAGTTCTACATGATCAGCTTCGCGCTGGGTTTCTTCATTTCTTTTCTGGTTTTCGTCGGCACGGGAAATCCCATGATTGCCGGAGGCCTTCTGGTTGTCACCACAGCGGGCCTGCCCCGCTGGCTGGTGAATTTTCTGATCAAGCGGCGCTGCAAGAAATTCCTCGAGGAGTTTCCCAATGCGCTCGACGTCATGGTGCGGTCGATCAAGTCCGGCCTGCCGCTCAACGATGCGATCCGGCTGATCGCCAATGACGGCCAGGAGCCGGTGAAGTCGGAGTTCAAGCGGGTCATCGAGGCCCAGCAGCTCGGCCTCAACATTCCCGAAGCCTGCGCCCGCATGATCAACATCGTGCCGCTGCCGGAAGTGAATTTCTTTTCCATCGTCATCGCCATCCAGGCGCAGGCCGGCGGCAATCTCTCGGAAGCCATCGGCAATCTTTCCAAGGTGCTGCGCGAGCGCCGGAAGATGAAGTCCAAGGTTCAGGCCCTGTCGATGGAAGCCAAGGCATCGGCCTGCATCATCGGCGCCCTGCCCTTCATCGTCGCCTTCCTCGTCTACATGACCTCGCCCGACTACATGATGATCCTGTTCACCGACCCGCGCGGCCACATGATCATGGGCGCATCCGGCGTCTGGATGAGCATCGGCATCTGGGTGATGCGCAACATGATCAACTTCGACATTTGAAAGCGGCTTAGAAATGAGCGAAGGCCTCATCAACACCCTGACCGATCCGAACGTGATCATCGCGTTCCTCGTCTCGCTCGCCGTGCTCGGCACGTTCTATACGCTGGCAATCCCTTTCTTCGAGAAAGGCGATCTGGAAAAGCGGATGAAATCGGTTGCCAGCGAGCGCGAGCTGATCCGCGCCCGCGAGCGCGCGCGCCTCAATGCAGAATCGGTCAGCAGCAAGGCGTCGCTGCGCACGCAGAACAACACGTCTGTCCGCCAGATCGTCGACCGGCTCAACCTGAAGCACGCGCTGATGGACGACAAGACGGTCAACCGTCTGAAATCCGCCGGCTATCGGTCGCAGAACGCCGTCAACACCTTCCTGTTTGCGCGCTTCTGCCTGCCCTTCGTATTTCTGGCCATCGGCGCATTCTATATTTTCGGTCTCGGCTATCTGGGCGACAAACCGCTGCCGATGCGCATTCTGGCAACGATCGCCAGCGCCTATCTTGGCTTCTATGTTCCGAACATCGTCATTTCGAACGCCGTGTCGAAGCGCCAGTATTCGATCACCCGTGCATGGCCGGATGCGCTCGACCTCCTGCTGATCTGCGTCGAGTCCGGTATCTCGATGGAAATCGCCATGAAGCGCGTGGCGGATGAAATCGCGGCGCAATCGACGGCGCTTGCCGAAGAACTGGTGCTGACCACGGCGGAACTCTCCTTCCTTCCGGACCGCCGCGTCGCGCTTGAAAACCTCGGCGTCCGCACCGGCCTCGATTCGGTCAAGGCAGTGATGCAGGCACTCATCCAGGCAGACCGCTACGGCACGCCGATCGCGCAGGCGCTGCGGGTTCTCGCCCAGGAAAGCCGCGACCAGCGCATGAACGAAGCGGAAAAGAAGGCAGCCGCTCTGCCGCCGAAACTGACGGTGCCGATGATCCTGTTCTTCCTGCCGGTGCTGATCGCCGTCATCCTCGGTCCGGCCGGCATCCAGGTCTCTGACAAGTTCTGACCCAGCACCTTGCTGGCACCGCCGACGCGGTAGGCTGTGGCAGGGCTTTGTGCTAGAGCGCTTCATCTTCAAACCGAAGCATTCTACCGTCACAGCATGGAGACGATCATGACCACCGAACAGGCGCGCCTCGTGCAGCTCGAGGAAACGGTTGCGCATCAGGCCAAGACGATCGAGGAGCTTTCCGATCAACTGGCCGAGCAGTGGACTGTGGTCGAACAGGTCCGCGCCAAGCTCGACCGCCTGACGGAACGTTTTCTGACGCTGGAAGAACAGAGCATCGACGCTCCGGCCAACACCCGCCCGCCGCATTACTGAGGGCCGGCGCACCGAACACACGTCCGCTGTCCGCAAATGAAAACCGCCGGCCTCGGGAAGAGACCGGCGGTTTCGTCAGCCGAACGGATCGGCAATCGTCTTAGTAGGGGCAGGCTTCATCGGACATATAGTCGTGAACCTGGATGGTTCCGGCAATGATGTCGGCCTTGGCCTTGTCGACGGCGGCGGCCATTTCCGGCGTGATCAGGGCCTTGTTGTTGTCGTCGAGCGCATAGCCGACGCCATCTTCCTTGAGACCGAGATTGGAAATGCCGAAGGCAAAGCTGTCGTCCTTGGCGGACTTGAAAGCGTCATAGACGGCGACATCGACGCGTTTGAGCATCGAGGTCAGGACCTTGCCCGGCTGCATGCCGTTCTGGTTCGAATCGACGCCGATCCCGAGCTTGCCGGCATCCGCCGCAGCCTGGAGAACACCCACGCCTGTACCGCCGGCAGCGTGATAGACGACATCCGAACCCTGATCGATCTGCGACTTGGCGATTTCGCCACCCTTGACCGGGTCGTTCCACGCGTCAGGCGTCGTGCCTGTGAAAGCCTCGAGAACCTTGACGTCCGCACCGGTCGATTTCGCGCCGCCGATGTAACCGCAGGAGAACTTGTGGATCAGCGGAATGTCCATGCCGCCGACGAAGCTGACGGTCTTGGTCTTGGATGCCAGGCCGGCGAGCACGCCGACGAGGTAGGACCCTTCCTGCTCCTTGAAGACGACGGACTTCACGTTCGGCAGGTCGACGACCATGTCGATGATCGCAAACTTGGTGTCCTTGTATTCCGGGGCGACCTTTTCCAGCGCCGCGGCCCAGGAGAAGCCGGCCATCACGATCGGATTGTTGCCGTCGCCGGCAAAGCGACGGAGCGCCTGTTCGCGTTGCGCATCGTTGGCGATCTCGAATTCGCGATATTCGATCCCGCTTTCCGCCTTGAATTTCTCGGCGCCGTTGAAGGCTGCCTCGTTGAAGGATTTGTCGAACTTGCCGCCCAGATCGTAGATGATCGCTGGCTTGATATCGGCGGCCAGTGCCGTGGCCGACATCATCGAAAAGGCAAGGAGACCGAGGAGGGTTTTTTTCATTGTGCAGCCCTGTTGTTGCTATTGATCTTGTTGGGTCCTCCCGCAAGCTCCTCTTTCGGGAGCGTGTCTGCGGTACCACCACTCCCGCACGGGAGGCTTGGCTGGGCGGCATCCTTGCACGCCTTCCGCAAAAATTCACCCGAAATTTTTCAATTGGTAAAAAAAGATCGGCACCGTGAAAACCGGAAAAAATGCCGGTTTTGCGGACTTTCGGATCAGATTTCGACACCCGACGGGCACCAATCCGGCAACGGACGCCAGTACTCCTGAGCCCGCAACAATCGCGCAGTCTTGTTCGGATATTGCTGGCGCTCGGTCCCGGCAAACAGAACCGTGAGGCCATGCGATCAGCGAATGTCTGCCATGGCAAGGCCTTCGAGCGTCAGGCCGAAAACCGGCTGGCCGCCCCCGGGCGCCGGTAGGCGAGCATCCACAGGATGAGAGAAAGGGCCAGAAGAACGGCGAAGGCCGGCTGACCAAGCAGCCAGCGAACGGCCGGATCCCAGAGCGCCGGTTCTGTCTGCCGCCTCTCAAGCGATTGGACGATGTCCAAAGCCTCCTGACCGGTGGACGCCAAAGCCCCGCCCAGCGGCGTCAGCACGACCTCCGATGCCGATACGGACTGGATCGCATCGACCGAGGCGATCAGGACGCCGGCGATCAGCATAAGAAAACTCAACATTTTCAACAGGAAACGCATGCCGTCCTTACTCCCGTAACGCAACGTAGCGCTTGCTCAGGCGCCGGGCGCCCTTGTCCGGGCCAGAAATAAGCGCAGGATCGCGCAAGTGCAATGCGCAACCGACGGCGCCATCGGCACAAGAAGTCAAAAAACTGTCAGAATTCAGTTGATCCGTGGGAATTCATCGGTATATATCGCGCCGGTCCGCTGGTTTGCACCATGCGACACCGAACGGGCAGGCTCCGGCCGCCCTGACGCTCCGAAGAAAGCCGACAGCTTTGCTTCAAATCCCCCGGCCCAACCACCGGCGGATCGATAAAACGGACAGGTGGCCGAGTGGTTGAAGGCGCACGCCTGGAAAGTGTGTATACGTGAGAGCGTATCGCGGGTTCGAATCCCGCTCTGTCCGCCATCTCCTCTCTTTAACGTTGTAATTGGATTTTAACCCTCTTACGACCCCACTTTCCTCCCCACTTGCCCTTTCCGATGCGCTGTAGATTGATGATCTGTCGCCGGGAATTATTTGCGGCTTCGGCTCATGTTACGACTTCAAGCAATCGGCTCTGTCAATGATGGCGAGCAGTTCCAACCGCCCCTCGCGTGCGCGCGTATCTGTCCGAGAATGCAGTCCCCGACCTGCTTTCGAACGAACTAGGCCATGGAACGCGGGTAGCACGTCCTGGGGCTATCAAGGTGAGTCACGGGAGTTCGTCATGCATCACCGCGCGAGGAAGGCACGCAGACGACGCGCCAGAATGGCAAATGATTGCGGCTTATGCAGGCGTCAAACTGCGTCCGGAGGCGCAAGCCTAATAGTGAGAAGCACTATTTGTGGTTTTTGAAGGCCACGATCCCGATGGGTAGGGTTGACGAGGAGGAAAGGCGCAGATCTGCAGATTTCCTCATTTGCCGCCTTGCGGCTATATCCCCTTGCGCCGGCCCTTCTGTGGTTCAAACATAGACGGCGTAGGCCGTCATCTACTTGCTTCGCAGGTCAGTAACCCCGGCGCCGAATGATGCGAATGTGTTGCCTGCCGTATATATCTGTCGCGGCGTACCAATAACCGTTTTCAATCCCATATTGTCGCGCAGTGTAAGGGTGATGTTTGCGAAGGTGGCCATATTGGGATCGACTAGGCCGCCAATGACCTCGCCGTTGATTGCGACTTCGATGTTTCCGGTGAGTTGAGATGCGGCGACTCGCCGCGCGGGTTGCGGGTCTATCCGGATCACATATTCGTTGACTATTCCGTTGTGTTCGATACCCCGGAAACTCCAGTTGAAACAGTTGCGGGGTATTCCGGACGGAGCCGCGTCATCGCCGAGCGCTCGGCCACGACCAACCACAATGACGTTATCCACGTTTCCACTGTGTGAAAAACCGTCAATCGTCAGGTTGCGCCCCCAGCCCCAAACCATCGCTCCGATATCACCGGACAGACCATAGCCGACGCGCGTGGAATAGTCGGTTGGGTATCCGGGGAACGTAGCCGGGTAGCCACTATCATTGTGACCAATCACATTGGAAATGGTGACATTTTGGGCTTCAAGGAAGTTGATGACGCCGGATTTCTGGTGATCGACGGAGACAAGCCTGTACGGGCTATGTCCGGCGTTTTCATAGGTAAGACCGGCGACAGTGACTTGGCTGTCCTTGGTGTCGCCGTCCGGGTCCGCGGTCTTATTGATGCCGGCGATTGTCAACGCAGAACCGCAGTTCTTCACGCTGTTGCGGATGAGTTCAATTGCGACGGTTCTTTTCGTTGAACCGTTTTTGAAAGAACCGTGTAAACCCTGAACAAAAAAACCGGTCCCACAATTTTCTGCATGACGGCCGACGATCTTGGCGTTTGCGACCCCCTGCTCCAGATTGAAACCCTTGCCGCCCAAGCCAGGTGGAATTTGCTTGTTCGCGGGGTAGTTTTTGGAAACTCCGCCAATCGAAACCATCCCGTCGAGCCCGGCAGCGAAACCCACCGCGTTGTCATTGAAGCCAACCAGCATTTTTGTGCCAACTGGTGGTTTCCTGGCCCATTTCGAAGACAGGGTTGCGGTTCGGCTGGCACCTACGTAGTCAGTAATTATCCTCAAGCCGATGTTTGCGGTGGTCGTGTCGACAACGGCCAACCCCTTGTAGAAACCATCGACCGGCGACGCAGCCGATGTGAATGCTACGGTCCGCTCCGTTGAAGACAACACTTCCAACTCAACAGGTTCGGTTGTTCCCGCCCCGTCGATATTGACGTTCTCAAGAACGATATTGGATTGGATAGTTGCGGCGGCGGCGGTGTTGTTACGGAGATTGGTCAAGAACCCACCAACAGAAGACGAGCCCTGCTGCACGAGCCAAGCGTTTTGATGTCCGCGCAGATGCAGGTTACTCGACGTTTTCAGCACGGATCTGACTTCGAAAGTCTCCATGATATCGACAGTAGAATGTGCAGCAGCACCTGAATCAATCGCTTTTTGAATGGCGGCTTGGTTTGCCGTTCCGGTGGCGCCAGTGCTGGCACCGTAGGACGGCGCGCGTACATCGATCGATCTACTCGAACCACTGGAAACCCCCGATTGGTTGCCGGGAAAGCGAATGGTCTCTGCCTGCAAACGGAGTGTCGAGCCAGGTACAACACCAAGCACCACAATGGCCGCTGCCACCGCTCCGAAAACTTTTCTCGAATTTATCTTTGACATCAACGCGACACCTCACCTGACCAGCACTGTGACCCAACAGCAGTGGCTATGGGCACATTCGGGATCATCACTTCAATCAAAGATGGGATCAATAGCCTTCGCCTCGACGATGCCGGCGAGTGACAAACATGGCCTTCGGCCTCGACCATTTTCACTATTGATTGTTGACTGACTGTCTGGGTGCCCTGCCAACGCCGCCGACTAGAACCGGACGTGCGGTGCTCGGAATTGAAGAGAGGACTTGATGACTCACGACTGGGGATGGCCGGCGTAGCCGGCTCGCGAAGGCGGCGCGCATCACAACTGAACCGTCCCGGGTTTGCCGGAGGCCATTTCGTTTAAGTTATGCGGCCATGGCTGGTTCGTCCAGTATGGCGTAGTATCGCTCTTCGGCTTCGGCTGGCGGTATATTCCCGATCGGCTCGCGAAGGCGTCGGTGGTTGAACCAGTGACCCATTCAAGAGTGGCGAATTCCACTGTCTCGAAGCTCCTCCGTGGTCCACGCCGATGGATGACCTCGGCCTTGTAGAGGCCGTTGATCGTCTCGGCGAGGGCATTGTCGTAACTGTCGACGACGCTTCCGACGGAAGGCTCGATTCCAGCTTCTGCCAACCGCTCGGAATACCGAATGGACACGTATTGGACGCCCTGTCCGAGTGATGCACAAGGCAGCCGCCATGATCGGTACGCCGATCATGAAGAGCCTAGTCCAGGGCATCGAGGACAAAGCCAGCATGCGCCGTCCGGCTCGCCCGCCAGCCGACGATGCGACGAGCGAAGACGTCGATGACAAGGGCCACATAGACAAAGCCCTGCCAGGTGGCGACATAGGTGAAGTCAGAAACCCATAGTTTGTTTGCTGCAGGGGCTTTGAACTGGCGGTTAACCCGGTCAAACGGGCTCGGGGCCGACTTGTCCGAGAATGTCGTGCGGATCGGCTTTCTTCGGATGATCCCCTGCAGGCTCATCGACCTCACAAGCCTGGCGACACCGCAGCGGGCGACCTCAAAGCCTTCACGCTTCAATTGCCGCCAGACCCTGCGAACGCCATAGACGCGCCTCCCGCTCTTTCCCCCATATCCAGCCTATTCCCTGTCGTTTTTCCGGATATCGGAGCGTATCAATCCGGTTTGCGCCATGGGCGTCGCGTTTCCTTGGCGCCCGCCGTCTCGACGATGAGGGGGCAAGAGGCAACCAAGATTTCATCTTTCTCCTGTAGGACTCCAATCTGCAGCCGACAGCACCGCGATGCGCCGTTCAGGTGTTTCCGGGGCCGGCGCGGCAGGCAAGCGTACCATCCGGTGAAACAGGGACGGCCCAAAAATACGATAAAAAAGGGCTGGGGAGTATTGCATGGCGATTATCAAGGGCACAGCAACGGATAACAAACTCGTTGGTCTCAGCGACTTCAGCAAGCAACCGGTGAACACCATTTACGGGCTTGACGGCAACGACACGCTGACCGGCGGATTGTTCGCCGAAAACCACATCTGGGGCGGCAACGGCAACGACAAGCTCACGGCAGGCGCCTATCTGTCCCGGCTTTACGGAGACGGTGGCAACGACTATCTCGACGCCTTCATCAGCAGGGATGCGAAGCTCTATGGCGGCGCCGGCAGCGACACGCTGATCGCCGCCAGGCAGTACGCCACCTATTTGGATGGCGGTGCCGGCGCCGACTACATGGAAGGCGGCGACAAGGGCGACACCTTCGTCGTGAACCAAAAGGATGACGTCGTCGCCGATTTCTTCGTTCCGCAAAGCCCGACGGCGATAAATCCCGCCGATACCGTACGCGCCTCCATCAGCTACAATCTGGGAAGCCGGATCGAGAATCTGGAACTCCTGGGAACGGCCGCCCTGTCGGGTGCGGGCAATGGCTCGGCAAACCAGCTTCTCGGCAACAGCGCAGCCAATGTCCTGAACGGGCTGGCCGGACGCGATATCTTGATCGGCGGTCTTGGGGCGGACGATCTCTACGGTGGATCGGGAGTCGACAGTTTCGTCTACAAGACCCTGAGCGACACGACCGTGGCCGCGAGCGGCCGCGATACCATCTTTGACTTCGTTGCCGGCGACCGGATCGATCTCTCGGCGATCGACGCCAGCACGAAAACCGCGGGAAACGGTGGTTTCACCTTCATCGGGCAGGCTACCTTTCATAAAATCGCCGGCGAACTGCGCTACGATCTGAAAGCGTCCGACACCTACGTCTACGGCGACGTCAACGGTGATGGGAAAGCCGATTTCAGCATCCACCTGGACGATGCGGTGGCGCTGCAGAAAGGTTTCTTCGTGTTGTAATCGTCACGCCGCACGATGCTCTAGCCGTTTTCCGGCATGCCGAAATGATCGAGAACGATCTTCACGTTGCGGCGATGCGATTTGAAATAGACATCGAAGACGTCGCCGAGGAGCGGGACGCTGCCGGCCAGACCGTCCAGCGCGACATTCGATATCATCCGTGCCAGCTTGTGCGATGGCAGGCCGAGCCGGCGGGCCTCGTTGACGATGTAAAGCCCGACCAGAGCGCCGCCCGCATCTCCGGCAACGGGCAGCAAGCCCATGATCGAATCCGCGCCGATCCTGATGCCTGTGCCCGGAATCCGGATTGCCGTGTCCATCAGCCGCGCCAGGAGGCGCAGACGCTGCAATCTCTTCAGGTCGATTTCGGCCAGCGGGGCGAATATCTCTTCGCGGTCCATGTCAACTCCTGATCATCGCAGCAGCAATCGTTCCAGCGCCTGAAAGTTCCCGGCATTCGACCAGCCCGGTCATTGCCGCGAATATCCGGGCTCGATCTTGATCGCGGCATCGCCGACGAAAACGATCACGAAGCCGCCCAACGGATCGGCTTCGATGGCCCATTGCATCAGCTGGTCGTGATAGGGTGCGTGCCTCCAGACATCGGGATGCGCCGGATCGACCAGAACGGTGATTTGCCGGCCCTGTTCGTAGACCATCATGTGCGCGCGCGCCGGCTCCCATTCCGGCGGCAACAGAGCATCCTCGATCCACCGGCACTGAAAATCGGCGCAAAGCTTTGGCCGATCCGCGTAAATCCGGCAGCCCTGCCCCGGCACGCAATGGCGGCACACCGCATTGGCAGGCTTGGACAGGGCGTCGATGTCGGGAAGGATACAGCAGAGCGAACATGTGCCGCAGGTGCGTCCTGGCACGATCGGACTCATCGTCGTTCCTCCCGTGCATTGGCAACCACCGGCCATGCCGCAGCCTTGCGATGCGGCTTCCATACCGTGATCCGCGCGGGAACGCAAAAGGGAGTGGAACGGCAGGCATTAAGGAGAGACGGGAGACACGCTCAGTTCGGCTTGACGCGAACCTCGACACGATTTTCGACGAGGTGAACGCCGATCACCGACGCGGCGGCATCCTCGATACAACCGAGTTCAGCCTCACAGGATACATATCCGGTCAGCACGATAAGCCGATCCAGCGCATAGACCGACAGTTCCGACGTATCGACAAGGGCAACATAGCGAATATAGCGCAGAACCTTCTGTGCCAGATCGTCGCCCGAGAGATGCGGATCGTCGTCCGTATGGGAAAAACCCTGAATATGCGGCACCATGACGCCCACTCCTTGCCTGTTGGAAAGTGAACGTCGCTTATTCTGGAATGTTCCGTTGGAAAACGGGGGAAGGTCTTCGGTTTTTCAGAGTGCCGACGGTCAGGATGCCGGTCTGACATGAATGAGGGCCTCTACGGCCGCTGCAATGAAATCCTGGCGGGCATAGTCGGCAGGCTGCGTACCGGAAAGTACATGGCCGCACATGCGGATCGCGGCCTTGTAGGCTTGGCCTTCATGAACGGGCCACCGCTCGAGCAGACACTCGGCAGCCTCGCGGGTATTGTGAATAAAGCGGTATTTGCCGATCCCGTCGAGCTCGATCGCCACGGGCTCCTGCCACCATTTCTCGTTCATTGCAGGGCCTCCTCAAGGGTAGCATCGCATGCAATGCTTGCGCGAAGTGTGCGCGGTTGCCGGATTTTCGCCGCAAATCCGGGCGGCTTCGACCACATTTGGTTAAAATTTTGTTTACGGGATATCGCTAGAAACGTGTCAGACATCTGTGAATTGTATCTGAACGCTCCAATCAGCATGGGTTCAGCAACATAAAATAAGATAGCAACCGAACGAGGAGAACCTCGTCGGCCCCATCGAGGAAAAATCCATGAAAGCTCTTGCCGTCCTGCTCTCCACCGTCTTCATGACCTCCGTCGCCTATGCAGACGATATCGCGCTCGGAATTCCCGGCTATGGCGGCAGCGGCTGCCCATCCGACAGCGTGTCGGCGACCTTGAGCCCCGACGCCAAGGCGCTCAGCCTTTTGTTCGACGACTACATCGTCCAGGCCGGCGGCGACACGGGCAAGTCCTTCGATCGCAAGACCTGCAATGTCGCCATTCCGGTGCATGTGCCGCAGGGCCGCAGCGTTTCGGTTCTGGCCGTTGACTATCGCGGCTTCAACCAGCTGCCGCGCGGTGCCCGTTCGCAGTTCAATGTCGAGTATTTCTTTGCCGGCGCCCGCGGCCCGACCTTCATCCAGACGTTTACCGGCCCGAAGGAAAAGGACTACCTGATTTCCAACAAGCTGGTCGCCGACTCGCTCGTCTGGTCGCCTTGCGGCACCGACGTCAACCTGCGCACCAATTCCAGCATCCGCGTCAACACCACCCGCGGGCAGGAAGCCATGGCAACAGTCGATACCCAGGACGTCAAGGCAGCCATCGTCTATCGCCTGCAGTGGCGCACCTGCAAATAAGCTGTACTGAAAACGGGCGGCCATCCTGGCCGTCCGTCCTTCGAGGAGAGTGTCTTGCGTCTTCCCGTTCCCCTTGCCACCGGACTTTTGCTGACGGCGGCCTGCCCGCTGCTCCCTGCTACGGCCCTGGCTGCCGATGGCTGCGCGCCCGGCACCTCGAGCACGGTGACCTCTCCCGACGGCAATGCCACCAGCGTTCTCTTTGACGACTTTTCCGCCGCCGGCGGCGGCACCTCCGGAACGGCGCGCGGCAGCACGACCTGCAACCTGAGCATCAACGTCACGCAGCCGGAAGGCTACAGCGTATTCGCGGTCGACTATCGCGGCTTCGTCACGGTCGAGGACGGGCAGACCGCCACGATCACAACCGGCAAACCGGGCGAGCAGAAGACAATCCGTTACCGCATCGGCGGTCCGACGCAGGAGGATGTGCAAGCGGGCGAACGGATCGGCAGTTTCGGCTCCGATACGCTGCAGCTCGGCGTGACCCTCACTGCGGAAGGCCCCGTGAACGACACGGATTTCGCGGCGGGCCTTTTCCTCGACACGATCGACTTTGCCCGCATCGGCTTCACCACCGCCGATTCGGTATCGGCCTCGTTGAACCAGCTGGCCGATCAAAGGCAGGCGGCTGCGATCGATCTGATGGATACGGCGCAATTGATGCTCGGCGCCCAGCAGGGCATACAGGGCGAAAACAGCCTGGCGCTTTTCAGCAGCTCGAATGCGCCCGCCGCCGGCTTCAACGGGCGCTGGGAAGCCGGCAACGGCTTCAGCCTGCTGGGCGGGGCGGCCTTTGCCGGATCCGGCAACGCTGACGTCGATCGGGAAAGCGCGCTCCTTCTGGCCGGAGCCGTACGCTACCTCGCCCCGGAAAACGGATCGGCGCTTCGTGCTTTTGGCGAAATCGGCGCCTGGGGATCGCCGGACATGTCGATCCGCTTCAGTCGCTCCTACTTCGACACCAATCGCATAGTTTCCGGAAACGGCACGGATGAGGGCACGCTGTTCAGCACCTATGGCCGCGTCGGCGCGATCTATGCGCCGGATAGCGCCAACGAATTCGCCGTCTCGGCTCGCTACACCCGCACATGGCTTGACCTCGACGGTTATGGCGAAGCGGCATCGAACGACAATCTTTTTGCGGCAACGGTCGCCGGCCAACGAACGGCAACCGACACCGTCGCGGCGGAAATCGGCTGGACCCACGATACCGGCGGCAAGCTGGACTACACGCTGTCGGCAACAGTGGGCCGCACATTCGGCGACAGCAACGCAGCCGCTGCCGACGTGAACTTCGTCGGTACCGTCACCGGCCGCTCGCGGGATCGCGACTTCGCCTCACTCGGCGGACGGCTCGGATGGGCGTTCGACGAGCGCTGGAAAGCCGACGCGACCCTTTCGGCGACCTTCCGCGAGGGTGACGAGCCGCGGCTCGACATCGGCGGCCAGTTGAAAGCGTCCTTCTAATTTCGGTTATCCCGACGGATATTTCCGCAAAACGATTCCGATCCGGCACATTATGCAGTAAGGCGGATATCTGCTTTCACGGGACCCGTGCCTGATGTCCGATGTTTTCCTCAATGTCGTGCCGATCTTCATCCTGATCCTTGCCGGATGGCTGATCGTCCGGTTTCAGTATCTGAAACCCACCGTCGGCGATGCACTGGGCGATTTCGTCTTCCGGGTTGCCGTGCCTGTCCTGCTGTTTCGCACGATTGCAGAAGCGGATTTCCGGGACGGTTCGCCCTGGCCGCTCTGGGTCGCCTATTTCTCCGGCGTCGCCGTCACCTGGACGCTCGGCCACTTAGCGGCAACCCTGCTGTTCGGCAAGGATGCGCGCATCGGCGTGCTGGCCGGCGTCTCCTCCGCCTTTGCCAACACGGTTTTCATCGGCCTGCCGCTCGTGTCGCGCAGCGTCGGCGATGAGGGCGTTGTCGCGCTATCGATCCTGTTATCCGTCCATCTGCCGGTGATGATGATCGCCGGCACGATCCTCATGGAGCGGGCGGAACGCAGGGTCAGCGGCAAACCGGGACAGAGCCCCCTGAAACTGCTGAAGGGGATCGGCCGCAATCTGGTGCGCAACCCTCTGGTGATCGGCCTCGCCTGCGGTGCGCTGGCGCATCTCGTCGGCGTACCGCTTGGCGGTCCCGTCAAAATCGTCGTCGATCAACTGGCCGGCGTGGCGGCCCCGGCCGCGTTGATCTCGATCGGCATGGCGCTCGACAAATATGGCCTGTCGGGACATATCGGCATGGCATCGGTGACCAGCATGCTCAAGCTCGTCGTGTTTCCGGCGGCTGTTTATGGCGCCTGTCAATTGCTCGGGCTCAACCAGAGCTGGACGGCTGCACTGGTTTTGACGTCCTCCGTTCCGACCGGCGTCAATGCCTGGCTGATTGCCAATCATTTCGATGTCGGTCACGGCCTCGCCTCCTCGACGATTACGCTGACGACGGCGCTTGGCGTGCTCTCGGTTTCCACCTGGGCCTATATCCTCCTGTAGCCACCCGATCGCGAACAGCAAAAAGCCCGGCGCGAACCGGGCTTCATATCTTTGGTCGGATGGCTCTGATGACGATCAGTTCGCCGGAGCGGTGCCCTCGGCAGCAGGCTTTTCGCCTTCGGCCGCCGGCTTTGCAGTATCACCTTCAGCCGCCGGCTTGGCAGCTTCGCCCTCGACAGCCGGCTTTGCGGCGTCGCCTTCGGCTGCCGGTTTTGCAGCATCGCCTTCGGCCGCCGGCGTCGCGGACGCGGTGGCTTCCGGCAGAGCAACCGGGCTATCGGCCTGCTCGCGCAGATAGGCGATCAGGTTGGCGCGCTCATCCGGCTTCTTGACGCCGGCAAAACCCATGGCGGTGCCCGGGACATGCTTCTTCGGGGCTTCGATGAAAAAGCTGAGGTGATCGTAGGACCAGGTCTTGTTGGCTTCCGCAAAGGTCTTCATGCCGGCCGAATAGCTGAAGCCTTCATGCGAGGCGATCGGACGCTCCACCACGCCGAACAGGTTGGGGCCGACTTTGTTCGCCCCTCCCTTGTCGATGGTGTGACAGCTCGCGCATTTCTTGAACACGGCGGCACCGGCCGTGGCATCGGCGCCGGCAAGAAGCGGCTTGATATCGACTTCGGCTTCTTCAGCGCCGCCGGCGCCGGCTTCCGAGGCACTCTCTTCCGCGATGATCGCGAAACCTTCCTTCTCGGGAGCTTCCGAGTGAAACACGCCTTCCGATGCGATCGACACGGACATCAGCACGAAAACCGTACCGAGAAAGGCACCCACACCCATGTTCACATACGAGTTCATCTGCAAACGCTCCCCTTGCGACTGGCATAAACATATACCGGCCCATCTTGAAATCGCGCGGAACCTATGTCTTTTGGCTCTGCGTTGCAACAAAGATTATCCACGCCGGACTGAGACCTTTTGACACTTTTCCGATGCGTTTTGAAGGCCAAAGCATGAATCACGATATTTTGGGTAAAACCCTTATTCTCATTCCTGCGCGCATGGCATCGACACGTCTGCCGGGCAAGCCGCTGGCCGATATTTGCGGCTTACCGATGATCGTGCAAGTGGCATTGCGGGCAAGGGATGCCAATGCGGGCCGGATTGTCGTCGCCGTCGACCATCAGGACACATTTGATGCTGTTCGGTCCGCAGGCTTCGAGGCCGTGATGACGCGCATCGACCACCAGTCCGGTTCCGACCGCATCCATGAAGCCCTGACGAAGAGCGACCCGGATGGCAAGGCGGAGATTATCATCAATGTTCAGGGTGATCTGCCGACCATCGAACCCGAGACGATACGCGCGGCCCTGCGGCCGCTGGAAGACCCGGCGGTGGATATCGCCACGCTGACGGTCGAGATCGAGGATGAAGAGGAAAAGCGCAATCCGAACGTCGTGAAGGTCGTCGGCTCGCCGATTTCGCACACCCGGCTGCGCGCGCTTTATTTTACCCGGACCACCGCTCCCCACGGCAATGGACCGCTCTACCACCACATCGGCCTCTATGCCTATCGCCGCAAGGCGCTGGAGACGTTCGTCTCGCTGCCGCCGTCGACCCTGGAGCGCCGCGAATCGCTGGAGCAGCTCAGGGCGCTCGAAGCCGGCATGCGCATCGATGTCGAGATCGTCAAATCCATTCCGCTCGGCGTCGATACGCCGGCCGACCTTGAAAAAGCCCGGCGCCTTCTTTCCGCAAAAGCCTGATCGGACCCCGCAATGACCACCAAGACCAACCGGATCTCCTTCCAGGGCGACTACGGCGCCAATTCCGACATGGCCTGCCGCGACATGTTCCCCGACATGGAACCCCTGCCCTGCCAGACCTTCGAGGATGCTTTCCTTGCCGTGGAAAACGGTGAAGCGGATCTGGCGATGATCCCGATCGAGAACACCATCGCGGGGCGCGTCGCCGATATCCACCACCTGCTGCCGGAATCGCACCTGCATATCGTCGGCGAATATTTCATGCCGATCCGCTTCCAGCTGATGGTGCTGCCGGGCGTCGCGCGCGACGAGATCCGCACCGTGCACAGCCATATCCATGCGCTCGGCCAGTGCCGCAAGATCGTCCGCGCCAACGGCTGGAAGCCGGTGGTCGCCGGCGATACCGCCGGCGCCGCAAAACTGGTGCAGGAAATGGGCGACCGCTCGATGGCGGCGCTTGCGCCGCGTCTTGCAGCCGACCTCTATGGTCTCGACATCATCGCCGAGAACGTCGAGGACACGGAAAGCAACGTCACGCGTTTCGTCGTCCTGTCGCTGGAAGACCAGCCGATCGCGCGCTCCGCGAAGGACGAGGTGATCGTCACAACCTTCGTCTTCAATGTCCGCAACATTCCGGCCGCCCTTTACAAGGCGCTGGGCGGCTTTGCCACCAACGGCATCAACATGACCAAGCTCGAAAGCTACCAGCTCGGTGGCAAGTTCATCGCAACGCAGTTCTATGCCGACATCGAAGGGCATCCTTCCGATGCAAATGTCGCGCGCGCGCTGGAGGAGCTGAAATTCTTCTCCGAAAAGGTGCGTCTTCTCGGCACCTATGGCGCCCACCCCATGCGCCGGACGCTCTGACGCATCTGGCGATTTAAACGGCATTTAAGACCATTTTAATATTTGCGGCGATTTCGTGCCCGAATGCGACTTCAACCCGCCGGAATCCGGGGATTTTGGCGGGAAAATGTCGGCTGTCCCGCGCCGGACGCATGCCTAATCTGCAATCATTGCGCTACTTATTTTTTGGGCAAATGCGTATCTTCTTGTCAACCGAACAAGGAGAGACATCATGAACTTCCGTCAGAAACTCGTACAGTACGCCATTAATCGCCGCGCCGTTCGCGAACTGAGCCGCCTTAGCGACCATACCCTCAGCGACCTCGGCATTTCGCGCTCTGAAATCAACAGCGCCGTCTACGGCCGCTAAGATCAAAGCTGCCCTCCAGTCAGCGATGAGAAGCGATCATCTCCGCCGTTTCACCGGCGGAGATCGCCCGAAAGGCCTAGTCGGGCCTTTTCGTCTTTGAGACTATTCGTCGTTCAGGCAAACCCGCAGGCGGTGACCGTCGGGGTCAGCTCCGACAAAGGTCGGACCGAAGTCCCTGACCGTCAATTCCTCGACAATCGCTACGCCCTTTGCCTGCCACTCGTCATGGAGCGCGCGGATCGCTGCCTCGTTTTCGACCATGAAGCCGATTTCCATGCGATTGCCCTCGCCCGGCGGGAGGGCCGACGTGGATTTGGTCGACAAAAGGCCGAGCGTCCAGCCGCCGTCGATTTCGAAGGAAGAGAAGGTCGGCACTTCAAAGCGCGGCTCCTTTCCGAGGATACCGCGATAGAAGGCGACGCTTGCCAGCGGGTCTTCGACGGACAGTATGATGAGGTTCGGTCTAGCCATTTCCATATCTCCTTTTGATGGGAGTTCAGAATAGGCCGGCATGCTGTCAGTTTCTGTCAGCAGTCTTTCGGGAGTCGATCTCGCGGATGCGCCAGTCCTTCAGCAGCGACGAACGCCTTCGCTCGTAGCGAGCCTCCAGAACATGGACGGCCGCCATGCGGTCCGTGCGGAAATGCCGGAAATCCTGTCGCATCTCGCACCAGGCGATCACGACACGGACCTGCTCGAAAAAACCAAGCGCGAACGGCCAGACGACACGCTCCGTCTCGCGGCCGTCATTATCGGCATAGAGCAGCTGCAGCTTGCGTTCGCGGCGGATCGCGTCGCGCAGGATTGCGAGATCGACGATCTCGGCCGGCCGTGGCCTTGAACCGACCAGAAGCGTCGATGCGTCGAGATCGTTGCGCAGATCCTGCGGCAACACGGCGGCGATCTTGGCGAGCGCATCCGTCGCGGCATCCGCCAATCCCTTGTCGCCGCTGCGCGCCACCCAGCGCGAACCGAGAACCAGGGCCTCGATCTCCTCCCTCGAAAACATCATCGGCGGCAGCATGAAGCCCGGTCGCAGCACATAGCCGATGCCCGGCTCGCCTTCGATGACCGCGCCTTGAGACTGCAGGCTGGCAATGTCGCGGTAAAGCGTGCGAAGACTGACGCCCGTCTCTTCCGCAAGAACACGGCCGCTGACCGGCTGGCGGTAGCGGCGCAGCACCTGCAAGAGATTGAGCAGCCGCTCCGAACGCGCCATTACCCGTCTGCCTTCAAGACGGCACGACCCAATCCAGCCAGTCGCGCATCAGCTGGTGGGCGATCGCGCCCTTGGGCGGCGGCACCTGTTCACCGGGACCCTGCGCGACGCCGGTATTGCGGACCAGCATGGCCGCCGTCTCCTCCCGAGAGAACCATCGGCAATCCTCCAGCTCCTGGTCGTCGCGGTGGATGTCGCGGGATTTCGCTTCGGCAAAACAGCCGATCATCAGCGTATGCGGCATCGGCCAGGGCTGCGACGCGTGATAGCGCACGCGGCCGATCCGGATGCCGGACTCTTCCTGGGTTTCCCGACGCACCGCGTTCTCGATCGTTTCGCCGGGCTCAAGGAAACCGGCGAGACAGGAATACATACCCTCCGGAAAATGCGGGCTGCGACCGAGCAGGCAGAGATCGCGCTCCAGATCGATGGTCAGCATGATGACGACCGGGTCGGTGCGCGGGAAAACCATATGGTCGCAGGCGGTGCAGACGCGACGATAGCCGCCGGCCTTGCCTTCCATGGCCGATCCGCATTTGCCGCAGAAGCGGTTGGTTGCATTCCAGGTGATCAGGCTCGACGCCTGCGCGAACTGGCCCAGCACCTCGTCGGGCAGCATCTGCTGGCGATAGAGCGTGCGGCCGTCGGCAAGCTTGAAGGGGGCCGGCAGCGTCTCCTCGGTGAGGCCGACCGGCACGGCGAGGCGCGGCTCGCCATTCGGAAGGAAGCCGAGAAGCACGGCATCGTCCAGCTGTGGCTCAAGGCCGGCCAGCTCATAGGGCGCGAACAAGGGGTCGATGATCTTCTCGTCATGCTTGACCACCAGCTTGCCGCCGGAAAAAGCGAAGGCATGCGCACCCTCGACCTTGAACGCGGCCTCGATGCAATCGTCGGCGCGGTGTTCGGACTGTCGGTCGAGATGGTTTTCGGCGAAGGCGACGAGCGTGCTCGGCTCGGGGTGCGGGCTGCGCAGGTCGAAGATCGATTTCGTCATGATCAGAGGTTTTCCAGTATCCGTGCTGCAAATCTTTCGCGGTCCGCCGCGTCCCAGGGCTCCGCCTTCCCATACCCCCAGACCGGACCCGGCCAGTTGGCATCGCCCTCGTTGCGGGCGATGACGTGGACATGGAGCTGGCGGACGATGTTGCCGAGCGCACCGACATTGATCTTGGTCGCACCGGTGACCTTTTTCAATGCCGTGGCGACGAGGTTGGTCTCGAAGGAGAGCATGACCTGATCGAGCGGCGTCAGCTCGAAGGTTTCAGAGATACCATCGCGCTGGGGAACCAGAACCAGCCAGGGCCAGCGCCGATCGTTGAGAAGGCGAAGCTGGCACAGGCCGATCGGGGCGACCAGCAGGCTGTCGCGGGCAAGACGTTCATCGAGATCAAAGGCAGGCAAGAAAATCTCCCGGGTCAGGCGAAGCGATATTCTCCTTGTTTTGGAAATCGATAGCAGTTTTTTGAAGGCTTGGCTTGCATTTGGTTTTGATATTGCCGATATGAGGAGCGGGAGGTTGGTGGTGGACGAGCCACTCGCCAACCGGGTCAGGTCCGGAAGGAAGCAGCCCCAACGAGCCAGGCACGGGTCATCGTGCCAGCCTCCCACCCTTTTCCTTCTGTCCTGTCTGGACACGACTTGAAGCCGAGCGGCCCCATCGCGGGGAAAAAAGGGCGATGAGCGAAGATACGTTGATCCCGACATCCGAGAAGCCCGCCGCCTACCGCGTGCTGGCGCGCAAATATCGCCCCAAGGATTTCTCCGATCTGATGGTCGGCCAGGAGCCGATGGTGCGCACGCTCACCAATGCCTTCGAGACCGGCCGTATTGCGCAAGCCTATATGCTGACCGGCGTGCGCGGCGTCGGCAAGACGACCACGGCCCGCATTCTGGCCCGCGCGCTGAACTACAAGACAGCCGAGATCGACAAGCCGACCATCGACCTCAGAATCCCTGGCGAACATTGCCAGGCGATTATGGAAGGCCGGCATGTCGACGTCATCGAGATGGATGCCGCCTCCCATACCGGTATCGACGATATCCGCGAGATCATCGAGCAGGTGCGCTACCGCCCGGTTTCGGCGCGCTATAAAGTCTACATCATCGACGAAGTGCACATGCTTTCGACGCAGGCCTTCAACGGCCTCTTGAAGACGCTCGAAGAGCCGCCGGAACATGTGAAGTTCATCTTCGCCACCACCGAAATCCGCAAGGTTCCGATCACCGTTTTGTCGCGCTGCCAGCGCTTCGACCTGCGCCGCATCGGGGCGTCGGATCTCGTTGGCCTGTTCACCACCATTCTCGGCAAGGAAGGCATTTCGGCCGATCCGGATGCCATGGCGATGATTGCGCGCGCGGCCGAAGGTTCGGCGCGCGACGGGCTGTCGCTGCTCGACCAGGCGATCGCCCATGGCGGCGGCGTGGTCGAGGTGGAAGCCGTGCGTTCGATGCTCGGCCTTGCCGACCGCGCGCGGATCGTCGATCTCTTCCAGCATATCGTCAAGGGCGATGTCGCCGCGGCTCTGCAGGAGTTTGCCGGCCAGTACGAGGCCGGCGCCAGCCCGGCCGTCGTGCTGACCGACCTTGCCGATTTCACCCATCTCGTGACCCGGTTGAAATATGTTCCGGATGCGAGCGGCGATCAGTCCCTGAGCGAGATCGAGCGCGTGCGCGGTGCGGAGTTTGCGAACGGCGTTGCCGTGACGACCCTGTCGCGCATCTGGCAGATGCTTTTGAAAGGCATTCCCGAAACGGAAAGCTCGTCACGGCCGGCCGGCGCGGCCGAGATGGTATTGATCCGGCTTGCCCATGCCGCGCATTTGCCTGCACCCGAGGATGCGGCGCGGCGATTGCTGGAGCTTTCCGGCGCCGAGCCGCAACGGCAGCCTTCAGCCCCCAATGGTTCGAATGGCGCTGGCGTACCGTCGGCGACCGGCAATGCGCACACGGGCAATTCGGCACAGGCCCGCTCGGGCGACACCCTGCCCACCCAGCGCATGACCGGAAACGGCGCGACCATGCTGCGGGCCGTGCCGGAAGCAGCCGAACAGCCGGTGGCAACGCTTGGGAAGACCGAGGCCAAGCCTGTCGAAGCGCCCGTTGTCAAAAGCGAACCGAAAGTTCCTATCCGCTCGGTCAGCGACATCGCCGACCTCTGCGCGACCAACCGTGACATCCGGCTGAAGACGCTGGTGCGCGGTTTCGTGCGGCTGGTCAGCCTCGAGCCCGGACGGCTGGAAATCAACCTTCCCGACGACGCGCCGAAGACGCTGGTCGCCGACCTTCAGAAAAAACTGGAGGAATGGACCGGTAGCCGATGGATGGTGATCCTCAGCCGCGAACCGGGACAGCCGACGCTGATCGAAGCGGAAACCCAGGCGCAGGAACGCCGCGTCAGCGACGCCCGCCAGGATCCGGATGTGGCAGCGATCCTTGCGCGTTTTCCCGGCGCCAGGATCACCGACGTCCGCATCAAGGGGCCTGAACCCGAATCGGACCTGGTCCCCGTAGCCGCGGCGGCCGCCGAGTCCGAAGAAGGCGACATCCTTCCCGGCGACGACATCGAGCACTAATTAATCTATCAGGACAAAGCAGGAGATCGCGATGCGTGACATCATGGGCATGATGGGCAAAGTCAAGGAAATGCAGGCCAAGATGGAGAGGATGCAGGAGGAAATCTCCGCGCTCGAAGTCACCGGCACGTCCGGCGGCGGCCTTGTCTCGGTCCGCATGGACGGCAAGGGCAACCTGAAGGGTCTCAAGATCGATCCGTCACTGTTCAAGGAAGACGATGTCGAGATCCTCGAAGACCTGATCGTCGCCGCCCACAAGGACGGCAAGGACAAGGCGGAAGCGATCACCGCCGAAAAAACCCGCGAACTGACCGCTGGCCTGCCGATCCCGCCCGGCATGAAGCTGCCGTTCTGATTTAGTCCCGGTTCAATTTTCGACGGGCAGGAAAGCAGGCCCGACGATGCGGACCTTGCGCGGACGATCGGTCACCAGGCTGCGGCTGCCACGCAGGCCGACATCGCTCATCAGGCTCATGTTCATCGCGAGCATCGGTACCGGAACCGCCTGATCCTCGGTCGATACGCCTAGATCGCCTGTCTCGACGGAGGGCACCTTGGCGAGCGCTGTCTTGTAATATCGCGCCATATCGCAGGTCCGCACCGGAACGGCGACGCGATAGGCCCCTGCACTTGGCAGTTCGGCATAGCGTTTGCCCGTCGTCAGCGACACCATGTCGTCGGCATTCCGGTCCGTGCCCGTCATCCGGTAGACATCCATGTCCGCCGCGTCGCAAATGAACTTGCATTGGACCGCGATCTTGTCCGTGTCGCGCGGATGGCCATAGCCGGAGTTCGGCGACGGAAAGAAATAGCCGTCCGACAGTCTTACGCACATGGTTTCCATCCGCGCCACCTGGACAGGCGCGTTGCGATGCATCGGATAGGTTTGATCCTGCACCATGCGGCTCTGCGCGGGCTGTTGTCCACGACGCTGCGGGGAAAACGCTTCGAACACATTCTGTCGGTCTATCGGGCGGTTGCAACGGGCTCGCGTCGCGGGCGTCGCCGAGATCTGCGCAAGGCGGCGGCCGGCCTGCGATATGCGGCCGAAGATTTCACGGCAGGCAAGCGACGACTTGCCCGATGCGCAGCCATATTTGGCGCTGAACGCCTCATTGGCGGCAATCTGGCGGCGCAGGCGGGCTGCTTCGGCACCCTGCCCGCCGGAGGATGATGCGGCCGGCGTCATCGAACAGCCGCCGGGTTGGGCGAGCGTCGGCAGGGCAAGCGACAGCATCGCGACGGCGACCAGAACGGGAACCCTCAATGCCCTGCCGATTGTTGCTGCACATGCCTGCATGATCTGTCCTGACACGGTTTCGCGAGCCCACGCGCCAGTCCTGCGCGTCCACCAAGGCAGACGCGATCCGGTTATGCGGAACAAGCGTGATCATCGATTGGCCGCCTCCGCCCGGCTGAATTCGATGGCGTTGCGACAGGGTCTCTCATAGATCGGGACGGCCCTGAAATAAAGCGGGACTTGACGGGATGGTTAAGGCACGAACGTACAGGAGTTGCGCCTAGACCCCTTAGGGAGTTGTCAGTTTCGCCCGCAGTTTGTAGTGGATCGGCGCTGCCAGATAGCGCGCCCGATCGACGGCAGAGAGGTTGCGTCCATAGGTGCCGAGCATTTCGGGCATCAGGACGCGTTCGCCGGAAAACGGACGAAAGGTCACGATGTCGCCCGGCTCGACCGTCCCCGCCTTCAACACCCGGCAATAGAAACCTGGACGCCCGGCCTTGTAGAAACGCTTGGGAAACTGGGCATCCTGCATTCTGGCGGCGAAGGTGGCGCAGGGTATCCGTGTCGATGTCACTTCCAGGATGACCTGTTCGGTCTCGAACCGGTCGCCGACGGAGATAACGCGGCTGTCGACGCCCCCGATCACCAGGTTTTCACCGAACGTGCCGGGGCTGACCTCGGACCCGAGTTCTGCCGACCACCAGTCCAGATCGACGGAACCCAGACCGTAGACGGCCTGATCGATGCCGCCATGATGCTTGCGGTTGCAGATCGCATCACCGATCAGCCCCTCGCGGTCGATCATCACCGGTGCCGCGACCGGATGCTTGAAGATCCCGCTCTTGTAGGACTTCCCCCGCAGCCGCTCGGCATTGCCGCTGCAGACGGCAAGGATACGCATGGATGGCATCGGTGTTTGAACCTTTCGATGGTCGCGGAAAACCGCTCCGAGCGATTCCGTTCCCGAAAGATATGGGATAGAAACGCCGCATGGCAAAGCGAGTCACCGGTCCCGAAATTGAAAAACTGATCCAGCTGCTGGCGAAGGTGCCGGGCCTCGGGCCGCGCTCGGCGCGCCGGGCAGCGCTTCATCTTGTCAAGAAGAAGGACCAGCTTCTGGGGCCGCTTGCCGATGCCATGGGCGAGGCCCATCGCAAGGTTCGCATCTGCTCCTGCTGCGGCAATGTCGATACCATCGACCCCTGCAGCGTCTGCTCCGACGATCGCCGCGACAATGGCGTGATCATCGTCGTCGAGGATGTCTCCGACCTCTGGGCGCTGGAGCGGGCCAGCACGATGAACACCGCTTATCACGTGCTCGGCGGCACGCTGTCGCCGCTCGATGGCGTCGGGCCGGACGACCTCAACATTCGCGGCCTTGTCGAACGCGTGTCGAAAGGCGGCGTCCGTGAACTGATCATCGCCGTGAACGCCACGGTCGAAGGCCAGACGACGGCGCATTACATCACCGACCAGCTCGACAGCCTCGGCGTCAAGATCACCCGGCTCGCCCATGGCGTCCCGGTCGGCGGCGAACTGGATTATCTGGACGAGGGTACGCTGACGGCGGCCTTGAGGGCGAGGACAGCGATTTGAGGAAAGTTTTTAACATGCCGTGGCTTCCCCCCCTCTGTCACTTTGTGACATCTCCCCCTCAAGGGGGGAGATTATTCTTTTCCCTC
>UCJH01000008.1 GCA_900472785.1 Hyphomicrobiales bacterium | reverse complement strand
CGCCGCGCACGCCGGTCAGCGCATTCATCACCTCGGGATAGATCGAGCCGTTGCCGCCGGGCGGTTCCTTGTAGAGCGGCAGGTTGCCGGGCTGCAGGATGCGGTTGAACAGGCCGTTAAGCCATTCCGACCAGGTGGCCGATTCCGGGTCGATCGGCGGCAGATCGAAGCGCAGCACCTGGCCGCCGGTGTAGAGATGGCGCGAATCGAGCAGGAGATCGGCATCGGCGTCGAACAGGCGGGCGCGGGTCCGGGTCGGCGAAATCAGCCGTCGCAGCACGGGCGCGACGCGCTCCTGGGTGATCGGGAATTCGAGGTCCTCGTCGCTCGGCAGCGGCGTGATGCTTTGCCCGGCCTGCAGTTCCAGCAATTTTTCCGGGTCGATGGTGATCGAGTTGGTGTCGACGGAGGCGGAGGCCGCAATCGCGCCGGCGATGATTTCGCCCTGGGTCAGAAGGCTTTCGACGCGCGCGTCGATCAGCCCCTCGCGGAACTGGTTGAGATACATGATGCCGCCGACGAGGACGACGAGCGCGACGAGGTTGAAGAACAGGATGCGGCGCGTCAGGCTGGAAAAGACGGCATTGCCGAAGATGCGGCGGACGAGGGTGAACGGATGCGCCCATCGCCGATTGGAAGCGTTCTTCCCGTCGATGTCATCCATATCCATGTTTCGCAAGACTTCGACCAAGTCTTCCACTTCCGCCAGCGCGGTCCTTGACATTGTCGGCGGGCGAGGTCGCCCGTCCATGGCCCATCGGGGTGATTTGACAGCCTGATGCCTGTTCCTGATCATACAGGCAGGTCAGGCGGGGCGCCAGCCTTGCCGCGCTCCCGCTGCCGGCTCGCGCCCGGCGAAGTCAGGCCGATTCGCGGAAACGATAGCCGACGCCGTAGAGGGTTTCGATCATGTCGAAATCATTGTCGACCATCTTGAACTTCTTGCGCAGCCGCTTGATGTGGCTGTCGATGGTGCGGTCGTCGACATAGACCTGCTCGTCATAGGCGGCATCCATCAGCGAATCGCGGCTTTTGACGACGCCCGGACGCTGGGCCAGCGAGTGAAGGATCAGGAATTCGGTGACGGTCAGGGTGACCTGTTCGTTCTTCCAGGTGCAGGTGTGGCGCTCTTGGTCCATGGCGAGCTGGCCGCGCTCCAGCGACCGCGCCTGGATATCGGCCGCCGATTTCGGGTTGCCGGCGGCGTTCGCGGCAGCCGCTGCCTCGCGGTTTGCCGAGCGGCGCAGGATCGCTTTGACCCGCTCCACCAGCAGCCGCTGGGAAAACGGCTTGGTGATGAAGTCGTCCGCGCCCATCTTCAGGCCGAAGAGTTCGTCGATTTCCTCGTCCTTGGAGGTGAGGAAAATCACCGGGATATCGGATTTCTGCCGCAGGCGGCGCAGGAGCTCCATGCCGTCCATGCGCGGCATCTTGATATCGAAGATCGCAAGCTGCGGCGGGCGGGCAAGAAGTCCGTCCAGGGCGGAGGCACCGTCGGTATAGGTCTCGACCTTGTACCCTTCCGCTTCCAGCGCAATGGAAACGGAGGTCAGGATATTCCGGTCGTCATCGACAAGTGCAATCGTCTGCATCGTAAGTGGCTCCATCATTAAGGCGCTCCTGGTCGAATGGTCCAGCCCCAGGCACAGGCCATCAGTCCGAGCGCTTCTTGAGTATAAAGGTGGAACAAATTGTGGCGAAGTAAAACGTCAAAATTTCCGATTGCCCCGTCGGATCGAAATTTCCTCTTGAAACAGGACGTTTTGGAAGGCGGATTCAACCGATTAAAAAAGCGATATTTTTCTTTAAATCGATTAATATACTGAAATCATTGGTTTTTTCGATGTGCGATCTTGTGTTTTAGACTATCCGCTTCTATGGTCCGCAAAATCAAAGCCGTTTGGCAAAACAGGGAAGGAAAGCTGGACCATGAAGGAACTTGGTATTCGCAACCCGGCGCTCGGGCTGGAATCAATTGGTTTCAAGACTTTGGATACGGTCCGCTATAACTTCGGTACGGCTGAACTTTATGAGGAAGCGTTGCGCCGCGGTGAAGCGCAACTCACCGCCCATGGCGCGCTTCGCGCCCTGACCGGCCAGCACACGGGCCGCTCCGCCAAGGACAAGTTCGTCGTCCGCGACGACACGACCGCCGGCCAGATCTGGTGGGACAACAACAAGGAAATGTCGGCGGAGCACTTCGCCGTGCTGCATGCGGACATGCTTGAGCATGCCGGCGGCATGTCGCTTTACGTGCAGGACCTGATCGGCGGCGCCGACGCCGTCAACGCTTTGCCGACCCGCGTCGTCACCGAATTCGCCTGGCATTCGCTGTTCATCCGCAACCTCCTGATCCGTCCGGAGCGCGAGGCGCTTGCCGATTTCGCACCGAAGTTGACGATCATCGATCTGCCGAGCTTCAAGGCCGATCCTGCCCGTCACGGCTGCCGCACGGAAACGGTCATTGCCTGCGATCTCGTCAACGGCCTCGTGCTGATTGCCGGCACCTCCTATGCCGGCGAAATGAAGAAGTCGGTGTTCACAGCGCTCAATTATCTGCTGCCGGAAAAGGGCGTCATGCCGATGCACTGCTCGGCCAATGTCGGCCCGGCCGGCGATTCGGCGGTTTTCTTCGGCCTGTCGGGCACCGGCAAGACGACGCTGTCCGCCGATCCCAAGCGCACGCTGATCGGCGATGACGAACACGGCTGGGGCGAGGCCGGCATCTTCAATTTCGAAGGCGGCTGCTACGCCAAGACCATCCGTCTTTCGGCGGAGGCGGAGCCGGAAATCTTCGCGACCACCCGCCGCTTCGGCACGGTTCTGGAAAACGTCATCCTTGACGAGGACCGTATCCCGGACTTCAACGATGGCTCGCTGACCGAAAACACCCGTTGCGCCTATCCGCTGGATTTCATCCCGAATGCCAGCGATACCGGCAAGGCCGGCCATCCGCGTACCATCATCATGCTGACGGCCGATGCCTTCGGCGTCCTGCCGCCGATCGCGCGCCTGACGCCGGAACAGGCGATGTATCACTTCCTGTCGGGCTACACCGCCAAGGTCGCCGGTACGGAAAAGGGTGTGACCGAACCGGAGGCGACCTTCTCGACCTGCTTCGGCGCGCCGTTCATGCCGCGCCATCCCTCCGAATACGGCAACCTGCTGAAGGAGCTGATCGCCCGACACGACGTCACCTGCTGGCTGGTCAACACCGGCTGGACCGGCGGCGCCTACGGCACCGGAAACCGCATGCCGATCAAGGCGACGCGGGCGCTTCTGGCCGCGGCCCTCGACGGCTCGCTGAAGACGGCGGAATTCCGCACGGATGCGAATTTCGGCTTCGCGGTGCCGGTTTCGGTTGCAGACGTCGATGGCTCCATCCTCGATCCACGCTCCACCTGGAGCGACGGGGCGGCCTATGATGTCCAGGCACGCAAGCTGGTCGATATGTTCGTCGGCAATTTCGCCAAGTTCGAAAGCCATGTCGATGGCAGCGTTCGCGATGCGGCGCCCGGCATGAAACTTGCGGCCGAATAAACATCGCATTCGATGATTCACGTGAAACCCGGCTCCCCCGAGCCGGGTTTTTGCGTTGCGGCGTTTTCAACGGGCCGCACCTGTGAGATAGACGCTGTCGAAGGAAGACAGCCATGGCCAGTGATCCGCTTTACATCAACGACCGCATTGTCATCGCCGGCTGGGAATTGACGGAGCAATTCGTGCTGGCCGGTGGGCCGGGCGGGCAGAACGTCAACAAGGTCTCGACGGCAGTCCAGCTTTTCTACGGCATCGCCGCCTCGCCGGCCTTGCCGGAGCGGGTGCGGGACAATGCCATCAAGCTTGCCGGCCGCAAGGTCTCCAAGGACGGCGTGCTGATGATCGAGGCATCGCGGTTCCGCAGTCAAGAGCGCAATCGCGAGGATGCACGCGAGCGGTTGAAGGAGCTGATCCTGAAAGCCGCCGAACCGCCGCCGCCGCCCCGCCGCAAGACGAAACCGACCAAGGGTTCGATCGAGCGGCGCCTGAAGGCCAAGACGGGACGTGGCGAGGTCAAGAAGATGCGCGGTCGGCCCGAAGGCGAGTAATATGGCGCAGATCGGGAAGGCGGAACAAGTTTTCGAACGACGCCTTGTTTTTAGATGCCACCGCACTCTGTTAAAGCGGAGAACACAGAAAAGGAGACGGACAATGGGTCTTTTCAGCTTTATCAAGAATGCCGGCAAGAAGCTCGGACTTGGCGGTGACGACGATGTCCCGGATGTCGAGGCCGTGAAAAAGGAACTGGCCTCGCATGATCTCGGTACCGACAAGGTGGATGTCGCCGTCGTCGAGGACAAGGTCGTGCTGACCGGCGTCGTCAAGGACCAGTCCGCCTTCGAGAAGGCCGTCATCGCCGTTGGCAACACACTTGGAATATCGACGGTCGAGGCCGGCGAGCTGAAAGTCGCAGACGCCGAAGCGGCCACGCCCGTTGCCGCAAAAACACCGGTCTTCTACACGGTCAAGAAAGGCGACAACCTCTGGAAAATCGCCGAAGCCCAGTATGGCAAGGGCAAGGGAGCCAAGAACACGGTGATCTTCGATGCCAACAAGCCGATGCTGACCCATCCGGACAAGATCTATCCCGGTCAGGTCCTGCGGATTCCGGATCTGGAGCAGGCGTGATCATCCCGTATATGAAAAAACTTTCGCTGCTTGTCTGTGCGGTTATTTTGGCCGCATGGACAGGCATGGCGTTCGCGCAAACGGTCCATGAGCCGGCAAAGGGATCGGCGGAACGCGCCGCCGTGCTCGATGCGCTGCGTCCTGCCATCGAAGCGGAAATGCGCGGGCCTGTCGAGTTCGTGGTCGCCACCCTGCGGACCACGGCGAAATGGGCCTTCGTTCAGGTCGATCCGCAACGCCCCGGCGGCGCGGCGATCGACGTCGAAGACACAAGCTTTGCCGGCGAAGCGGACATGATGGACGGACTGACGGTCTTTGCGCTCCTGCGTTTCCAGTCCGGGCGGTGGAACCTCGTCGAGCATGTGGTCGGCCCGACCGACGTCGCCTATCTGGATTGGGCGGAACGCTTCGGCGCCCCGCAGGCCGTTCTGGGTCTGGAATAGAGGGTGCGGCGCCATGCAGGTCCTGCCTAAGGGCATCCGGCATCTGCCCGGCTTTCTCGATAGGGACCGGCAGGAGGCGCTGGTCGAAACGATCCGTGCCGTCGTTTCCGAGGCGCCGCTGTTCGTGCCGGAAATGCCACGCACCGGCAAGCCGCTGTCGGTGCGCATGACCAATTGCGGTTCGCTTGGCTGGGTCACCGACAAGGCGCTCGGCTACCGCTATCAGCGCGAGCATCCCGTTACCGGAAAACCCTGGCCGGCCATGCCGCCGGCGCTCCTGGAAATCTGGAAAACCGTTTGCGGCAGCGCCAGGCCGCCGGAAGCCTGTCTCGTCAATTTTTATACGGACGATGCCCGCATGGGCCTGCACCAGGATCGCGACGAACAGGATCTGCAGACGCCGGTCCTGTCGATTTCGCTGGGCGACACGTGCCTGTTCCGGGTCGGCGGCAACGAACGCGGCGGCCGCACGCTGTCGTTCAAGCTGTCGAGCGGCGATATCGTCGTGCTCGGCGGGGAGGGGCGCCTGTGTTTCCACGGCGTCGACAAGATCTACCCGTCGACCTCGACGCTTTTGAAGAACGGCGGGCGCATCAACCTGACGCTGCGCCGGGTCACGCTATAGCTGTCACAGCTTGCGCAACGCCACCGTTTCCGTCAGGTGGTTCTCGCCCTTCTGCAGGATCAGGTCGGCGCGTGGCCGCGTTGGCAGGATGTTCTGGCGTAGGTTCTTCAGGTTGATGTTGTGCCACAGCCCTTCGGCGATGGTCAGCGCTTCCTCTTCGCTGATCTGCGCGTAGCGCTTGAAAAAGGAGTTCGGATCCTTGAACGCCGTCTGCCGCAGGTGCATGAAGCGGTTGACATACCAGTTGTGGATCAGGCTTTCTTCGGCATCGATGTAGATCGAGAAATCGAAGAAATCCGAGACCATCGGCACGATCTTTCCGTCGGCCGGAAGATTGCGGGATTGCAGGACGTTGATGCCCTCGAAGATCAGGATGTCCGGCCGGTCGACGATCTTGAACTGGTCGGGCAGCACGTCATAGGTCAGGTGCGAATAGGAGGGGGCCTTCACATAGGGTTGCCCGGCCTTGATCGCCGAAAGGAACCGCAGGAGCGCGCCGATATCGTAGCTTTCCGGAAAACCCTTGCGGTCCATCATGTTTTCGCGCTGGAGCACGGCGTTCGGATAGAGGAAGCCGTCGGTCGTCACCAAGTCGACCTTGGGGCTCGATGGCCAGCGCGACAGAAGCTCGGCGAGGATGCGCGCCGTCGTCGACTTGCCGACGGCGACCGAGCCGGCAACGCCGATGACGAAGGGTGTCTTCGTCTCGTTCGACATGGAGAGAAAGCGCTGGCGCTGGGCAAACAGCATCTGCGAGGATTCGACATGGGCCGACAGCAGCCGCGACAGCGAGAGATAGATGCGCCGGACCTCGTCGAGATCGATCGGGTCGTTCAGCGAGCGCAGCCGGTGCACCTCGTCGGCCGTCAGCGTCAACGGCGTGTCGGCACGGAACTTCGACCATTCCTCCGCCGAGAAGAAGCGATAGGGCGAATAGTCCTTGTTGTCGAAATGATCCGGAATATCGGCCGGCTCAAGGTCTTTTGCGACGATCGTCATGAACTCTTCCGGTTGGCCTTTTCCTGAAGCCCGGACTGGCTCGTGCGCCGTTCGAGCTCGTCCAGCACATTCTGCAACGGAATATCAGCAATTTTCAATACGACCATCAGGTGATAGAGCAGGTCGGCGCTTTCGGCGACGAGTTCCGCGCGGTCCGCGCCGATGGCCGCGATCACCGTCTCGACGGCTTCCTCGCCCAGCTTCTTCGCGGCTCTTGTCTGGCCCTGCGCCACCAGTTTTGCCGTCCAGGATTCGTCCGGCGACGCCTTGGCGCGTTCGGCAACGATCCTTTCGAGATCCGACAGGGAGAAATCGCTCATTCGCCGTCCTTCTTCGCGTCAGTCGAGACGCATGGCAATGCCATGCTCGGACATGTAGCGCTTGGCCTCGCCAATGCTATAGGTGCCGAAATGGAAGATCGAGGCGGCCAGAACCGCGGTGGCGTGGGCATCCCTGATGCCGGCCACCAGGTCGTCGAGCGTGCCGACGCCGCCGGATGCGATCACCGGCACCCGCACAGAATCGGCGATGGTGCGCGTCAGCGCAATGTCGTAGCCGCTCTTGGTGCCGTCGCGGTCCATCGAGGTCACCAGCAATTCGCCGGCTCCGAGCTTGACCATACGCTGCGCGAATTCGACGGCGTCGATACCGGTCGACTGGCGGCCGCCATGGGTGAAGATTTCCCAGCGATCGGTTTCACCGGCGCCCGACACTTTCTTGGCATCGATCGAGACGACGATGCACTGGTTGCCGAACTTGTCGGCGGCCTCGGCGACGAAATCGGGGTTCTTCACCGCGGCCGAGTTGATCGAAACCTTGTCGGCCCCGGCGAGCAGCAGCTTGCGGATATCGGCGATCTGGCGCACGCCGCCGCCGACGGTGAGCGGCATGAAACAATGATCGGCCGTGCGGGCGACGACGTCAAAGATGGTGTCGCGGTTGTCGGAGGACGCCGTGATGTCGAGGAAACACAGCTCGTCGGCACCGGCGGCATCATAGGCCTTGGCCGATTCGACCGGATCCCCGGCATCGATCAGATCGACGAAGTTGACCCCCTTGACGACACGGCCGTCTTTCACGTCGAGGCAGGGGATGACACGGGCTTTTAAAGTCATGGCGTTTTTGCTACTTTAGCGTGCTTCTCGAAAGGTGACATAGTTGTTCAGCGATTACATCGTTTACGTGGATGAGAGTGGAGACCACGACCTTGTGACCATTTCTCCAAATTATCCTGTATTCGTTCTGGCGTTCTGCATATTTGAAAAAGAGGCGTATGTCACACGCACTGTGCCAAATTTTCAGCGCCTGAAATTTCGTTGGTTTGGCCACGATACGGTCGTTTTTCACGAGCGCGAAATTAGAAAGCAGATGGCGCCATTCAAGTTTCTACAAAATCAGGAAAAGCGCGCGCGTTTCATCGGAGAGATGAATGAGTTGATGCAGGAAGCTGAATTCACAGTCATTGCAGCAGTGATCAACAAGGAGCGACTAAAGGAGCGTTACAAGGATCCAGGCAATCCATACGAAATCGGCCTCCAATTCTGTATGGAACGCCTCTATCGTTTTCTGAGCGAAAAAGGTCAAACCGATAGAATGACCCATTGCATTCTGGAGCGCCGGGGCAAGAAAGAGGACGCTTCCATTGAACTCGAATTTAGAAGGATTTGTGATCGTGGCAATTTCGGCAGGGTGCACATGGATTGTCTGGATATTCAGTTCCAGGAAAAATCAGCCAATTCCTGCGGCCTCCAAATTTCCGATCTCATCGCACGCCCCATAGGTCTCGCCGAAATACGTCCAAACCAGCGAAATCGCGCTCTCGAAATTATAGAACAAAAATTCAGACGGGGTGCGAACGGTAGAGCAAACGGCTACGGATTGAAAATATTTCCGTAGCCCTAAAAAGCGAAAAGCCCCGGTTACACCGAGGCTAGACGCCGACTGGGAACATCCCCCTGTCCACTTGATGAGAAGCTTATAGGAACATATGAAGAACGTCAAGACTCGAATTGACAAACTGAGAAAATCGAGTCCTTCGAATCACTTAGCGGCTTTGATCAGCGCCAGCGCCTCGGCGGGATCGATGCGCCCGTCATAGAGGGCGCGGCCGGAAATGGCGCCTTCGAGCTTGGCGGCGTCCGGTTCCGTCATGCGGCGGATATCCTCCATCGAGGCGAGGCCGCCCGAGGCAATGACGGGAATGGAAACGGCCTCGGCCAGCTCCAGCGTCGATGCCCAGTTGATGCCGGTGAGAATCCCGTCGCGGTCGATGTCGGTGTAGATGATCGCCGCAACGCCGGCGCCCTCGAATTTGCGGGCAAGCTTGATGATGCCGAGTTCCGAGGCTTCCGCCCAGCCCTCGACCGCGACCTTGCCGCCCTTGGCGTCGATGCCGACGGCGACCTTGCCCGGGAACAGCCGGCACGCCTCGATCACCAGCGCCGGATCGCGCACCGCGACCGTCCCCAGAATCACGCGCGCCAGCCCGCGGCTGAGCCAGTTGTCGATATGGGCAAGCGTGCGGATGCCGCCGCCGAGCTGCACCGGGTTCTTCGTCGCCTTCAGGATCGCGTCGACCGCGGCACCATTGACCGTCTCGCCGGCAAAGGCGCCGTTGAGATCGACCACATGCAGCCACTCGAAACCCTGCTCTTCGAAGGCTTTCGCCTGGTCGGCCGGATCGGGATTGTAGACCGTCGCCTGCTCCATGTCGCCGAGCTTGAGGCGCACGCACTGGCCGTCTTTGAGGTCGATAGCGGGAAAAAGGATCATGTCAGGGCTTCCAGCGCAGGAAATTCGTGATCAGGGCGAGGCCAAGCGTCTGGCTCTTTTCCGGATGGAACTGCGCGCCGGCGGTGTTGTCTCTGGCGACAAACGCCGTCATCGCGCCGCCATAGCCGGTGGTGGCGACCAGTTCGTCCGGATTTTCGACAGCCAGATGGTAGGAATGCACGAAATAGGCGTGCAGCCCGTCCGATCCTGTCCTGATGCCGTGAAACAGCGGATGCGACCGGTGCAGGTCGAGCGTGTTCCAGCCGATCTGCGGGATCTTCAGGTCCGGGTCGGTGGGCGTCATCTCGACGACGTCGCCCTTGATCCAGCCAAACCCTTTGGTGGTCGTCTTCTCGAGGCCGCGCGAGGACATCAGCTGCATGCCGACGCAGATGCCGAGGAAGGGCCGGCCGGACGTTTCGACGGCCTGCGTCAACGCCTCGTGCATGCCATCGACGGCGTCGAGGCCGCGACGGCAATCGGCATAGGCGCCAACCCCCGGCAGCACGATCCGGTCGGCGCTCGCCACCCGGTCGGGCTTGTCGGTCAGTTCGATCTCGACGCCCATGCCGGCCTCGCGCACGGCGCGTTCGAAGGCCTTGGTGGCCGAGCGCAGGTTGCCAGACCCGTAGTCGATAATGGCGACGCGCATCAGCGTTCTCCGTAGGAACCGAACAGGCCGAAGCCGGGCCGGATATTGGTGGTCATGCCGTCTTTTGGTTCCGGCAGTGAGAGAGCATTCAGGCTCGACGGCGTATGGGTCTCGGCCTCGGCCGCGTGAAAATACATCATCTCCGCCGTCGTCGGATCGTCGGCCGGGACTACGGCGCGCAGGGTCCAGCCGGATGCGACAAGCCGGTCGGCCAGGAAAGCCGCGCCTTCCAGCGCGACGAGCAGGCGCAGCGCCAGTTCCACCAGCAGGCCCGCCCAGACGAGATGCGGCACCGATGCGGCAAAACCGAGCGCCAGTTGCAGGCCGAAGACAACGGCCCCCGCCAGCCACTGGCGCTGGACGAGCAGCCAGATGCCCGGGAAAACGAAAGCCAGCCACGAGAAGCGATCCGCGACGAAGCGGGCCTTCTCGTCGTTGCCGGCGGTGCCGGGCGGGGTCAGAACCAGATAGGAAACGGACATGGCGTCAGCCGACTTTCCTTGAGCAGCCCTTGAGCAGCCGGTTTTCAGGCGATCCGTTCAGACGAGCGTGCCCTTGGTCGAGGGAACGCGGCCGGCCTGGCGGGGATCGATCTCGGTTGCCGTGCGCAAGGCACGGGCGACGGCCTTGAAGCAGGTCTCGGCGATATGATGGTTGTTGGCGCCGTAGATGTTCTGCACATGCAGGGTGATGCCGGCATGCTGGGCCAGCGCCTGGAAGAACTCCCGCACCAGCTCGGTATCGAACGTGCCGATCTTCGGCGCCGAGAAGGCGACGTTCCAGACGAGGAAGGGCCGTCCCGAGACATCGACGGCCGCCTTGGTCATCGTCTCGTCCATGGCCAGATCGATCGAGGCGTAGCGCGTGATCCCGCGGCGGTCGCCCAGCGCCTTCGACAGCGCCTGACCGATAACGATGCCGACGTCCTCGACGGTGTGGTGATCGTCGACATGCAGGTCGCCGTCGGCCTTGATATCCATGTCGATCAGCGAATGCCGCGACAGATGGTCGAGCATGTGGTCGAAAAAGCCGACGCCGGTCGAGATTTTCGACACGCCGGTCCCGTCGATATCGACGGATACGGTCACCGCGGTCTCGTTCGTCTTGCGCGAAACGCTGCCGGTGCGGCTTATCTGCTGGTCGGCCATCAGGTTCTCCAGAATGTGACAGAGCCGCTCCATATCAGGCGGTGGCCGAAATATCCAGAACTGCCGGCATGATTCTCTTGAACGCGAAATCGCGCGCGGATCATGCAGCGGCGCTACCGCAAGAGGCCTATTTGCATTCGTAAAAAGCGCTCTTACATAGTCGTCAACGGGGCCGATGTGCGGCCCTTCGAAAACGCCCGGCATCCGGGCAGGCAGGGTTTTCATGACAACGATTATTACCGTCCGGAAGGGCGGGCAGGTGGTGATGGCGGGGGATGGACAGGTCAGCCTCGGCCAGACCGTGATGAAGGGCAACGCCCGCAAGGTCCGCCGTCTCGGCAAGGGCGAGGTGATCGCCGGTTTTGCCGGCGCCACCGCCGATGCCTTCACGCTTCTGGAGCGGCTCGAAGCCAAGCTCGAACAATATCCGGACCAGCTGATGCGGGCCGCCGTCGAGCTTGCCAAGGACTGGCGGACGAACAAGTATCTGCGCAATCTCGAGGCGATGATGCTGGTCGCCGACAAGTCGATCACGCTGGCGATCACCGGCAATGGCGACGTGCTCGAACCCGAGCACGGCACGATCGCCATCGGCTCGGGCGGCAACTACGCCTTCGCGGCGGCCCGCGCGCTGATGGACAGCGACAAGACGGCCGAAGAGATCGCCCGTCGCGCCATGGAGATCGCCGGGGATATCTGCGTCTACACCAACGGCAATATCGTGGTGGAGACGCTGGATGCCGCTTGATCCGTCCCGGATCGGCTTCGCTCCGGTCGAGCAGAAGCACTACCCGTTGCTCCTTGCGTGGCTGAATGCACCGCATATGCGCGAATGGTGGGGCGATCCGGACGAGGAACTCGGCTTCATCCGTGATATGGTGGAGGGACGGGACACGACCCGGCCTTTCCTTATTCTCCTCGATGACGAGCCGGCCGGCTATATCCAGGTCTGGTTTCTCGACCATCACCAGAACGACGAATGGACGAAGGACAATCCCTGGCTCCTGGAGCTGCCGTCCGGAGCGGTCGGCGTCGATCTTTCGATCGGCGAAGCCGGCAAGCTCTCGACGGGCATCGGCTCCGCAGCCTTGATCGCCTTCGTCGCCTATCTCCGCGGCCTCGGTCACGAGACCATCATCATCGACCCCGATCCCGCCAATGCCCGTGCGGTTCGCGCCTATGCCAAGGCCGGTTTCCGGCCCGTCCCGGCGCTTGAAGGCCGCACCGGCAAAGACGTGCTGATCATGCAACACGAAAGCTGACAAAGATCATGACCACATTTTCACCCCGCGAAATCGTCTCGGAGCTCGACCGGTTCATCATCGGCCAGCACGACGCCAAGCGCGCCGTGGCGATTGCCCTGCGCAACCGCTGGCGCCGCCAGCAGCTCAATGACGAGCTGCGCGATGAAGTCATGCCGAAGAACATCCTGATGATCGGCCCGACCGGTGTCGGCAAGACGGAAATCTCCCGACGCCTCGCCAAGCTTGCCGGTGCGCCGTTCATCAAGGTCGAGGCGACGAAGTTCACCGAAGTCGGCTATGTCGGCCGCGACGTTGAGCAGATCATCCGCGATCTCGTCGAGGTCGGCATCGGTCTGGTGCGCGAAAAGAAGCGCGCCGACGTCAAGGCCAAGGCGCATCTGAACGCCGAGGAGCGGGTGCTCGACGCGCTGGTCGGCGCCACCGCCTCGCCGGCGACCCGCGACAGCTTCCGCAAGAAGCTTCGGGCCAATGAGCTGGACGACAAGGAAATCGACGTCGAGATCGCCGATACCGCCACGCCCGGCGGCGGCTTCGAGATTCCCGGCATGCCCGGCGCCAATATCGGCGTGCTCAACCTGTCGGAAATGTTCGGAAAGGCCATGGGCCAGCGCACCAAGAAAGTGCGTACCACGGTCAAGGAGAGCTACGGCATCCTGATCAACGACGAATCCGACAAGCTGCTCGACAATGACGAGATCCAGCGCGAAGCGGTGCGCTCGGCCGAAAACGACGGCATCGTCTTCCTTGACGAGATCGACAAGATCGCTGCCCGCGACGGCGGCATGGGCGCCGGCGTGTCCCGCGAAGGCGTGCAGCGCGACCTGCTGCCGCTGGTCGAAGGCACCACGGTCGCGACCAAGTATGGACCGGTGAAGACCGACCATATCCTGTTCATCGCGTCGGGCGCCTTCCACGTCGCCAAGCCGTCCGATCTCCTGCCGGAGCTGCAGGGCCGCCTGCCGATCCGCGTCGAGCTGAAGGCCCTGACCAAGGAGGATTTCCGCCGCATCCTCACGGAAACGGAAGTCAGCCTCATCCGCCAGTACAAGGCGCTTCTCGAAACCGAGGGCGTCGATCTCGACTTCACCGACGATGCGCTCGACGCGCTGGCCGACGTTGCCGTCAAGCTCAACACCAGCGTCGAGAATATCGGCGCCCGGCGCCTGCAGACGGTCATGGAACGGGTCCTGGACGAGATTTCCTTCGCGGCACCGGACAAGTCCGGCGAAGCCCTGATGATCGACGCGGCCTACGTCCAGAAACACGTCGGCGATCTCGCCGCCAACACGGACCTGTCGCGGTATATCCTGTAGGATATTTGATACGGTTTCCTGCCGGTTGCCTGCTACTAGAATGTGAGTTCCGGGCGGCATACCCCCCCTCTGTCACTGTCGTGACATCTCCCCCTCAAAGGGGGGAGATCATTCTTTTCCGTTAATTCGGCTCAAAGTCAGGGACGCAGAAAGTCTACGGCTAATCTCCCCCCTTGAGGGGGAGATGTCGGCGTCGCCGACAGAGGGGGGTAAGTGTCTCGGCCCTCGATGGTATCGATCCAATCAACCCAAAACCTGTGGCCTGACGGACGAAACAAGTTGTTGTGGGCGTGCGGCACCCACTCTCTTTGCAAAAAAAGCCATCATCCAAATCCCGCCGAACCGGAATGTCCGTCTTGTCTGCATCTCTGTTGCACGGTAAGCCTTCGTCCGCCTCGGGCATGATTCCGACATGATTTTGCCCCATGCGTCGCCGCGCATTCAGCCCACCGGTTTACAGGAAACATCTCGTGCGCCCCATCGTCTCCATGCTTCTCGTCGCAGTGATGCTTGTCGTCGGTGGCCCGGTCTTCGCGGCCGGCGGGCGGGCGGTGCCGGAAGGCAACCGCTTCCAGGAACAGCCGAACGTGCCCGGCGCATCGGTGAGACGAACCAAGGCCGGCCGGACATCCTTTGATGCGAAATATGAGAAGGTGCGCGATCTCTTGGCGACCGATCGCCAGCTGATCGGCAAGATCAAGTCCATCGCGCGTGCCTACGGCATCGATCCGATCCATATGGTCGGTGCTATCGTCGGCGAACACACCTACAATGTCGATGCCTATGACCGGCTGCAGTCCTATTACGTCAAGGCGGCCGCCTATGCCGGCGACAGCTTCCGCTTCGGTTACGATGGCGAATCGATCGGCGATTTCGTCGCCCGTCCGCAGTTCGCCTCCTGCGCGGCGAAGAAGAATGCCTATGCCCTGTGGAGCTGCCGCGAAAACGTCTGGGATCGCCAGTTCCGCGGCAAGTCGGTGGATGGCACGTCCTTCCCGAACAATCGTTTCAGCGCGGTGTTCTTCCAGCCCTTCTACGCGGGTCAGACCTTCGGCCTCGGCCAGATCAATCCGCTGACGGCGCTGATGCTGACCGACATGGTTGCCCGCGTCTCCGGCTACGACCGCCTCGATGCGGACGATGCCAACGGCGTCTATAAGGCGATCATGGATCCGGATATCTCGCTTGCCTATATGGCCGCGTCCATCCGCCATTCGATCGACGCCTATCGTTCGATCGCCGGCATCGACATCTCCACCAATCCCGGCATCACGGCGACGCTCTACAATGTCGGCAACCCCGACCAGCGGGCAGCGGCACTGGCTTCGAAAAACCGCGGCGGCGCATTCCAGTGGCCCGAGGAAAACTATTATGGCTGGCTGGTGAACGACAAGCTGGCCGAACTGCGCGGCCTGCTCTAGTTTCCTGAAATAGCCACACCAATTTGCGAGGCGTACATACGCCGCCGCTAATTGTGGCAGACAGGAAATCCCGATGGACATGCGCCCGGAACCGTTCGAACCGCCAGCCCCCATTCCGCGGACCGTGCCGCCGTCGCGCCTTGAGATCATCCGCACGGTGCTGCGCAATCCGCTCGAGCTCTGGGGCGAGCCGTCCTATACGCTGCCCTGGATCGACACCAAATTCATCAACCAGCGCACCCTGATCGTCAACGATCCGGACCTGATCCGCTATATCCTCGTCGAAAACGCCGCCAATTACGAAATGTCCAAGGTGCGCCGGCTGATCCTGCGGCCGATCCTGCGCGACGGGCTTTTGACCGCCGAAGGCGAAGTCTGGAAGCGCTCGCGCAAGGCCATGGCGCCGGTGTTCACGCCGCGCCACGCCCGCGGCTTTGCTGCCCAGATGCTGGAGAAGTCTGAGGAATACGCGCTGAAATATGAAGCCGCCGGGCATGGCGGCATGGTTGTCAACATCGCCAGCGACATGACGGAGCTGACCTTCGAAATCCTCTCGGAAACCTTGTTTTCCGGGCAGGTGGCAGCCGAGAGGGACGGGTTCGCGGCCAGCGTCGAGCAGCTCCTGCATCGCATGGGCCGTGTCGATCCGATGGATATCATGCTGGCGCCGACCTGGGTGCCGCGCCTGACGCGCATCGGCGGCAAGAAGGTCATGGCGCGCTTCCACGACGTCGTGTCCCAGACGATCGAAGGCCGACGCAGCCAGATGCGGGACGCGCCGGAGACGGTGCCGAAGGATTTCCTGACGCTGCTTCTGGAGCTGGAAGGATCGAACGGCCTTTCGCGGGACGAGATCGCCGACAATATCCTCACCTTCATCGGCGCCGGCCACGAGACGACGGCGCGAGCACTGGCGTGGACACTCTATTGCGTTGCCAATGCGCCGCATGTGCGCGCGGCGATGGAGGCCGAGATCGATGCCGTTCTGGCAAGCGGCGCCGAGCCGGTCGAATGGCTGAACCTCATGCCTTATGTGCGGGCCGCCTTCGAGGAAGCGCTTCGCCTCTATCCGCCGGCGCCCTCGATCAACCGCGCCGCCATCGAGGCGGATCACTGGGTTTCGCCGCAGGGCGAAAGGGTCGATATCCCCAAAGGCATTTCCGTCCTCATCATGCCTTGGACGCTGCATCGCCACGTGCTCTATTGGGAAAAACCGCGTGCCTTCATGCCCGAGCGTTTCCTGCCGGAAAACCGCGAAAGGCTGCACCGCTTCCAGTATCTGCCGTTCGGCGCCGGGCCGCGCATCTGCATCGGCGCGACCTTCGCGCTTCAGGAGGCGGTGATCGCGCTCGCCGTGCTGATGAAGCGCCATCGTTTCGACATGACGCCGCAGACCAATCCCTGGCCGGTGCAGCGGCTGACGACCCAGCCTAGGGGCGGGCTGCCGTTGAAGGTGTCGGCTCGTTGAAGGTTTTCCCGCGCGGTGCCGTCTGGGTCGAGCGGATCGGCGAATCGGAAATGCTCGGTTCAAGCAGCTGCTTTTTTGGCTTCTTGATTGTCTTGATGCGGGCGCAGCTGGCGTCGCCGACATTGTCGCAGGGCTTGAAGACGATGATCTCGCTGCCGGCGCCGTCATCCCAGACCACCTGCACGGCAATCGTCTGCGCTTCCTTCGCGGCAAGCGAGATATAGACATATTCGTTGGTGTCGCCGGACGGCAGGTTGAACGGCAGTTGCGGATCGCAGGCCCCAAGCGGAAAACGCTTGTCGAGCGCATCGCTGTTGATCGAATAGCGAATCTCCGACAGCCGGCAGTGCATGACCTGAAGGCCGCTGAAATAGATCAGCTGCCTGTCGTCGTAGTTCCGGAACTGCACCCAGCCGGTTTGCTTGTTGGCATCGAGCATGGCCTTGTAGATCGAGACATCCGGAAGCTCCGGCTTGTATTCCTCCTCGTCGCTGTCCTGCGCCTGGGCGGCAAAGGCAAGGAACGTTGTTGGAAGAAGAATCGCCAGAACCCTTGCGATCTTCCGGATGTCGAACGTCATTCGCCTCTACCTTTTCCGCCGGATGTCGCATCCGGCCTTTCTTCCCGCGTTTGCGGCAATGGTTTTTCCTTGAAAGATGTCATATCACCGGACGCATGTTTCTTGAAGCCGGCAAGCCGGCTCCCGTTCCGCCTGTTTTCCGAATGGACGTTTCCTTGACGACACATCTCCTCCTTGGCATCGATACCGGCGGCACTTACACGGATGCCGTCCTCTTCAGCGAAACGGATGGCGTCGTCGCCAAGGCAAAGGCGCTGACGACACGCCATGATCTGGCGATCGGCATCGCCGGTGCGGTCGAATCGGTGCTGGAGCAGGCGCGCGTCCCGCCGTCGGCCATCAGTCTCGTCTCGCTGTCGACAACGCTTGCCACAAATGCGCTGGTCGAAGGGCAGGGCGGGCGCGCCGGCCTGGTGATGATCGGGTTCGGCCCGGAAGACCTGAAGCGCGACGGCCTGGCCGACGCGCTCGGCTCCGACCCGGTGATCTTCCTGCCCGGCGGCCACAACGTCCATGGCGGCGAAACGCCGCTCGACTTGACGGCGCTCGACGAGGCCCTGCCGGAACTCGGCCGCCAGGTTTCCTCCTTCGCCATTGCCGGCTATTTCGCCGTCCGCAATCCGGCTCATGAACAGCGGGTCCGCGACCGCATCCGTGACGTTTCGCATCTGCCGGTCACCTGCAGCCACGAACTCTCGTCAAAGCTCGGTGGCCCGCGCCGGGCCTTGACGACGCTGCTCAATGCCCGGCTGGTGTCGATGCTCGACCGGCTGATCGGCGCCTGCGAAGGGTTCCTGGCCTCGCGCGGCATTCACGTGCCGATGATGGTGGTGCGCGGAGATGGCGCACTGATCTCTGCCGACGAAGCACGGCTGCGGCCGATCGAGACGATCCTGTCCGGCCCGGCGGCAAGCCTGGTCGGCGCCCGCCATCTGACGGGGCTCGACGATGCCGTCGTCTCCGATATCGGCGGCACCACCACCGATGTCGCGGTGCTCGACAAGGGACGCCCGCGGCTCGATGCCGAAGGCGCCGTCGTCGGCGGTTTTCGCACCATGGTCGAGGCGGTTGCCATGCGCACCTTCGGTCTCGGCGGCGATTCCGAAGTCCGAATCAACGAGCGCGGCCTGAATGCGAAGATCGATCTCGGTCCACGCCGGTTCCTGCCGCTCAGCCTCGCGGCAACGCAGCATCCGGACGCGGTCATCGCCATCCTCGAACGGCAGCTGCGCGCCCCGCATCTCGGCCGGCACGATGGCCGGCTGGCAGTGCGCACCGGCCTGCCGGATCATCTGGCAAGCGGCCTGCAGCCGCAGGAACTGGCGCTTTACGAGCGGATCGGCGCGGTTCCGGAAGCGCTCGATGTGCTTTTGACCAGCATGCCGCAAAAGGCCACGCTCGATCGGCTGGTGTCGCGCGGGCTGGTGCATATCTGCGGCCTGACGCCGTCGGACGCCATGCATGTGCTCGGCCGGCAGGATCAATGGAACGCGCCGGCCGCACGGCTGGGCGCGGCGCTTGCCGCGCGGACCAAGGACGGCCAGGGTCGCCCGATCGCCGCCTCGCCGGAAGAGCTGTCGACGATGATCGTCGATCGCCTGACGCGGCAGTCGTCCGAAGTCATCCTGTCGGCGTGCCTCGCCGAGGATGGCGCTGCAATCGATCCGGCCGTGTCTCTGGCCGTCGATCGCGCCCTGAAACGTTCCCCGGGCATCGTCGGCTTCTCGCTGGCGCTCGACCGGCCCCTGATCGGCATTGGCGCGTCGGCGCCGGTCTATTACCCGGCTATCGCGGAAATGCTCGGTGCGCGATCATCCATTCCGCAGGATGCCGGCGTCGCCAACGCTGTCGGCGCCGTCGTCGGACAGGTACGGGCGTCGGTCACGGTTTTTGTCACCATGCCGGATGAAGGCATCTTCATCGTCAACGGCGCAGGCCCGAGCGCCCGTTATCTGGATGAGGATCTGGCATTTGCCACGGCCCGAAACCGGGCGGAGACGGCCGCGCTCCAGTCGGCCAGAGCGAGCGGCGCCGAGGATCCGGTGGTGACGATCCGTGAGGAGATCGATGCACCGACGATCGAGGGCAGCCGCAAGCTTGTCGAGGCCCGCTTCATCGCGTCGGCCAGCGGCCGGCCGCGGGTCGCGCATGGCTGAGGGATTGTTTCCATTTTGGAAAGAATTCTTCCCATTCTTGCGCGGTTGACGGGAAATGAAACCATGAGAAACTGCGGCGCGAAACACGGACCGAAGAGCAGGAGTTTGAGATGGCCTGGACCGAAACGAACGGATTGAAGATCGACACGCGTCTGCAAGACTTTCTTGTCGCGGACGCTCTGCCCGGCACCGGCGTAGACGCCGACCGGTTCTTCGCCGGCTTTTCAAGCCTTGTCCACGATCTGGCGCCGAAGAACCGCGCACTGCTTGCCAAACGCGATGCGCTGCAGGAAAAGCTGGACGATTGGTACCGCCGCAACGGCGCGCCGGTCGATATGGATGCTTATCAGTCGTTTCTGCGCGAAATCGGCTACCTCCTGCCGGAAGGCCCGGATTTCAGCGTCTCCACCGCCCATGTCGATCCGGAGATCGCCACGATCGCCGGCCCGCAGCTGGTCGTTCCGGTCATGAATGCCCGTTACGCACTGAACGCCGCCAATGCCCGCTGGGGGTCGCTCTACGACGCACTCTACGGCACCGATGCCATTTCGGAAGCCGACGGGGCCGAAAAGGGCAAGGGTTACAATCCGGCGCGTGGCCGCAAGGTCATCGACTGGGCGCGGGATTTTCTCGATGCGAGCGTTCCGTTGCAGGACGCAAGCTGGCGTACTGTGTCAGGGCTTGCCATTGCGGCAGGCCAGCTTTCCCTCTCCACGAAGGACGGCGCAGGGGCATTGAAGACTCCGGCTCAGTTTGCCGGTTTTGCCGGCTCCGCCGAGGCGCCGGGCGAAATCCTGCTGAAGACACACAACCTGCATATCCGCATCGTCATCGACGCCTCGACGGCGATCGGCAAGGACGATCCGGCGCACATCTCCGACGTCATCCTCGAATCGGCGATCACCGCGATCATGGATTGCGAGGATTCGGTCGCCGCCGTCGATGCCGAGGACAAGATCATCGTCTACCGCAACTGGCTCGGCCTGATGAAGGGCGATCTGTCCGAAGAAGTTACCAAGGGCGGCAGGACCTTTACCCGCCGGCTCAATCCGGACCTGCAGTTTACCGGTGCCAACGGAAGCGCCGTCTCGCTCAAGGGCCGCGCCCTGATGCTGGTGCGCAATGTCGGCCACCTGATGACCAACCCGGCGATCCTCGACCGCGACGGCAACGAGGTTCCGGAAGGCATCATGGACGCGATGATCACCGGGCTGATCGCGCTGCACGATATCGGCGTCAACGGCCGGCGGATGAATTCCCGCGAAGGCTCGATGTATGTCGTCAAGCCGAAGATGCATGGGCCGGAAGAGGTTGCCTTCGCGTCGGAAATCTTCGGCCGCGTCGAAAAGGCAATCGGCATGGCCGAAAACACCATCAAGATGGGGATCATGGACGAGGAGCGGCGCACCACCGTCAACCTCAAGGAATGCATCCGCGCCGCGCGCGCGCGCGTCGTCTTCATCAATACCGGCTTCCTCGATCGCACCGGCGATGAGATGCACACCTCGATGGAGGCCGGCCCGATGATCCGCAAGGGCGACATGAAGCAGGCGGCCTGGATTTCGGCTTATGAAAACTGGAACGTCGATATCGGCCTCGCCTGCGGCCTTGCCGGCCATGCCCAGATCGGCAAGGGCATGTGGGCCATGCCGGACCTGATGGCCGCGATGCTGGAGCAGAAGATCGGACATCCGAAAGCGGGCGCCAACACCGCCTGGGTTCCCTCGCCGACGGCGGCAACGCTGCATGCCACGCATTATCACAAGATCGATGTTGCCGACGTCCAGACCGGGCTGAAAAGCCGGCCGCGGGCCAAGCTGAGCGACATCCTGTCGGTTCCCGTCGCTGTGCGTCCCAACTGGACAGCCGACGACATCCAGCGCGAGCTCGACAACAACGCCCAGGGCATCCTCGGCTATGTCGTGCGCTGGATCGATCAGGGCGTCGGCTGCTCCAAGGTTCCGGATATCAACAATGTCGGGCTGATGGAGGACCGGGCAACACTGCGCATCTCCGCCCAGCACATGGCCAATTGGCTGCACCACGGCGTGGTCACGCAGGCCCAGATCGTCGAGACGCTGCGCCGGATGGCGGCGGTGGTCGACAGCCAGAACGCCGGCGATCCGCTCTATACACCGATGGCCGCAGACCTCGACGCCTCCATCGCCTTCCAGGCCGCGCTCGAACTCGTGCTTGAGGGACGCCGCCAGCCAAACGGCTATACCGAACCCGTCCTGCACCGCCGCCGTCTGGAGCTGAAGGCAGGGCGTTGATCGGCCATTGCGGCAGCGCTTTTAAGGCGCGTGCTTGTCGCTGGTGAGCCTGCCATCAAGCCGAAATGCTCACGGATGGATTCTCAGGTCATCCCCCCTAGTCCTCGGGTTTAAACCGAGGACTAGGATGCCTTTAGTGGTCGGGCAAGGCTGCAGAATGGGCCCCGTATCCTCCTGTGGCACTAAGCCGGTGATCGTTCTCCACGTCCCACCTCCCCTCCGTCATCCTCGGGCCTGACTCGAGAATCCACAGCCAAGCCCGCAAAAGGCAAACCCACCAATACCTACCAAAGCTCGTGATACAAATCCCGCCAGTCCGGATTCATCGCCTCGATCAGGTCGATCTTCCATTTCCGATACCAGCGCTTAGCGACTTTTCGCGCTGGATCGCCGTGCCGATCTGCAGATGTTCCTCGTACCACACGAGCTGCATGCAGCCATATTTGGCGGTGAAGCCGGGCGTCATGCCTTCGCGTGCTCGTAAATCCGGCGTTCGAGATCGGAGGTCACGCCGATGTACAGCGTGCCGTGCTTGTGATTTGTGACGATGTAGACATAGCCCGCCATGGCTTGATGATGCTTGCGGATGGATCCTCGGGTCAAGCCCGAGGATGACGGCTTGAGAGGTTTGAAAAAAGCCCCTATCGGACAGAGCCAGTTGTTTTTCCCAAATCCACCTTCCCTCCGTCATCCTCGGGCCTGACCCGAGGATCCACAGCCAAGCCCTCATAAGCCAGCCGCGACACGACCAAATCCGGGCAGATCCGGCCGCCTCCCCAAAAAACATCATCCCCGTTTTCCCCGCCTGCGTCACCTGTGCCTATAATGGCCTCGTCCCGCCATCGGATACACCGGATGAGCGTTGCCGGCGAGGCGGGACCGGTGCCCTGGGGGATGGCGGAACGCCCGCTTCAGACCGGGGGCTGCGGGAAAGGTGGTTCTCCTCCGGACATTTGGATGGTCCGGGCGTGCCGGGCGTGCTCCGCCGTCGAAGGACGGTCCTGGGCACGAGCCCCGCCTTATTGAAAGGCCTGGCGGGTAAGAGGTCGGGCCGAGGCATCGGAGGCTTGCGTTCCAAAAGAACGGAAGCGCAGAAGAACCTGAGACGCGCGGCAAAAGACACCGAAACGGGGCACGACGCGTGTCACCTTACTAATTCTACCTGAGGCACCCGTCGTGCCCCGGCCGAATGCATGTTGGAACCCACGGCGAGAGATCGCGCGTGGACGGACGCGTGCTTGGCACGCGTCTCCTTTTTACTGCTGGACGATAACCCGGGTGTTCTTGCCGGGACGAACGCGGGCATAGAGGTCGATGATATCCTGGTTCATCAGGCGGATGCAGCCCGAGGAAGCAGCGGTACCGATCGAGGCCCATTCCGGCGTGCCGTGCAGGCGGAACAGCGTGTCCTTGCCTTCGTCGTTGAAGAGATACATGGCGCGAGCGCCGAGCGGGTTGCGCAGGCCCGGACCCATTCCGTCCTCGACATAGCGTGCGACATCCGGCTTGCGGGCGGCCATTTCCTTCGGCGGGTGCCAGGTCGGCCATTCCTGCTTCCAGGCGACATAGGCCTTGCCTTCCCAGGCAAAACCCGACTTGCCGACGCCGATGCCGTAGCGAACGGCCTTGCCGCGCGGCAGCACGAAATAGAGGAAGCGGTTCGGCGTGTTGACGATGATCGTGCCGGGCTTTTCCTTCGTCGCATAATCGACGATCTGGCGATGGAAGCGCTCGTTGACCCGCGAGATCGGGATCGCCGGCAGCGGATAGCCATGGTCTTCGACAGGGCCGTAACCGTCGGAGAAGATCTGGTTGGTCGCGACTTTTTCACCGACGGGACTGATGGGAGACGTTGAGCAGCCGGACAGGACAAGGGTTGCCGCGAGGCTGCACAGCAGAAGGGCATTGCGAATGCGCATGGGGTTCTCTTAAATTTCTGCGAAGAAGTTCTGGGCCGATTCGACCATCAGTGATTATGGGTTATTTTCGATCGGCACCCTGATTGCAAGGGAATGCGTTGCAGCATTTTTTCCGGACGTTTCAAAATTCCGGCGGATTGTTTTTTTGCAACAAAACGCCCTCTGTGCCAGACTTCAGGGCATGGCGATTCTTTCTATCCATAACGACAACCCGCTGATCGACGGGCGACAGTCGCAGCGCGCGATGATGGTGCGGCGCGGCACGCAACGCTTCCTGCACGAATTGCGGCATGCGGTCGTGCCGGAACTGACGCTGGCCAGCGGCCGCCGGGCGGACCTTGCGTCGCTGTCGCCAAAGGGCGAGATCTGGATCGTCGAGATCAAGACATCGATCGAGGATTTCCGCGTGGATCGCAAATGGCCGGACTATCGCCTGCATTCCGATCGCCTGTTTTTCGCCACCCATCCGGGCGTGCCCCTGGACATTTTCCCGGAAGATTGCGGCCTGATCGTTTCGGATGGCTACGGCGCCGAACTGATCCGCGATGCGCCGGAACACCGGCTGTCGGCGCCGACGCGCAAGTCCGTCTCGCTGGTTTTCGCGCGGGTCGCAGCCCAGAGGCTGATGCTGGCGGAATGGGCCGCCGACCGGACGGGCGACATGAACGCCTCGATGAAGGCGATCGTCTCCGGTTCGCTGGATGAAAAAGGCTAGATTACTTCGGCGCCCGCTTGGCCAAAATGCGCTGCAGAGTTCGGCGATGCATGTTAAGCCGGCGTGCGGTCTCGGACACGTTGCGCTCGCACATTTCATAAACGCGCTGGATATGCTCCCAGCGCACCCTGTCGGCCGACATCGGATTTTCCGGCGGCTCGGCCCGTTCGCCGGCGCGCTGCACCAAGGCTGCAAAAATGTCGTCGGCATCCGCGGGCTTGGCCAGATAGTCGACCGCCCCGAGTTTGACCGCGTTCACTGCCGTCGCGATGTTGCCATAGCCGGTCAGCATGATAATGCGCGTGTCGTCGCGGCGGGCGCGGATCGCTTCGATAACGTCGAGGCCGCTGCCGTCGCCCAGCCGCAGGTCGATCACCGCATGCTTCGGCGGCCGCGCCTTGGTCTTGGCAATGCCCTCGGCCACGGATTCGGCGATATCGACGGAAAAGCCGCGTGTTTCCATGGCGCGTGCCAAGCGTCGCAGGAACGGCGCATCGTCATCCACGAGCAGCAGCGACGTGTCCGATCCGATGGCGCTGGCATCCAGCTTGACGTCATTGCCATCGATGGCGGCCGAGCTGGTGGGTTTTTCCGACATTTTCTCGATCCAGGGCGATTCTTTCGCCGTTGCTTTTCTGACAACCTCGCCATCGCGGAATGCAGAGGCTTGCCGCCAGACTGTAGGCGCGCTTATCCGACGTTCAATAAAGGCCGTAAAGTCACTTTGTCAATTTCATGTCCATCAGCCGCCGTGGCCATTCGACGCTGACCCGTGCGCCGGGTTTTTCCGGGCCGCCGTTTTCAAAGGAAAGCTTCGCGCCGGAGCGTTCCAGGAGCGTCTTGGCGATGAACAGGCCAAGCCCCAGGCCGCCGGCGCTATCGTCCTTCTGCCGTTTCGTGACATAGGGCTCGCCGATGCGGCCCAGAATATCCGGCGCATAGCCGTCGCCGTCATCCTCGATGGTCACCGTGACGGCCTCGGAATTATGCGCGACGGTGACGGTGACTTCGGACTTGGCATAATCGACGGCGTTTTCGAGAAGATTGCCGAGACCATAGAGAATGCCGGCATTGCGGTTGCCGACCGGCTCGCGACTGCGCTCGCCGATTTCGACAAGATTGATGCGAATCCCGAATTCCCGATGCGGCGCCATGACCTCCTCGATCAGCGAGGACAGCGGCAGGTGCCGCATATGGGCTTCGTTTTCGGAAGACAGCGTCGTCAGGCGCCGCAGGATGTCGCGGCAACGCTCGCTCTGGCTGCGCAACAGGTGCACATCCTCGCCGAAGCGTGGATCGTCGCCGAGTTCGCGCTCCATTTCCTTGGCGACGATGCTGATCGTCGCCAGCGGCGTGCCGAGTTCATGGGCGGCGGCGGCGGCCAGACCGTCAAGCTGCGAAAGATGCTTTTCCCGCTGCAGCACGAGCTCCGTCGCCGTCAGCGCATCCGAAAGCTCGCTCGCTTCGAGGGAGACGCGATAGGTATAAAAGGCGGCAAAGGCGGTGGTGGAGACGATCGCGAACCAGAACCCCGCCGTCAGCACGGGCGGAACCAGAAGCACGACGCCGGGATACCAGGGCAGCGGGAAGGGCGAGAAGGCAAGGCCGGTGATACCGACGATGGCCGCAAGCGCCAGCGCGATGCTGAGCCGCTTCGGCTGCGAGGCCGACGAGATGATCACGGGCACGCAGACCAGCGGCGCAAACGGGTTGGCCAGCCCACCGGTGATGAAGAGAAGCGCCGTCAGCTGCATCAGGTCGAGCCCCAGCAGCACGAAGGCGGCACGTGGCGGAAGCCGATGCGACGGCGGATAACGAACGGTCAGATAGACATTGAGCCAGGCAAGAGCCGCGATCAGCGCGCAACAGGCAACGAGCGGCAAGGGAAACTGCAACCAGAGCCCGATCGCGACGACCGCGGTCGATTGTCCCCCGACCGCCAGCCAGCGCAGCCGGATCAGCGTCTGCAGCCGCAATGTCCGGTTTTTCGTCGAGCCGTCCGCCTCAAGCACCGCCATGCTCATCCCATCATCTCCGCCGGCCGTCATTCCGCTGTCATGTACCACGTGGTTTTGCGCGTGTCGTCGGCGCGGCATTGGCGGGATCCTCCGGCCAGGGATGCCGTGGATAACGTCCGCGCATGTCGGCCCGCACATCCCTCCAGGAGCCGGCCCAGAAACCCGGCAGGTCACGCGTCGTCTGGATCGGCCGCTGGCCCGGCGAGACCAGTTCCAGCAACAGCGGCAGCCGCCCGCCGCCGATCGAAGGATGTGTTTTCAGCCCGAACAGTTCCTGCACCCGGATTGCCAGCACCGGTTCTTCGCCGTCGTAGCGGATCGGGTGGCGCTGGCCCGTCGGCGCTTCGAAATGCGTCGGCGCGAGCCGTCCGAGATCGCGGCTGACCGCGTGCGGAACGAGCGCCAGCAAACCTTCGGAGAGACTGGATGGCGTCACGTCGTCCAGTCCACGCGTCTCATGCTGGTAGGGCACGAACCAGTCGTCCAGGCGTAAAAGCAGCGCTTCGTCGGCCATGTCCGGCCAGGGATCGCCCAGCGTGCGGTGCATGAAGCCGATCCGGTCGCGCAGCTGGGCCGCCTCCTTCGAAAACGGCAGGCTTGAAAGGCCAAGCTGCCGCACCCCTTCGGCGAGCGCCCGCGCCGACGCCTCGCCCCTCGGTCGGGGCAGCGGCGTCTCCTCGAACAGGATCGCGCCGAGCCTTGTCACGCGGCGTGCCCGGACCTGCCGGCTCGGCCGGTCGAAGGTCGTCTGGTCCTCCTGCCGGATCGCATCCGGCATGTAGGCTTCGACATCGGCGCGGGTGATTTCGGCGGCCGCCAAAATCCTTTGGCCGCCGGCACGTCCGGTCAGATCGGCAATGACCAGCATCGAAGCACCGGCCAGGCGCTCGGTCTCGGGCAGTTCGGCGCCGCGCCCATTGGCCATGACGAAGCGCCCGCGCCCGCCGCGCTGCAACGCGATCCGGTCGGGAAAGGCCCACATCAAGAGAATGCCCGGCAGCAGGGCCGGTTCTTCACGCGGGGCTGATTTCAAGTCCCCGGCCATGCGCCGGGCAAGGCCGCGCGACGCTTCGGCCCGGTCCCCGCGCTCGGTTCTGAAACGGCGCAGCCGGTCTTCCAGATCGATGCTGCCGCCGCCCAGCCCCTGCTCGGTCAGGAGCACGGCCAGCAGGCAGGCTTCCTCGGCATGGCCTTCCGCCGCCGCGGTGACCGCCATCGCCGCCAGCCGCGGCGGCAATGCCAGCGCCCGGATCTGTTTTCCCCGTGGCGTCAGCGCGCCCTGTCCGTCGAGCGCGCCCAGCGCAACGAGCAATGTCCTTGCTTCCTGCCAGGTCGTTGCCGGCGGCTGGTCGAGGAAGGCGAGCTGCGCCGGATCCGTCACGCCCCAATGGGCCATATCGAGGACGAGGCTCGAAAGATCGCTCGCCAGGATCTGCGGCGGCGTGAAGGCGGGCAGCGCCGCCGTCTGGCCCGGATGCCAGAGACGGATCGCGGTTCCGGGTTCCGTGCGGCCGGCGCGACCGGCCCGCTGATCGGCGGAAGCGCGCGAAACGCGCACGGTTTCCAGCCGGGTGATGCCGGTCGAAGCCTCGAAGGCGGGCAGGCGCTGCAATCCGCTGTCGATGACGATGCGCACCCCGTCTATGGTGATCGAGGTTTCGGCGATCGAGGTGGCCAGCACGATCTTGCGCGTGCCGGCCGCTGCCGGTTTGATCGCCGCATCCTGCTCCCTCTGGCTCAGATTGCCGTAAAGCGGCGTGATCAGCGTATCGGCATCGAACCGCCCCTCCAGCCGCTCGACGGTGCGGATGATTTCCGCCTGGCCGGGCAGGAAGGCGAGGATCGACCCGGTATCGTTGCGGTGGGCATCGACGATTGCCCGCGTCACGGCGTCTTCGATCCGCTCCGTGGAGGATCGCTCCTGATAGCGGATCTCGACGGGAAAACTGCGGCCCTGGCTTTCAATGACCGGCGCATTGCCGAGAAGCATTGCCACGCGCTCGACATCGAGTGTAGCCGACATGACCACCAGCTTCAGATCCTCCCGCAGCGCCTGCTGCGCATCGAGTGCCAGCGCCAGCCCGAAATCGGCATCGAGCGAGCGCTCGTGGAATTCGTCGAACAGCACGGCCGCAACGCCTGATAATTCCGGATCCTCGAGGATCATGCGGGCAAAGACGCCCTCGGTGACGACTTCGATGCGCGTTTTCGACGATATCCGGCTGTCGAGCCGCATCCGGTAACCGACCGTCTCGCCGACCCCTTCGCCCAGCAGGCTTGCCATGCGATGGGCCGCAGCGCGTGCCGCCAGCCGCCGCGGCTCGAGAAGGATGATGCGGCCATCGCCGCGAAAAGGTTGGTCCAGCAGAAACAGCGGCACGACGGTCGTCTTGCCGGCTCCGGGCGGTGCCGACAGCACGCAGGAAGAGGCTTTCTGCAGCGCATGGCCGAGATCAGGCAGGATGGCGCAGACCGGCAGATCCGGGAGACGGATGGGCAAGGCACCGGTCAACGAACCGCTCCCATGGCCTGTCCCGGAATGGGTCTTGTCGCCGTGGAGATTTCAGCCGATGCAATGCAGGCCAAGGGCGCGGTCAGGCGACCGTTCCCCCGCGCACTGATGCCGCCATTCCCGATGCGGTTCTCGTTGATGCTGTCGCTTTCCATGGATGCCCTCGTCGCGCGCCGCCTGCGCAATAGCAAGTGCGACGCGCCGGACGCAACGGGAATCCGGCGTGCGACGGTTGTCAGCAGACGGCGCCGGTCAGGGTCGCCGCGCCTCGTAGGCGAGGATGGCGCCCGCCAGGTCTTCCAATGCGGCGCCGACGGACTTGAACAGCGTGATCGCCTGATCGGAACTGCGCCCCGCATGGCGTCCCGTCGCGAGCTCCGCCAGGTCGGCCTGGATCGATGCGGCGGTGATGATGCCGGCGCGGATCGGCTGGACCAGATCGCCGCCTTCCGACAAGGCGCCGTCGCGCGTATCGACGAAGATCTCGGCCCGCGCTGCGGCACGGTCGTCCGATTCGCGCATGCTCGGCTTGAAGGCTCCGACCAGATCGAGATGCGCACCCGGCTTCAGCCAGTCGCCGCGGATCAGCGGTTCGGAAGAAAGCGTGGCGCAGGATATGATGTCGGCCGCCCGTGCGGCGGCCTCAAGATCATTGGCGACGGAAACGCTGACGCCGGGAAGATCGATCCGGGCAGCCGTCGCTTCCGCCTTTCGGGCATCGCGCGCCCAGATCGTGACGTCCGATATCGGCCGAACCGCGGCATGCGCCTCGATCAGGTTCTGCGACAGGCGGCCGGCGCCGACCATCAGCATGCGGCGGGCGCCCTTCGTCGCGAGGTAGTCGGCGGCCAGCGCAGAGGCCGCGGCCGTGCGCCGCGCCGTCAGTTCGGCCCCGTCTATGATGGCAAGCAACTGGCCGGTCCTGCCGGAGGAGAGAAGATAGCTGCCGTGGATCGCAGGCAAGTCCCGGCCGGTATTGCCGGGAAACACCGAGACCATCTTCACGCCGATATAGCTGCCGGGCTGCCAGGCAGGCATCAGAAGCAGCGTCGCCGTGTCCTCGCCGGGGACCGCGACGTCATGATGATGGCGAACCGGCATTTCGCAACCATCGCGAAACATGATGCGCAATGCCGTGATCAAAGCGCCGAAGGGCAGGGCGGCGCGTGTTTCGGCTTCATTCAATACCAGCATGTCCGTCTCCATCAATCAAAGTGGGCGGACATTAGCAGGAGTTTCAGGCGCCGCAAAAGCATGGCCGCGTGTGATGTCATGCTGCCGGTGCATCAATGCAGATCACAGCTGTTATGCCGCTTTTCGCCCTCTTTCGATTTTGACCATCCGGACAATATTTTACCGGTATGGTTTGTGTGTTTGTGACGGCGTGTTTGTTGATTTTGGGTGTTTGTTTGAATTTAGTGTTTAGAAACAGTTGGTTATGAAAAATATCATTTTTTTGGGATTGT
>UCJH01000029.1 GCA_900472785.1 Hyphomicrobiales bacterium | reverse complement strand
CCGAAAACCCGGTCGTCCCTGCGGCCGGGTTTTCGTTTCCTCCTCTGCTCGTGACGTGTTTCCCGCTACAACGACGTGGAACTTTAGATGATGGTCGGCGTTAGCGCCGCATGAGTACAGTCACGCGAAAAAACACGCCAGCCTCGAAGCCGATGGATCATCGGGACCGGTTGATTCTGGCACTTTACGCCCAGCTGAAAGCGGAGCGGGAGACGCGCGACGCGCTGGAATGGGCGATCGAAAACGGCGCGTTGTCGAAGGACGTGCTGCAGGCCATGGCCTCCGATCCGGTTCCGGTGATCACCGGAGACGATGTTGCCGCGCTGGAGCGCCTGCTGGCAGGGGAAAAATCCTCGAAAATCCTGAAACACTAGCAACGATGACAGGGGATTGCTGATGGTATCGCGTGCACTCTGGAAAGGTCAGTTGCGGCTCTCGCTGGTCTCCATTCCCGTTGAACTTTTTAGCGCCAAGAAGACAGGTGCGCGCTTCTCCTTTCGCCAGATTCATGAACCCTCCGGCAAGCCGGTCCATTACGACAAGGTCGTGACCGGCATCGGCCCGGTCGATACGGATGATATCGTCAAGGGTTACGAATACGAGGACGGCAAGTATGTCCTGCTTGATCCGGATGAAATCGACGCGGTAAAACTGGAGACGAAGAAGACGCTGGAACTGGTGCAGTTCGTCGATTCCGCCGAGATTTCCCCGATCTACTACGACAAGCCCTACTATCTCGTCCCGGCCGACGATCTCGCCGAAGATGCCTATCGCGTGGTGCGGGATGCCTTGCGAAAGGCCAACAAGGTCGGACTTGGGCAGCTGACATTGCGCGGCCGCGAATATATCGCCGCCATCAGGCCGTGCGGCGATGGCCTGCTACTCGAAACGCTGCACTACGCCGATGAACTGCGCAAGGCCGATCCGATGTTTTCCGGTCTTTCCGGCCGGACGTCCGACAAGGAACTGCTGGAGGTCGCAACCGCGCTCATCGACCGCAAGACCGCACCTTTCGAAGCGACCGCCTTCAAGGACAATTACTCGACGGCCCTCAAGGACCTCGTCCAGAAGAAACTCAAGGGCAAGAAGACCAAGGTCGCGGTGGAGGAGGACGATGACGAGGACAACAAAGGCAAGGACAATGTCATCGACCTGATGTCGGCACTGAAAAAGAGCCTCGAAGGCAGCAGCGGCAAGGCGGCCTCGAAGGAGGCGACACCGAAGAAAGCCGCAGCCGCCACCCGCAAGAAGAAATCCGCCTGAGGTGAAGTATGGCGACCACACCGGATCCGCTTTCCGAATACAATCGCAAGCGTGATTTCAGCCGGACTGCCGAGCCGAAAGGGTCGGCGCGCAAGGCCAAGGGGCAGAAGGGCAAGGCCGGCAATCTTTTCCTCGTCCAGAAGCATGACGCCACCCGCCTGCATTACGATTTCCGCCTCGAATGGAAGGGCGTCCTGAAAAGCTGGGCGGTCACCCGCGGGCCAAGCATCAACCCGGATGACAAGCGGCTGGCGGTGCGAACCGAGGACCACCCGCTCGCCTATGGCGATTTCGAAGGCACGATCCCGGAAAAGCAATATGGCGGCGGCACGGTGATGCTGTGGGATACGGGATGGTGGGAGCCGATCAACGATCCCGATGAAGGATTGCGCGAAGGCAAGCTCAAGTTCGAGGTGCATGGCAGCCGCATGTCCGGCGGCTGGACGCTGGTCAGGATGAAGCCGCGGAGCGGCGAAAAGCGGGAAAACTGGCTGTTGATCAAGGAAGGCGACGCCGCCGCTGGCGAGAATGGCGAAAGCCTGATTTCCGAAAACCTCACGAGCATCAAAACAGGGCGCCTGATGGAAGAAATTGCCGCCGGCAAAGGCGAGCAAACAGCGCATGTCTGGGAATCGAGCAAGAGCGCCGCCGCAAACGTGAAGGCAGGGGCGATCGCAGACGACAGCATGTCGACGCCAGCGGCGAAAAAGCGGACCCGAAAGGCACCCGGCTTCATCAAGCCGCAGCTGGCGACGCTGGTTGCGGATGTTCCTGAGGGCGACGATTGGCTGAACGAGGTCAAGTTCGACGGTTACCGTCTGCAGATTTCCATCGGCAAGGGTGGCGTCACCTGCTTTACCCGCACGGGTCTCGACTGGACAGAAAAATTTCCGGACATCGCGCGGGCCTTTGCCGCGCTCGGCTGTGACAGCACATCGATCGACGGCGAGGCGGTGGCTGCATCGGAAGACGGATCGAAATTCTCCGCCCTGCAGAAAGCCCTGAAGACCGGCGGCGAAACGCGATTTTACGCCTTTGACCTTCTGCATCTCGACGGCAAGGATTTGCGCAGCAAACCGCTGGTCGAACGGAAGGCCGCCCTGAAGGCCCTTCTGGAAACGCTGCCGGTCAACCCGACGATCCGTTACAGTGAGCATGTCCGTGGCAATGCCGACAAGGTTTTCCAGGCTATGTGCAAGGCTGGCCAGGAGGGTATTATCGCCAAGCAGGCGGATGCGCCCTACCGGGAAGGCAGGGGCGGGAATTGGCTGAAGGTCAAATGCACGCGCCGGCAGGAATTTGTGATCGGCGGCTATTCCCCTTCGGACAAGCGCGGTCGTCCCTTCGCCTCGCTTCTGGTCGGCGCCCATGAGAACGGCAATTTCGTCTATCAGGGCCGCGTCGGCACCGGGTTTGATGAAGATACGATGGCGGATCTGGCGGGGCGTTTTACAAGATTGAAGCGCAAAAGCTCGCCCTTCAAAGACGTGCCGGCCGAGATCGCCCGCAATGCGGTTTGGTTGACCCCGGAACTCGTGGCCGAGGTGGATTTCGCCGAATTCACCGATGACGGCCATATCCGCCACGGTGCCTTCGAAGGATTGCGCGAAGACAAGGAGGCTGCGGCCGTGACACCCGAGACAGGCAGGAAAACACCCGTTTCGACCAAGCCGGCTGAACCGGGCACCGCGAAGGCCAAAGCCGGCCGAAAAACCTCGCGCAAGGAAACCGACGCAGAGGGCGAAGTCCTGGGCGTTCGCATTACCCATGCGGACCGCCTGCTGTTTTCCGATCCGGATATCACCAAGATAGACCTCGCGCGCTACTACGGCGTCGTCGCGGCTCGCATGCTGCCGTTTGCGGCGAAGCATCCGGCCTCGATCCTGCGCTGCCCGCAGGGTCCGGATCACCAGTGTTTCTACCAGAAGCATGCAGGCGACGGCTTTCCCGACGAGATCCATCAGGTTCCGATCGAGGAATCCGATGGCGACACCGCCAACTATCTCTATGTCGATGACGCAAAAGGGCTTGTTGCCGCAATCCAGATGGGGACGATCGAATTCCACATCTGGGGCTCGACGGTCGACAAACTCGACGCGGCCGACCGCCTCGTCTTCGATCTCGATCCCGATCCAAGCGTAACCTTTGAAACCGTAAAAACAGCGGCCTTCGCCTTGCGCGACACGCTGGATAAGATCGGCCTCAAATCGGTCGCCATGGTTTCGGGCGGCAAGGGCATCCACGTGATCGTGCCGCTGTCGCGACGCGCCGCATGGGACGATGCCAAGGCCTTTGCCAAGGGACTGGCGATAAAAATCGCCAATGACGACCCCGACAACTATATCGCCACCATGTCGAAGGCCAAGCGCAAGGGCCGGATTTTCATCGACTGGCTGCGCAACGAGCGCGGCTCGACCGCCGTCGCCCCCTACTCCGTCCGCGCCCGCGCAAACGGTCCAGTGGCCACGCCGGTTTCCTGGGATGAGTTGGAATCGCTCGCCGCCGCCAATGGCTTTCATATCCCCGACATCATCGCGCGGCTGGAAGACGGCACGGATCCCTGGGCCACGGCCGCCGATTGGAAACAAGGGCTGAGCAAGACAATGCTGAAAGCTGTCGTTGCTGACTGAGCGAAAATTTCTGCGGCATGAAAGCGTCGCCATCCCGCCCGTATTGGGCTGTGAGAACGAAAAAGGAGGATTTCCGATGCCTTCAGATCAACTTGTTTCATCGTCCGAACTGGCGATGAAAGGGCGTACGCCGTTTCCCGGGGAAACGGCGGAATACAAGCAGGCGCGCCAAGCCCTGCTTCGCGATGAGATCGAGTTACGCAGGCAGATGACCGCACTGGTTGAAAAACGCCGGGCGCTCCCGGACGGCCCCATCATAGACAAGGACTATCGTTTCAGGGATAGAGATGGCCGGGATGTCGGGCTGCTGGATCTTTTCGGCGAGAAGTCGACACTCGTGACCTATTTCTGGATGTACGGGCCTCAAAGGGCCCGGCCATGCCCGATGTGCACGAACTGGCTCGGGTCCGTGAACGGCAATGCCGCCGACATCGCGCAACGTGTTGCGCTCAAAATCCTCGGCCGCAGCAGTGTCGAACGGCAACTTGCCTTTGCGCAGGAGCGCGGCTGGCGCGACCTCGACTTCGTCCAGACCGTCGGCGACGATTATGCCAATGATTTGGGGCTGCTGACGGATGATGGTGGCGAATATCCGGCTCTCGTCGTCTTCAAGCGAGATGGTGATACCGTTCGGTTGTTCTGGGCCAGCGAGATGACCGGGGAGATGGCAGATCCGGGCCAGGATCCGAGGGACGCGCCCGACATCGCCTCGCTGTGGTCGATCCTGGACCTCACGCCGGAAGGCCGGGGTACGGACTGGTATCCCAAGTTGAGCTACTGACGCCGGCTTTCAGCAGACAGGAAGCGCGCTGCCAGGGCTTCCGGCAGACGTCTTGGACGCCCCTGCCCGTTGATGACGGCAATGATCACCTTGGCCGCGATCAGGAGCGTGCCGTCCCGGCGGATTTCCTGTTGCAGTACCATCTTCGCGCCGCCGGCTTTTTCCGTCGCCGTGGTGATCGTCAGGATATCGTCCATGCGGGCCGGACCCTTGAAATCGATCTCCATCCGGTGGACGACGAAAACAAGACCTTCCGTGTCGCCCGCGATCGCGAGCGTCGCCTGTTCGACCCCCAGCAGCCGCAGGTAATCCGTGCGCGCCCGCTCCATGAAATGCAGATAGCGGGCATGATAGACGACGCCGGAAAAATCGGTGTCTTCGTAGTAAACCCGCTGAACCAGCCGGTGTCCGACGTCCGTCAGTTCACCGGCGAGCGAAATCAAACTCATAGCCGTCCTCGAAAAAATATTCTTTTTCCTGTGCAGGAACCAAACGCGTTTTGCAAGCATTGCAGGTTTGTCACAATGTTCTCCTATCACCAGCGCATGACTTCCCCATCCCACAGGAGATTGGCGCATGAAGATTGCAGTCCTTGGCGGTGACGGCTTCGTCGGCTGGCCGACAGCCTTGCATCTGTCCGATGCTGGACACGATATCCACATTCTCGACAATCTCTCGCGACGCTGGATCGACACCGAACTCGGCGTCCAGTCGCTGACCCCCATGGACAGCATTCAGGAACGCACACGGGTCTGGCATGCCGAAACCGGCCGCCGCATCCATTTCCACCTGATCGATCTGGCACGCGACTACGAGCTTCTGAAGAACTGGCTCGCCGAGAACCGTCCGGACGCCATCATCCATTTCGCCGAACAGCGCGCTGCGCCCTACTCGATGAAGAGCGACCGGCACAAGAACTACACGGTCAACAACAACGTCAATGCCACCCATAATCTGCTGAATGCCATGGTCGAAATCGGGCTCGATGCGCATCTCGTGCACCTTGGCACCATGGGCGTCTACGGCTATTCGACGATAGGTGCGGCGATCCCGGAAGGATATCTGCCGGTCGGCATCGAAACGACGAGCGGCGAAACGGTCAGCCAGGACATTCTCTATCCGTCCAATCCCGGCTCGATCTACCACATGACCAAGTGCCTCGATCAGCTTCTCTTCCAGTTCTATGCCAAGAACGACAGCCTGCGGATCACCGACCTGCACCAGGGCATCGTCTGGGGAACCCATACGGAGCAAACCCGCCGTCACCCGCAATTGATCAACCGTTTCGATTACGACGGGGACTACGGCACTGTGCTGAACCGCTTCCTCATCCAGGCCGCCATCGGCTATCCGTTGACGGTGCATGGCACCGGCGGCCAGACCCGCGCCTTCATCCACATCCAGGATTCGGTGCGCTGCATCGATCTGGCACTGAAGAACCCGCCGGCGCACGGCGCCAAGGTCGAGATTTTCAACCAGATGACGGAAACGCATCGGGTTCGCGATCTCGCCACAATGATCGCCGGCATGACGGGATCGGACATTGCCTGGCTGCCGAACCCGCGAAAGGAAGCGGCCGAAAACGAGTTGATCGTGCACAACGAGAAGTTCCGGGCACTCGGGCTGCAGCCAACGACGCTCAAGGACGGGCTGCTCGACGAAATCGTCGACGTTGCACGAAAATATGCCTATCGTGTCGATCGCAGCCGGGTGCCGGCGGTTTCCGCATGGACGAAGGATATTGCCGCGCGGGTTAATCACGATCCGGAAGGAAAGCGCCTGAAATCGGTGTCATGACCCTGAGCAGTACACCTCCCGATGCTCTGTCGCCGTCACGCCCGGCGGCATCAAGGCATGCCTTCGTCACGCTGGTGACAAATGCGGACTACGCGATGGGTGCGACGGCACTCGCCCGCTCGATCCGACATACCGGAACAACAGCCGATATCGTCGTCCTTCACACCGGCGGCGTATCGGCCGATGCTCTCGATCCAGTCGCCACGCTCGGGTGCAGGCTCGTGGAAACACAGTTGTTGCCGCTTTCCCAAACGTTCAACGACCGGCATGCGCGCCGCAACGTGCATGAAAACGCGCCGTTCACGAAAGGCCGCAAGCCGGATTTTCATTCCCCACTCGATAATTTCTGCAAACTGCGGCTGTGGCAGCTGACCGAATACGACCGCTGCATTTTCATCGATGCGGATGCGCTGGTGCTGAAGCCCATCGATCGCTATTTCGCCTATCCGGAATTTTCGGCTGCTCCGAATGTGTATGAAAGCATAGCTGATTTTCATCGGCTCAATTCCGGCGTCTTCGTCGCGGAGCCGTCGATCGCGACTTACGAGGCCATGCTCAAGCGCCTCGATGCGCCGGATGCCTTCTGGCCGCGCACCGACCAGACCTTTCTGCAGGCTTTCTTTCCGGATTGGCACGGTCTGCCGGTAACGATGAACATGCTACAATATGTTTGGTTCAACATGCCGGACCTCTGGAACTGGGCATCGATCGGCGTGCTGCATTATCAATATGAAAAACCGTGGGAACAGGACCACCCGAAAACGGAAAGGCTGCGTCCACTGATCGATCTCTGGAAGGCATTCTTCACCGGCAAGGACATTCCGGAGATCGCAAGCCTGCCCAATCCCGACGCGCTGAATGCAGGACGCTCATGACACGCGTTCTCGTTTCCGGCGGAACAGGTTATGTCGGTCGCTTCATTGTCGAGCATCTGCTGGCGAACGGCTACAAGGTGACGGTCGGCGGGCGCAGCGCACCAGCACCGGATGCCTTTTCCCGTCCCGTGTCCTTCGTTTCTCTCCTCCTCGATCCGAACTTCGACCAGATCGAGGTTTTCGACAACATCTATTATTTCGTCCATGCCGCCTTCGATCACCTGCCGGGAAAATATCGCGGCGGCGAAGGCGGCGATCCGCAGGGGTTTCAAACAAAAAACCTCGATGGAACAGTCCGCCTGTTCGAAGCCGCGAAAGATGCCGGCGTTCGTCGCACCTGTTTTTTTTCCAGCCGCGCTGCCTATGGCACGCAGCCGCCAGGTATGCTTCTCACCGAGGACATGCACTGCAGGCCGGATACACTTTATGGTTCGGTCAAGCTTCAGGCGGAACGCGCACTGCTGTCGCTTTGCGGCCATGGCTTCGTCACCGCGAGCCTTCGCGTCACGGGGGTTTACGGCGCGACAAGGCCGGGACAACCGCATAAATGGCAGTCGCTTTTCGACGACTACCTCGCCGGCAGACCGATCCCGCCGCGTGCCGGTACCGAAGTCCATGGCGATGACGTCGCAAGCGCCTTGCGCCTGATGCTGGAGACCGACTCCGTCCGGATCAGCGGCGAGACATTCAACGTCTCGGATATGCTGATAGACAACCGCGCGCTCCTCGCCCCGTTGAAGAACCGGACGTGCTGTCCCCATCCACTGCCCGATCCGGCCAAGACGACAGGGTACAACATCATGGACACCGGCAAAATCGGCGCGCTCGGTTGGAAAGCCGGCGGGCAGGAAAGGCTGGTTCAGACCGCCCGCGACCATACGAGCCTTTTGAACGGGACAGGATAATCGATGCGAAACAAACGAGCCGGAAGGATCAGGAGTCCGGCCTGTCCAGATCCCCGTGGTCCCAAACAATATGCTGCGGCGTCTCCGGCAGGCGCTCGATCTGTTCGGCGATGAAATAGGGCGGAATGTCGAGAGCCCTCAGCGCCGCGACGGTCGCCCTCGCCCACTTGAATTCCAGATCATTCTTGCCATCCCGCAGACGGTGAACAATGGCGCTCTCGTGAAATGGAAAGGCTTGCGGAATTTCCATCAGATAATAGAAGCCGATCTCGTGATAGTTGCGCTCCTCGTAGTGGAAAAAATTTTCGACCATCCAGAGCATGCGGCCAACCGTCACCTCGACGCCGATCTCCTCGAGCATCTCCCTTCGCAGGGTCTCCGCTGAGGTCTCGCCGATCTCGGCCCGACCGCCGGGGAAGGTCCAGAACGTCTCGTGCGTCGCCCGATGAACCAGCACATGTCCATTTCGAAAACCAAGGCCGGCAATGCGGAAATTGAACCGCCGCGCGCCGGCATCGATGCGGATCATCTTGCGTTTGGCCATGTTTCTATCCGAGATCGACGACGACGATTTCCGGCGGCGAGCCGAAACGAATGGGAGCGATCGAACAGCCGAGGCCGCCCGAAACGATGATGTTGCAATCGTCTTCGACCACATGGCCATAGACATAGCGATCCCCGAAACGGGACGGCACAACCGGCGAATAGCCTAAAAAGCGCACCTGCCCGCCATGCGTATGCCCCGACAGGGTCAGCGAGACCCGTTTCGGAACCCTGGGGAAAATATCCGGCTCATGGGCGAGCAGGATGACCGGCGCATCGTCATCGATCTGCGCCAAGGTGCCATTGAGGTCGTCAAGACCGGTCATTCGCTGTCGACCCCATTTCTTGCCCGGCAGAAGCGCCAACTGGTCTTCCAGTCCGGCAATCCAGAATCCGTGTCCCTCCTTTTCGAGGCGACCCGCCTTGTTGCCGTAGACGGAGATGCCGACATCCCTCAAGGATCGGTGCCCGACCGTATCACCGCCGCCGGCCCTCTGCGCGGCCTCGTCCTCCCACCAGTCATGATTGCCGAGGATCGCGTGAACGCCGAGCGGCGCGGTCAAGGTGGCAAATGCCTTTGCCCATTCGCTGGAATGGACATGGCGCGTCACCAGGGTCATGCCGGAGGCATAATCGCCAAGGAGAACCATGACATCACCGCCCAGCGTATTGGCATGGGCGCAGATGGAGGCGATGCGATCCACCGGCATCCAGGGTTCGCAGGCATGAATATCAGCCAACGCCACGATCCGAAGCTTCAGGCCCGGCGTCCAACCCGGCGGCGTCAGCGTATACCGCGTGACGTTAAGCCGAACCAGCGGCTCGAAGGCGAAGGCGTAGCCGCCAAGCCCCATCATCCCGCCGACGCTGCCGCCGATCAATTTCAGAAGGCCGCGCCGTGTGATCAATCAATCATCCTCTTGGAACAGGCGGAACTGGGTGGCTTCCAGATCCTTCGGCACCTGCAGTCCAAGGTGTTTCCATGCATTTGCGGTTAAAATACGCCCGCGCGGCGTACGCTGGATGAAGCCCTGCTGAATCATATAGGGCTCGATGATGTCCTCGATCGCATCGCGTGGTTCCGACAGCCCGGCCGCGATCGTCTCTATGCCGACGGGTCCGCCACCGAAATTCAATGCGATCATGGTCAGATAGCGCTTGTCGAGTTGGTCGAGGCCCATATTGTCGACCAGAAGCCGGGTCAACGCCTCATCGGCAATCTGCTTGGTAACGGCTTCGGCCCTCGCAACTTCGGCAAAATCGCGAACCCGCCGCAAAAGCCTGCCGGCGATGCGCGGCGTGCCGCGCGCCCGGCGGGCAATTTCGCGGGCGCCGTCATCGGTGATGCCGAGCCCCATCAGTCGCGCACCGCGGCGTACGATCGATTCCAGCTCCTCGACCGTATAGAAATTCAGCCGCACCGGAATGCCGAAACGGTCGCGCAGCGGCGTCGTCAGCAAGCCTAGCCGGGTGGTCGCCGCGACCAGCGTGAATTTCGACAGGTCGATCTTCACCGAGCGTGCCGCCGGGCCTTCGCCGATGATGAGGTCAAGCTGGAAATCTTCCATCGCCGGATAGAGGATTTCCTCGACCGCCGGGTTCAACCGATGGATTTCGTCGATGAACAGCACGTCCCGGTCTTCGAGATTGGTCAGAAGCGCCGCGAGATCGCCCGCCTTGGCGATCACCGGGCCGGAGGTCGAGCGGAAGTTGACACCGAGCTCCTTGGCCATGATCTGCGCCAGCGTCGTCTTGCCAAGTCCGGGCGGACCGACGAACAGCACGTGATCGAGCGCCTCGCCACGGTTTTTCGCCGCCTCGATAAACACCTTCAGGTTGGCGCGCGCCTCCGCCTGGCCGGTGAACTCGTCCAGCGACTGCGGCCGAAGCGTCGTATCTAGATCTTCGCCACGCTTTTCCGGCGCGATCAGGCGTGCAGCATCAGTCATGCGAGAAGTTCCATTCCGGGGACGGTTTTTGCGGCCTTCATATCGAAAGTATATGTCGTCGCGCATCCTGCGCGCAGCGACATACGCGAAACAATATGGTCCGAGATATCGCTTTGAGTCGCAGGAAAATCTTGAAACAAGGAAGTCAAAAAACTCTCCTCCTCAAACAGAAATTCCGAGGATGCCAAAAGCTGCAGAAATGCCGAGACGATCGCTGCATTCGGCATTCCATATGTTCGCCTCAATACCCAACTCGTTTCGGCAACGACCAGAAGTGAAATGAAGGCTGGGGCCGCCGTCGTTCGCGAGTCGAGGAAACGCCTGACTAAAGCCAGTTGCTTGGGATCATCAGCCAGCAGCATCCTCAGAAGAACGTTGGTGTCTATCCCGATCATCTTGGGTTTGTCTGTACTTGTCGCCAAGATGTTCCCCTATCGCATCATCCATCTTTTCAAGACTAAGCATCGGCCGGTTCGGATCATGCAATATCCCGATAAGATCGACCGCACGCTTGTTTTTCGCATTGATCACGACCTTGTCACCATCGACGAAGTAACTGATTTTATCGCCTGGCTTGAGGTGCAGGAGTTCCCGAATTTCAGCAGGCAGCGTCGTCTGCCCTTTCGATGTCATGGTTCCATAAAACACACTCATCACCGCTCCCGTCCAACTGTTAACTCCAAGACGCAGGTACAAAGATTTCTGACCAACACCGGAGATCCTTACAAAAAGACTGTAGTAAGGAATGTTCGCAAAATCAAGGAATCAGCGCGCCAGTTCCTTCAACCCCAGTCGGATCAGCTTGGCGCTGTCCAGCCCCTCGCCGCCATTCTTCAGCGCGGCCGCAACCGCGTTTGCTGCCTGATCGCGGGAATAGCCGAGATTGCTCAAGGCCGACACCGCATCGGAGACGGGCGCCGAGGCCACACCCTCGCCGATTTCCTGCTTCAAGCCGATATTGGCTGCAGCCTCTCCGGCAAAAGCCGGCGCCTTGTTCTTCAGTTCGGTGACGATGCGGATGGCGACTTTCGGGCCGACGCCCGGCGCGCGCGAGACGGACGTCTTGTCCTGCAAAGCGATGGCATTTGCCAGCTCGCCAGGGGTCAGCACCGATAGCACGGCCAGCGCCACCTTGGAGCCGACGCCCTGAACGCTCTGCAGCAATCGGAACCACTCGCGCTCCAGCGCCGTCAGGAAACCGAACAGCCGCAACTGGTCCTCGCGAACATAGGTCTCGATGAACAAAATTACTGCTTCGCCGGGAGAGCCCAGCTTCGACAATGTCCGTGACGAGCAATGGGCGACGTAACCGACCCCATGCACGTCGAGCACCACATGGTCGTCGCCGATCTCGTCGATCGTTCCCTTGAGCTTGCCGATCATGGCGCAAAATCCTTCATGGGTGGGTTTCCGGCGTGATCAGTTCGACGGAAGGGAAATAACTTCTGTAGCGAGCGCCATCGCGCGTCAAAAGCCGGTATCGCCGCCAATCCGCATGGGCGCCGATCAAGAAATCCGGCAGTGTCCGTTCCCTTTGCCCGCCTGCCATTCGATAGGCGCGATGCGCTTTCCCGGCACGGAACGCAGCCTCGAACGGGATGTTTTCACGTTTTGGATCAAGCCAGCTCAGCGCAGCCGTCAACTCGCCTTCGGAAAGCGGCGAGGCGGCGAGTTCGGACCAGACGATCGGACTCAGAACAAGCACCCCGGTACCCAAAGCCTCCCTCAAAGCCTCAAGCGACCAACGACGGATCGGGGTTTCAGGTCCGAGCGCATCAATGAATATGTTCGTATCAACGAGGGTTGAGATCATCACGCTCACCCCTCAACCAGATCATGAACTCGTCCGTTGTCATGCCACCGGAATCGAATGTGCCCCGAATACGCGCAGCCCAGTCATCAAAATCTCGAATGACGCTTCCATTCTCGGAATTATCGACACGGACCAGCAACGCCCCGGCGCCGGATGCGATGAAATCGACTTCCGACCCCGGTATGATGCCAAGGCGGTCCCGGATTTCTTTCGGAATGGTGACTTGCCCTTTTTCGGTTACACGCATGGTAATACCTCCATGGTATTACCTAAACACCAAACCGGAACAAGTCAAGAACAAACTATCCCGCGAGTGCCGCCATACGCATCCGTGCGCCGCCGCGATTGTGGGCGTGGCAGATGGCAATCGCCAGCGCGTCGGCGGCATCGTTGCCCTTGAATTCCGCTTTCGGCATGAGGATCTTCAGCATCATGTGAATCTGCTGCTTCTCGCCGTGGCCGACACCGATGACAGACTTTTTTACCGCATTCGGCGCATATTCGGCGACCGGCAGTCCCGCTCGCGCCGGCACCAGCATGGCGATGCCGCGCGCCTGTCCGAGCTTCAACGTCGCGACCGCGTCCTTGTTGACGAAGGTCTGCTCGACAGCCGCCTCGTCCGGCTTATGCAGTTGAATGACGTCGGCCAGGCCGTCATGCAACTGGCACAGCCGCGAGGCCAAATCCATTTCGCCATCCGAGGTCACCGTGCCGGAAGCGACGAAGCGCAGGGAATTGCCCAATGTGTCTATGACGCCCCAGCCGGTGCGGCGAAGGCCGGGATCGATGCCGATAATACGAATCGTGTTCTGCATGGTCGGAAGCTTAATACTCATGCCCGGACGCTGCCAGTAAAATGTGAACAAAACAAAAACATCGCCGTGCAAAAGCGTGTATCTCACCCGGTACCGCCGCCTTTAATTCGGACAATCAGCGCTTACATAGAGAGCAACCGTTCCATTGACGAAGGCTTTTCCCATGGTCCCCTTTTCGATTCTCGACCTCTCGCCGATCACGCAAGGAAGCACGGCCGGACAGGCTCTTGCCAATTCGCGCCGCCTGGCGCAGGAGGCGGAGGCGGCCGGCTACACCCGTTTCTGGCTGGCCGAACACCATGGGATGAAAGGCATTGCCAGTGCCGCGACCGCGATCGTCATCTCGCATGTCGCAGCCGGCACCAAGACCATCCGGGTCGGTTCCGGCGGCATCATGCTGCCCAATCATTCACCGCTGGTGATCGCCGAGCAGTTCGGAACACTGGCAGCGCTCTATCCCGGCCGGATCGACCTCGGCCTCGGCCGTGCGCCGGGTACAGACATGCGCACGGCCGCCGCCCTTCGCCGCAACATGGAGGCGAGCGCCAATAATTTTCCGAACGACGTGATCGAGTTGCAGACGCTTCTCGGGCCGGCTGGCGTCGATCAGGCTCTGCTTGCGGTGCCGGGCGCCGACAGCAACGTTCCGATCTGGCTGCTTGGCTCCAGCCATTTCAGCGCGCATCTCGCCGGCATGCTTGGCTTGCCCTTTGCTTTCGCCTCACATTTCGCGCCCGACATGCTGTTGTCGGCGCTCGAAATTTACCGCGAGCGCTTCGAGCCGTCGCAATATCTGGAAAAGCCTTATGCCATGGTCGGCATCATGGGGGTTGCGGCCGATACGGATGCCGAGGCGAACCACCTGTTCACATCGATGCAACAGTCCTTTGTCGCACTGCGCCGCAATGCCCGCGGCCAGTTTCCCCCACCCGTGGACAGCATGGAAGGCCTTTGGAGCGATCAGGAACAGATCTTCGTCGATCACGCGATGACCTATGCCGTCGTCGGCGGACCGGAGACGATCCGCAACAAGATTGCCCGCTTTCTCGATCAGACGGCCGCCGACGAACTCATCGTCTCCATGCCGATCTTCGACATGGATGCGCGGCTGAAGTCTGTCCGGCTGTTTGCCAATGCGCAGCAGACGCTGGCGAAGGCGGCCTGAAAATGAAAAGCCCCGGATCGCTCCGGGGCTGAGTCACTCAATAATCGGACAAGGCGCTGATCTCAGACCTTGAAATCGAAGTGCTTGCGCACCGTCTCCAGGATTTCCCAGGTGCCCTTGAAATCGGCTTCGACGACGAAGGCATCGCCGGCCTCAACGGTCACCGGCGTGCCGCCGTCCGGCGTGATGATGATCCTGCCGGCAATCATGTGCACGAACTCGTACGCCGTGTAGGTCGCGTGATAGGTGCCGGGGGTCGCTTCCCAATAACCGGACACCATCGAACCGTCGGAGGCAGTGTGCAGTGCCCAGGTCTTCATCGAAGGCGTGCCGGCAACGACCACCCAGCCATCCAGCGTCGCGGGGTCGCCCTCGGCCGGAACCGGTTTTGCAAGTTTCGTCACGGTCTGCATAATCAATATCCTCTTGAGAAAACCGGAGATTACCGCCCGATCAGCAAGCGCACGCCGCCGATACCGACAGACAATGACGGTGGATGGATCAGGCCGAAAGCTTGGCCATGACCTCATCGGAGACTTCGAAGTTCGAATAGACGGCCTGCACGTCGTCGTCGTCTTCCAGGACGTCGATCAACTTCATGACCGAAACGGCCTTTTCTTCGTCCACAGGCACGGTGTTCTGCGGCTTCCAGACAATCTTGACGGTTTCTGCTTCACCGAGCGCACTTTCGAGCGCCTTGGAGACCTCGTTCAGCGCCTCGAAGCCACAGATGATCGTGTGGCCGTCCTCATCGGTGGTGACGTCATCGGCGCCGGCTTCGATCGCTGCTTCCATCACCTTGTCCGCATCACCGACAGCCAGCTTGTAGGTGATCTCGCCGACATGGTCGAAGGAAAAGGAGACCGAGCCCGTTTCGCCGAGCGCGCCGCCGGCCTTGGTGAAAGTCGAACGGACATTCGAGGCTGTGCGATTGCGGTTGTCGGTCAGCGCTTCAACGATGACCGCCGTTCCGCCCGGGCCATAGCCTTCGTAACGGATCTGCTCGTAGTTCTCGCCATCGCTGCCCGCCGCCTTCTTGATGGCCCGGTCGATATTGTCCTTCGGCATCGACTGTGCCTTGGCGTTCTGGATCGCCAGACGCAGGCTTGCATTCATCGCCGGGTCGGGCAGGCCGGCCTTTGCCGCGACGGTGATTTCGCGCGCCAGCTTGGAGAACATTTTCGACCGTACGGAATCCTGACGGCCCTTGCGGTGCATGATGTTTTTAAACTGTGAATGGCCGGCCATGGCGCCCTCCGAAAAATCGTCTTCTTTTTGAGATGGCGCCTTATAGTTTCATTGCCGGCGTCCGTCCAGCAGGGCGGGACGCTTTTCAGTTGGCGTCGATGCGGCGACGGCTGAGAAAGAAGGAGTGGCCGTCTTCCCGCTCGCAGGCCAATCCCTTTTCGGTCGAGCTGCAGCTGAATGGGCCCTGCCGCCAGGTCTGGCCGTAATCGAGCACTCTGGTCGCCGAGCAGCAGCTGGCATCGCCGACATTCTTGTCGAGACTTGCAGGACCGCCGGCCGACAATGTCGCGCGCACGTAGCGCGGCTCGACCCGGTCGCAGGCCAGCTCCGGCCCGCCATCCTGCGGAAGATAGACCGAGGTGCCGCCTTCCGGCGTGTAGATGCAGCCGATATTGCCGGAGGGCAGGACGAATTCCTCCTGCTGCCCGCCGCCGGTCGAGCGTGTCTTCGTCTTGACCTGCGGCGTCGTCTCCTCGATCTGCGGCGTGGCCGTCGTATCGCCATCCGCCGACGGTACGTTCGGCGCCGGCGCGCCGCCGCCCGCAAAGGCCTCGGCTGCGAGAACAAAGCCGGCAAAAGCAGAAATCAGAAAAAGCTTCATCTTATATATCCGTCCGTTACACGCCCTTCAGGATATGAATCAGCGGCTTCTTTGGCAAGGAACGCAGCGACACCGTCACATTCGACGCTTCGGCAAAACTGCGATCGAAGCTGTCATCGAACATCTGCAGGAAGCTGTCGATCGGCGGGCCGCGACGATGCATGGGCAGGATCAGTGCCGAGCGCAGCCGCGTCACTACCCGGCTCATGCTGTCCGCCCCCATCGTCAACCCGCCATCGACAGGCACCATCAAAACGTCCAGCCGGCCGATCTCGGCATAATGGCTATCAGTGAGTTCGTGATGCAGGTGACCGAGATGCCCGATACAGAGCCCTGCCACTTCAAAGATGAAGATCGAATTCCCATTCGGCTCCATCGCTCCGTATCCCGAGCGGATATCGGTGGTGACGTTGCGGATATAGGCGTCGCCAATGATGAGGTCATGATCTGCGGGGTTGGCGTCGTCGCTCCAGCCGTGCAGCACGTGCTTGATCGCGGGATCGGGCGTCAGCGTGTAATGGCTGGAATGCGCCTTGTTCATCGTCGCGACCGTGGGTGGTGTCCCCGTACCGTACCAGCCATTGAAGTCCGTGGCGATGGAAATGCCGCCCGGCGTCTCGATCACGAAGGTCGAGTGGCCGGCATAGGTAATCGACACTTCCTCCGCCGAAGATTGCACGGGTAGAACGGCATTCGGGCTGAAACTCGCGAAAGTGACGTTCGGGATGGTTTGGGCAATGGCCTGGCATTGGCTGACCGGCGGTCTCGCTTCCTGCGCTTGAACTGATCCGGCAGCCACAAGATGCAGCAGCGTGATCGCGGCGAAGACGAAGGCGATAGAACGCAGCATCATGCACCTCACCTGTGGTTTTGCATGTGCGAAGGATAGGCGAAGCTCCTGTCCCGTCCAGCTTCAAAGCGCCGCCCGCGCTCACAATCACGTTATTATTACGCGCCTACAGCTTGGCCTCTTTCAAAATCGCGTTGATGCGGCCCTGCCATCCTTTTCCGGTTGCCTTGAACTTGGCAATCACGTCGGGATCGAGCCTAAGCGAGACCTGTTGTTTGCGCGCCTCGACCATCGGCCTTCCCCGCGACTTTCGAATGCTCTCCATGAGATCGGGAAACATCTCGGAAAAGGGCCGGGCGTTTTTAAAGTCCTCTTCTGTCCATTCCGCATTGTCCGGGTCTGAAGCGATACCGGCCTGAATTTTTGCCTCCTCTTCATCGGAAAGCGGAGCGATATTTAACCTTGAAATTCTAGAGCCGGACATAAAGCTTCCTTTCCAGTTTGCTGGCAGGCCTCATCGAAACAACGGATATGCCTTCACTTCCCAGCCGGAAGAACACGACAGATATCGTTCCATCCCTAAACGCACCGATTGCTTTCATCCGCCTAAGCTTGGCGGCGACGACAAGGGAATTTGCAAAAAACTCTAATGTCAGGTCGGCAAAATCGAGCCCATGCTTATCAACATTCGATTGCCGCTTGTTGTCATCAAAGACGATCTTCATATTTTATGTATCACATTTAATCGAACATGACCACATTTGAAAATGAACCGGGAGACGCCCTATTTCCAGAACTCCGGAATGGCCTCCGCTAGCCGTGGCCCTATCCTGAGCGGGGCGATCTTTTCGGCAAGGCCGGTGCGGTCGGAAATCTCGACGCCGACGCCGCAGATCGTGGCGGGGCCGGAAGCCGCCTCGAAACGGCCCTTCGGCATCTTCGAGATGAAGCGGTTGAGCGGCTCCTCCTTTTCCATGCCGAGCGACGAATCGTAATCGCCGCACATGCCGGCGTCCGACATATAGGCCGTGCCGCCATTGAGGATCTGGTGATCGGCGGTCGGCACATGCGTATGCGTGCCGACGACGAAGCTGGCGCGTCCATCGACGAAATGGCCGAAGCATTGCTTCTCGCTGGTCGCCTCCGCATGGAAATCGAAGATGATGGCGTCGGCCTGCTCCTTCAGCGGGCAGGCGGCAAGGATCGCTTCGGCCGCTTTGAAGGGATCGTCGAGTTCCGGATGCATGAAAACGCGGCCCATGACATTGGCGACCAGCACGCGGGCGCCATTGCGGGCAAAATAGAGATTGGAGCCGCGACCCGGCGTGCCTGCAGGATAGTTGGCAGGACGCAGGAACTGGTCGTGCCGCTCGCAGAAGGAAACCGCTTCCTTCTGGTCCCAGACGTGATTTCCGGTGGTGACCACATCGGCGCCCGCATTGATCGTCTCGAGAAAGATGTCCTCGGTGATGCCGAAGCCGCCGGCGGCATTTTCACCGTTGACGACGACGAAATCGAGCTTCAGGTCGCTGATGAGGCCCGGTAACCGATCCCAGACCGCCGTCCGGCCTGTCTTGCCCACCATGTCGCCCAGAAACAAAAGTCGCATCGTCTATCCCGCTCCAAAAACCTTGAGGCCGCTTTCCGTCAGGATCGCCTCAAGCGCCACATCATGCGGCTCAGCGGGCACTGATGCCACTTCCTGGCAGTCGAATGCAATCCCGATCAACCTGGGAACCAGGCCTTTCTGGTGCAGCCGTGTGATCGCGCGGTCATAGTGGCCGGCGCCATATCCGATCCGGTTGCCCCGTCCGTCATAGGCGGAGAGCGGCATCAACAGAATGTCGGGGTCAAGCACCGGAGCATCCGGACCCGGCCCGGTGGTGCCGAAACCGGTTTTGACGACAGGAGCGCCGGTGACAAGTTCGCGAAAGACGATGGTCTCGCGGTCGAGGATTGCCGGCAGGCACAGCCGCGCGCCGCGCGCCTCCAACCGGGCCATCAGCGGCCTGATATCGACCTCCGATCGGATCGGCCAGAAACCGGAGATCACCGTGCCGGGCTCGAACAGGATCGCATCGCCGGCATGACCGAGCATGGCGAGGCTTGCTTCGATCCGGTCTTGCGGCGACATTGCATCCCGAAGCGCCAACCGTTCGTTGCGGATCGCAGCCTTGGCTTCCCTTGGACTTGTCATGGCTTTTCCTTTTCAGAGACCGCTTCCTTCCTAGAGCAAAGCACATTGCCATTGAAACCGCCCAGCCGCCGCATCCGAAACTTTTTGCGACGGTTTTACGTGGATACGACATCCAATCCAGAATGGCACAGCATTAGGAGACTGTTCAGTATGGGACGCGGTTCCGCTTTCTCCCGGACCGCACGCCATGGCAGAGAGGCACAGGATTTCAATGATTGAAAGCGTACAATGCCTGCGTCCACGACGTGAAGGCTTGTACAGACAGAAAGCGGAGCCCGGCATGTCCATGAGGGACAAGATGCTTCAGGAACTCGACCCCTTGGAACTGCGCTGCCTGTCGCTGGCGGCGCGTGGCCGCACACGCGAGGACATCACCCGCGAAACCGATATTCCCCACGACCGCATCGACGCGGCCTTCTCCCAGGCCATGGCAAAGCTGCAGGCGGACAATGTCGCCGAGGCCATTTTCCGGGCTGCGCGCATGGACCTGATTTCCTGAGCGGGCCTGGATTTCACAGCATCCAGAAATGCTGCCGGGCACGTTCCATTTCCAATAAGGCTGGTTTGCCCTCGCCTGGATCGCGGCAGTCCATCCCGATATCCCTCAGCAGATGATCATCGCCACGGCGGACGATTTCGGCCAACAGACGCAATAGACGGCGTCGACGTTTCCACATTTCAAAAGCCTCCAACAGGGCACGCATCCGCGATCGCGGATGCGTTCGCACCACGGTCTCTTCGGTCATCTTCCATACTCCCAACGGGATAGACACGGAGTATTTGCCACGAGTTGACATGATGCAAACGAATTGCAAACATGGCTGCCATCGGAAACCGTGATGACAAGCCATGCAGCAACCCCTGGAAAGTGACCTCCTGCGCACCTTCGTTGCCGTCGCGGAAACCTGTAATTTCACCAAGGCCGGCGAAACCGTCGGCCGCACGCAATCGGCTGTCAGTATGCAGATCAAGAAGCTGGAAGACCTGCTCGGGGAAGCCCTGTTCGAGCGCGGATCGCGCGGCGTGGTCATCACCGCGCCGGGTGCGCGCCTGCTCGACAACGCCCGCCGGATCGTCGCCCTCCTGGACGACATGGCCGCCGCCATCCGGCTACCAGTGCTGGACGGCGCCGTGCGCATCGGCATTTCCGAGGAATATGTGAACACCACCCTGCCCAGGGCGCTTGGCAGCTTTGCTGCGATCCATCCCGGCGTCGAGGTCACCGTGCATCAGGGCGTTTCGAGCACGAACCTGGCTGCGCTCGATGCCGGCGAGATCGACATTGCCGTGGTGTTCGAGCCGGGCGGACGCTCGAGAAACGAGGTGCTGATGGTGGACCCAACCGTCTGGGTCACGTCCGACCAGCACGGCATACACGAGCGTCGCCCCCTGCCGATCGCCAACTACACCTATATGAAGGGTGGCTGGTGCGATGCGCTGGCAGCCGAAAACCTGAAAAAGCGCGGCATCCCGAGCCGCGTCTCCTATATCAGCCGCACCAGCAGCGGCCTGGTTGCGGCCGTCACCTCCGGCCTTGCGATTGCCGCCCTCTCACGCAGCAGCATTCCGCCCGGATGCCGGGAACTGACCGCGGCAGACGGTTTCGACGTCATCGATTATTCGAACGTGGTGCTGCGCCTGCGCTCCCGCAACCCGGACAGGATCATCGAATCGATGTCGAACGCCATCCGCGAAGCCTTCCGGCCGAAGGAAACATCGGGTTGAAGAATGGAGACTATTATAAACTGCCGCGACACAGAGGTCGTACCGGCGGCTAATCGCCGATTGACGATGTTTTCAGCCAGCCCTGAAACGGGTGGAAAAGTGCGATCCACACAACCGATGGATTTTTTACGATCCTGGGTGCCTACAAACGTAGGTGGGCGCCATATGTCCAAGCCCACAGGCCTGGCCAGGGACAGCTCCCGTTGGATCGAGTATGGCCCCAGGGATTGTGGTTCCTGTCGGGAAGCGCAGACCGCAGCCTGAATATAGAGTGCTTCAGGCGGTTGCGCCAGTGCTGATGGCGGACTTGTTGGAATTCAATTGGAAACCGGCGCCGGCAGGCCGTTGAGCTTGGCGGCGATGCCGTGGATCTGGGAGGTTACCTCGGACAGGGCGACGGCCAGAGCCTCTTCCGTCTTGACGTGGTCGGACAGGACGGCATCGCGGGCGCGCTTCAAATTGTCGATCTCGGCTTCGAGGCTTTTCAGCCTGCGGTTCACTTCGCTCAGTTCGTCCATCACCATGATGCCGGCCATGACGGTGAGCCGGAGATCGCCGATCTCACCGAATTGCGTCTTCAGATGGCTGACATACTGGTCGAAGCGGCCGGCAAGTTCCGTCAGGTGCGGTTCCTGGCCCTCTTCGCAGGCCATGCGATAAGCCTTGCCGTCGATCGTCACCGTTACTTGCGCCATTCACGTCACCTGAACCTGCATGCGGGCCTGAACCGGAAGCACTAAATCCTAGCGGTCCAGCACGGCCCTGATCGTTTCCATCGCCGTCACCAGACGGCGCGAGACTTCGCGGTTGACCTCTTCCAGACGATTGGCCCGGAACTGCGACTGGTCGAGTTCCTGGGCCAGACGCGACCGGTCGGTGTTAACGCGGCGAACCTCGCCCTCGATCTCACCCCTGTCGCGTTCGCGGTCGAGACGGCTGTCAATCGCACTATCGAGCCCAGCCACAGCGCTACGCAACTCCTCGATCGCCGATTTGACTGTTTTACCTGCCGCCATCACCCATTCCCGACGCACGTGACAAAGGCTCGAATCGAAGCGCCCTGCCCGTCATTTCAGCCAATCACACTATTAAACCCAATCGGCAAGCGTCAACAACGCCCAGCCGCCGCGCAGCTGACGGAAGCTGTGGATCAACAGTTTTTAAATCGATTCGCATGCGTTGGTCGCCTCAGACATGTGCGGGCTTGCGCCGCACCCGAAAAGCCCTCCGAAACGGCTGGAAAAGGGCCGTTTTTATTGACACCGTCGAAGCACCTGCTATGTGTCAGCCGCTTCTCATACGGTCTTGGAGGATAGAGACCGTTCCCTGACAACCGAACTTGAGCGGAACAGTCATGATCTCTCGCGAACAACACGACCGGATGGCGAATGCGATCCGTTTCCTTTCGATGGATGCCGTCGAAAAGGCGAATTCCGGGCACCCCGGCCTGCCCATGGGTGCTGCCGACGTGGCGACGGTGCTATTCTCCCGTTACCTGAAGTTCAACCCGAAGGCGCCGCTCTGGGCGGACCGCGATCGTTTCGTGCTGTCGGCCGGCCATGGCTCGATGCTCATCTACTCGCTGCTCTACCTGACGGGCTATGAGGACATGACCATCGAGGACCTCAAGCAATTCCGCCAGCTCGGTTCGAAGACGGCCGGCCATCCGGAATACGGCCACGCCTCGGGCATCGAAACCACCACCGGACCGCTTGGCCAGGGCATTGCCAATGCCGTCGGCATGGCGATCGCCGAGCGCAAGCTCGCCGAAGAGTTCGGCTCCGACCTGCAGGACCACCATACCTATGTGCTGTGCGGCGACGGCTGCCTGATGGAAGGCATCAGCCACGAGGCGATCGCCCTTGCCGGCCACCTGAAGCTCAACAAGCTGGTTCTCTTCTGGGACGACAACAACATCACCATCGACGGCGCTGTCTCGCTCTCGGATTCGACCGACCAGATCGCCCGCTTCCAGGCCGTTCACTGGAACACGATCCGCGTCGATGGCCACAATCCCGACGAGATTGCAGCCGCCATCGAAGCTGCGCAGACATCCGATCGACCGACCTTCATCGCCTGCAAGACGACCATCGGCTTCGGCGCACCGAACAAGGCCGGCACCCACAAGGTGCACGGCTCGCCGCTCGGCGCCGAAGAAATCGCCGCCACCCGCAAGGCGCTCAACTGGGAAGCCGAGGCGTTCAGCATTCCAGCCGACGTGCTCGATGCCTGGCGCGCCGCCGGCACCCGTTCCGTGGATGCCAACAAGGCCTGGGNNGATGGCCGTCTGGCCGCGACGGAAGCGGGCAAGAAGTCCGAGTTCACCCGCCGTTTCGCCGGCGAACTTCCGGCCGGCCTCGATGGCGCCATCGACACCTACAAGAAGAAGCTGGCAGGCACGCCGCCGACGGTCGCCACCCGCAAGGCTTCCGAAGACGCGCTCGAAGTCATCAACGGCACCCTGCCCGAGACGCTCGGCGGCTCGGCCGACCTGACGCCGTCCAACAACACCAAGACCAGCCAGATGAAGTCGATCACCCCGACCGATTTCTCCGGCCGCTACATGCACTGGGGCATCCGCGAACACGGCATGGCAGCCGCCATGAACGGCATCGCCCTGCACGGCGGTCTGGTTCCCTATTCCGGCGGCTTCATGATCTTCTCGGATTACTGCCGTCCGTCGATCCGCCTGGCTGCCCTGATGGGCATCCGCGTCATCCACGTGCTGACCCATGACTCCATCGGCGTCGGCGAGGACGGCCCGACCCATGAGCCGGTCGAGCACATGGCGGCGCTGCGCGCCATCCCGAACCTGTTGATGTTCCGCCCGGCCGATGCAGTCGAAACCGCGGAATGCTGGCAGCTGGCGCTCAAGGAACAGCATCGCCCGTCGGGCCTGGCGCTGACCCGCCAGAATCTTGCGCCGTCGCGTCTCGACTATGTCGCGGAAAACCTGAGTGCCAAGGGTGCCTACGAGCTCCGCTCCGCCGACAATGCCAAGGTCTCGATCTTCGCATCCGGCTCGGAAGTCGAACTCGCCGTCAAGGCTGCCGAACAGCTGAACGGCAAGGGTGTCGCCACCCGCGTCGTTTCCGTCCCCTGCTTCGAACTGTTCGCCGAACAGCCGGACGACTACCGCAAGTCGGTCATCGGCAATGCGCCGGTCAAGATCGCGGCGGAAGCTGCCGTCCGCCAGGGCTGGGACTATTTCATCGGCTCGGACGGCGATTTCGTCGGCATGCACTCCTTCGGCGCCTCCGGTCCGGCCAAGGATCTGTTCAAGCATTTCGGCATCACCGTCGAGGCCATCGTCGCAGCCGCCGAGGCAAAGCTTTCCTGATCCCATCCGCGGGGCGCTCGCTTGACGGACGCCCCGCTTTCACATCGCGCTATTTCTCACAGGGAGAGACCAGAAATGACTGTTAAAGTTGCCATCAACGGCTTCGGCCGCATCGGCCGCAACGTCCTGCGTGCCATCGTCGAATCCGGCCGCACGGACATCGAAGTCGTCGCCATCAACGACCTCGGCCCGGTCGAGACCAATGCCCATCTGCTGCGCTACGATTCGATCCACGGCAAGTTCCCGGCCACCGTTCAGGTCGAAGGCGACACGATCATCGTTGGCGGCGGCAAGCCGATCAAGGTTACGGCGATCAAGGACCCGGCAACCCTGCCGCATGGCGAACTTGGCGTCGATATCGCCCTGGAATGCACCGGCATCTTCACGGCGCGCGACAAGGCTGCCGCTCATCTGACGGCTGGCGCCAAGCGCGTCATCATCTCGGCCCCGGCTGAAAACGCCGACCTGACGGTCGTCTTCGGCGTCAACCACAATGAACTGACCAAGGATCACCTGGTCATCTCCAATGCCTCCTGCACGACCAACTGCCTGGTTCCGGTCGTCAAGGCGCTCGACGACGCCGTCGGCATCGATCATGGCTTCATGACCACGATCCATTCCTACACAGGCGACCAGCCGACGCTCGATACCATGCACAAGGACCTGTACCGCGCCCGCGCTGCCGCCCTGTCGATGATCCCGACCTCGACCGGCGCCGCAAAGGCCGTCGGCCTGGTACTGCCGCACCTCAAGGGCAAGCTGGACGGCACCTCGATCCGCGTTCCCACCCCGAACGTTTCGGTCGTCGACTTCAAGTTCGTCGCCAAGCGCGACACCACCGTTGCCGAAATCAACGGTGCGATCAAGGCTGCCGCCGACGGCGCGCTGAAGGGTATCCTCGGCTACACCGACGAGCCGCTGGTTTCGCGCGACTTCAACCACGACAGCCATTCCTCGATCTTCGCCAACGACCAGACCAAGGTCCTCGAGGGCAAGTTCGTGCGTATCCTGTCCTGGTACGACAATGAATGGGGCTTCTCCAACCGCATGGCCGACACGGCAGTTGCCATGGCAAAGCTGATCTGACGAGAGGCGGCACCCTCCCCCATGTGGGGAGGGACTTTCAAAGAACACCCCCTCCC
>UCJH01000010.1 GCA_900472785.1 Hyphomicrobiales bacterium | reverse complement strand
GCGTCAATCCGGCAAGCGCGAACTCGCTGGCTCCGCGCGGAACCGGCGCGGAGGTGACGTTCATCGCCTCGCTCAAGGCCCTGCTGACGAAACTTGCGGTGAATTCGCCTGTCTCCTCGATGTTGCGGATCGAATCCTTGCGTCCGCCGGACGAGAACATCACCAGCTTCGGCACGTCGCAGATGGCGTTGAAAAACGAATAGGGCGCGAGATTGTGGCTGCCGTCGGCGGCTTTCGTTCCGATCCAGCCGATCGGGCGCGGCGAGACGATCGCCTTGAACGGATCATGACTCAAGCCGTGCACGTTGGTCTCGGTCGGATAGAACATCAGACGTCACCAACCCAGGTGACGATGTCGGACAGAGCAGGCCGCGGCCGTTCCGTCGGCGGCACCTGCGCCGTTCCAATGTGGATGAAGCCGGCCACCTTTTCGCCGGGCTCGATCCCGAGCAGCGGATGGGCCCTTTCATCGAAGGCATACCATTCGGTCAGCCAGTTGGACGAGAAGCCATGCGCATTGGCCGCCATGACGAGATTGAGGCAGACGGCGCCCGCCGACATGAGCTGCTCCCATTCCGGCACCTTGACATGCGGCGCGGCCTTGCTGACCACCGCGACGACCACAGGCGCCCGGGTCAGCCGGGTGTTCTCGACCTTGATCATCTCTTCCGAGAGATCGGGCTTCGCCTCCAGCGCCATTTTCGCAAGTGCCGCGCTGATGCGCGCCCGCTCTTCGCCACGGTATACGATGAACCGCCACGGGGTCAGTTTCCCGTGATCCGGCACACGCGAGGCGAGCGTCAGCATGGCCTCGACAGTGGCCCTGTCCGGTCCGGGTTCGCCCATCTGGAAAGCCGGAATGGAGCGACGCGTCGCCAGATAATCACGCAGACTGATTTCGGTTTTCATCACGATTGATTTCCACTAGTTTGCGACCGCACCGGCAGCCACGAAATTGCCATACAGGCGCTTCAAGTGGAGGCACACCGTCAGGAAGTCAACCACGCTCATGCGCATCCATGCCTGTCATATTTTCGGATCGATCGCCGCATTTCTCGCCGTTGCCATGGCGCCCTCTGCCGCCGATGCGCAGGACGTGCAGGACCCGTTCAAAAGCTTCCCCACCATTTCGACGACGCGCAAAATGCCGAAGCTCAACAGCTTCAATCCGCTCCTTGCCCCATCGGAGACCGGCGTAACGGCCAAAGACGTCACGCTCCAGGCACTTTTAACGGAAAAAGGCCAGCCGGTCGAACAGGGCCTGACATGGCGGGTATTCAGCCCGATCCCCGGCTCTGACGGCAAGCTTCCGCTTCTCGCCACGTCCGAGGGCGGCTCGGCGGCCTTCCAGCTGGTGCCGGGCGAATATTTCGTCAATGTCGCCTTTGGAAGGGCCGGCGCCACCCGCAAGATCCGCGTGCCCGAAACCGGTGCGCCCGAAAAGCAGATGCTCGTGCTCGATGCCGGCGGCATGATGCTGAACGCGGTTTCCGGCAGCGACATGCGCATTCCGCCGGATGAGTTGAGCTTCTCGATCTATTCTTCCGATGTGAAGGAGGACGGCGAGCGGGCGCTGGTCGTTGCCGATGTCAAGCCGAACACGGTCGTGCGCCTGAACACCGGCACCTACCATGTCGTCTCGGACTACGGGACCGTCAATGCGGTGATCCGTGCCGACATCCAGATCGAGGCCGGCAAGCTGACGGAGGCGACGATCCAGCATCGGGCGGCCAAGCTGACGTTGAAACTGGTTTCGGAAGCTGGCGGGGAAGCGATTGCCGATACCGCCTGGTCGATCCTGACGTCGTCAGGTGACGTGGTCAGCGAAAGCGTTGGCGCCTTCCCGACCCTCATTCTGTCGGAAGGCGGCTATACCGCCATCGCCCGCAACAAGGAAAAAATCTTCCAGCGCGATTTCAAGGTTGTCGCCGGCGTCAATACCGACGTCGAGGTCCTTTTGAAGAATGCCGATACGGCGAGCGCACCGGCATCATCCGACGCTCAGGATTGAGCGCGCCACCGCAGCCTTTCGGCCACCTAAATGCCTCAGAGCATATAGGACAACAGTTCCCGCGCTTCGTTCACGGCCTGCTCCCGCGTGCGAAAACGCATGCTCGGCCGGCTTTTCTCTTCGCTCAGGCGAATGACATAGGTCCACCTGCCGTTTTTCAGGCGGGTCACTTCGACTGAGTGCTCAAAATTGATTCCATCGATCGTCATGTCGGTTCAGCCCAATGAATATGACGTCGTTGTGCGGCTTTCAGGCTGTCGATGCAACCGCGGAAAATCGGTACCCTTTGTTAAGCTTACCGGGAAAGGTTAACGCACGTTCCGTGGTGCAGCCCTCACCGCGCCTCGACGTTCAGGCTCAGATAGGTGGGGTCGAATTGCGCCAGTTCCTGCAGCCGCGTCCAGTCGAGAATGGTGATCTCCTGGTTGATCCAGGTGAACAGCTCTTCCTTGCGCAGCACCTGAAGCGTCTTGTTGAGATGCACGACGGAGATGCCGAGCACATCGGCAAGCTCGAGCTGCGTCAGCGGGAAATGGAACCGGAAGCCGACCGTCCGCCGTACCACCTGAAGGCGGACATAGAGCTCGCAGATCAGGTGCGCCAGGTGCGACTTCTTCGAGCGGCGACCCATGGCAACGATCCATTCCCGGTGCACGGCGCCGTCGACCAGCGTGTCGAGCCACAGAAGCCGGCTCAGATGCGGCTCTGTCTCGGAAATGTTCTTGAGGTCGCTGTGATCGAGAAAGGCGACATGGCACGGCGACATGGCGACGATACCGTGATCCATGGTTTTCAGCAGGAAGGCATGCAGATCGACGAAATCACCGGCGACATGCAGGGCGGTGATCTGCCGCGTTCCGTCCGCCATGAACTTGTAACGCGCCGCGAAACCGTCCACCAGCAACGTGCTGTAGCTCGGGCGCGATCCCTCGGCGACGATATCCTCATCCACGAGGAAACGCCGCTCGCGCCAGACCAGGTCGCCCAGAAGCGCGCGCTCCCTTTCGGTAACGACATCATGGCTTTGAAGGTTCAGGAGAAGCGATTCGATCAATTTGCGAGGGTCCACATATAAGCTGGCCCTCGCGTATCCGATGCCGGAAATCCGCACATTTAACATTGACAGGTTGAAGCCGAAATTTCGCGGATTTAGGGAACAATCCACATCGCAGGATGTTTTCGTTGCATAATCGGGGATTTTGGAAATGCGTCGCTACTATTTCGATCTTCACAACGGTGACGGACCGACCCGCGACGAGACCGGTGTCCAGCTTGCCTCCCGCCAAAGCGTCGCCCTGGAAGTGAGTCGCATTTTGCTGGAGGTCGCAAGGGACGAGCTTCCCTACCAGGCACGGGCGATCGTCTCGATCACCGTGCGGGACGATTCAGGCCGGACCATTTCGGTCGCCAGCCTGACCTTCAACAATGAATGGCTCGAATAGAGGTTAGCCGGCGCGCTGCAGGAACCGCCGGCGCGGCGGCGCCATTGCAAACACCGCGTCATAGATATGCGTCAGGATGTCCTTGCGGTCCGGAAGCGCGCTCAGCTCGTCCCAGGCGATCAACCGGCCGATGCGCGAGGAGATCGTCGTGCCGGACAGCCGGCGAAACTCGCGGATGAGCAGCGAGATACGCAGTGTCAGCGAGACCTTGCTTGCCAGATGGAACAGCCGCCCGTTCTGCCCCTCGAAATAGATCGGGATGACGCTGGCCTTCGCCGACTGGATGAGCTTGGCCGGAAACATCTTCCACGGCAGGTCTTCCGCCCGGCCAAACCCCTTCCGCGCGGTAGCGACGCCGCCTGCCGGAAAAACGATGACGGTGACGCCATCCTTCAGGAGCCGAAGCGCCTCGTGGCGGGTCGCCATATTCAGCGCCAGCGCTTCCTTGGTTTCCTCGAAGGAAATCGGCAGGGAATACGGCGCCATTTCCGGCACCTTCATCAGCTCGTTGTTGATCAGCACCCGGAACGGCCGGCCCAGTTGTTCGGCAAGCGACAGCACGGCGATGCCGTCGCCGATGCCGAAGGGATGGTTGGCAACGATGACGACCGGCGTGTCCGGCAGGTTGCGCGGCGGCCACTCGCCCTGAACGCGGATGCGCACGTCGATCAGTTCGAGCATCTGCCCGAAAATCCGGTCGCTCTTGCCGATGATGTCATGGCGCCACTGATTGTAGAGACGGGCATAGCGATTGCGGCCGGCCAGACCTTCCATGGAGCGGATGAACCAGCGCTTCAGGCGCCGGTCGTTCTCATTGGCGTAGGACAGCTCTTTGAACTGCACGACAGTCCCCGTTTCCAAAGTTCGGCCGAGGAATGCGCGCCCATCCGGGCAGGCATTCCTCAGGTCCGTGTGGTGATACCCGCTGTCCGGGATAGTCCGCAAGTGTAACAGTTTTCTGACAGGCGGGAGAACCGGGCTGTTTTCAGCCCCTCGCCTTCCGCAGTTCGGCCTTGCGCAGCAGGTCCGGCGCCGTCGCTTCGAGCGTCAGGCTTTCGATCGCCGCATCCAGCGACATCGGCGTCTGCGCCTGCGAGCCCAGCCTGCGGATGTTGACCGTCCGCTCCTCGGCCTCGCGCATGCCGCAGACGACGATCACCGGCACCTTGGTCACCGAATGCTCGCGGACCTTGTAGTTGATCTTCTCGTTGCGGAAGTCGGTCTCCACTTCGAGCCCCGCCTCGCGCAGCAACTCGGCCACCTCGCGGCCATAGTCGTCGGCTTCCGAGGTAATCGTCGCCACCACGACCTGCAGCGGCGAGATCCACAAGGGCAGGTGGCCGGCGAAATTCTCGATGAGGATGCCGAGGAAGCGCTCCATCGAGCCGCAGATGGCGCGGTGGATCATCACCGGCTGCTGCTTTTCGGAGGCCTGGTTGATGTAGAAGGCGCCAAAGCGCTCCGGCAGGTTGAAATCGACCTGCGTCGTGCCGCACTGCCATTCGCGGCCGATGGCGTCCTTCAGCGTATATTCGAACTTCGGCCCGTAGAAGGCGCCCTCGCCCGGCAAAATCCCGGTTTTGATGCGGCCGCCGGCCTGGTCCTCGATCGTCTTCAACACATCCGACATGACGCTCTCGGCGCGGTCCCAGAGCGTATCGTCGCCGACCCGCTTTTCAGGCCGCGTCGACAGCTTGACGGTGATTTCCTTGAAGCCGAAATCCTCGTAGACCGAAAGGATCAGGTCGTTGATGCGAAGGCATTCCGCCGCCATCTGCTCGTCCGTGCAGAACACATGCGCGTCGTCCTGCGTGAAGCCGCGCACGCGCATCAGCCCGTGCAGCGCGCCCGAAGGCTCGTAGCGATGGACATTGCCAAATTCGGCCAACCGGATGGGCAGTTCGCGATAGCTCTTCAGGCCATGCTTGAAGATCTGCACATGGCCGGGGCAGTTCATCGGCTTCAGCGCAAAGACGCGCTCGTCGTCGGTCTCGTCGCCGGCGACGGTCACCTTGAACATGTTGTCGCGATACCAGCCCCAGTGGCCGGAGGTTTCCCAGAGCGACTTGTCGAGCACCTGCGGCGCGTTGACCTCCTGATAGGTGCCGGCCAAGCGCCGGCGCATATAGGCGACCAGCGTCTGAAAGACGCGCCAGCCCTTGCCATGCCAGAAGACGACGCCTGGTCCCTCTTCCTGGAAATGGAACAGGTCCATCTCACGTCCGAGGCGGCGGTGGTCGCGCTTCTCGGCTTCGGCGAGAATATGCAGATAGGCGTCGAGCTGCGCCTGCTCGGCAAAGGCCGTGCCATAGATGCGCGTCAGCATCGGATTGTTCGAATCGCCACGCCAGTAGGCGCCCGCCACCTTCATCAGCTTGAAGGCCGTGCCGATCTGGCCGGTGGAGGCCATGTGCGGACCGCGACACAGGTCGAACCAGTCGCCCTGGTAATAGATCTTCAGGTCCTGATCTTCCGGGATCGCATCGACCAGCTCGACCTTGTAGGCCTCGCCCTTGTCCGCAAAAACCTGACGCGCCTTGTTGCGCGGCCAGATTTCGCGGGTAAACGGCTTGTTGCGCTGGATGATTTCCTTCATCCGCTTTTCGATCTTCGGCAGGTCGTCGGGCGTGAACGGCTCGGCCTTGGCGAAGTCGTAGTAGAAGCCGTTCTCGATCACCGGCCCGATCGTCACCTGCGTGCCGGGCCAGAGCTCCTGCACGGCCTCGGCCATCACATGGGCGGCGTCGTGGCGGATGAGTTCGAGCGCACGCGGATCGTCGCGCGTGACGATCTCGAGCTTGCCGCTCGTCACGGCCTCCGAAAGATCGCGCAACGCCCCGTCGAGCGCAATCGCCACAGCCTTCTTGGCCAGCGACTTCGAAATCGATTCGGCGACATCACGCCCTGTTGCGCCCGCGGCATACTCGCGGACGGAACCATCTGGAAATGTGAGGGAAACAGCAGCAGACATCAGAATCTCCTATCCAGTCCCGCCAACGAATGCGGGTGGTATCGGTGGAAGGCCAGCAGATGGCCTCATGCGGTGCGCGGTATAATGGGAAACGGGAGGGATTGGAAGGGGTTACTGTTGCGCAATGCAGCCCAAATCAACAAGCGCAGCCTTCAGGTTTCTTTCAAACTCTTGAAATGAAACCATCTGTCTAAGGTAATCCAAACGCTGAATTTGAGCTATTGACGCGTAGAGAAAAGCAGCGCCGGAACGGTATCTCTTTTTATTCACAAGTCTTGCGAAGGCATTTAATGCGGCCTTTGGGTCTGATAGCTTTTCACTTGCCGGCGGCGAAGCGGGAAGTTGAGTTAAATCTACACCCGAATTTACGCCGAAGGCCGACAACACCGCTTCACGGTCAGCGAGAACCCACGCCTCGGTTTCTTTTTTGGGTGCGATAATGACGGTTCTCGCTATCGGGAGTTCGCATAACTCATTTGCCCGCGTTCGGTAGGCTTCGCTACGATTTGCGATTCCTGTGGCGAGGCTTCTTCCTCCAGTGTCGGCATGCACATACCAATATGAAAGCCGTCCCGGTTTTCGCAAGCTTCGGCACTAACGTCTTCAACAGATCGACTGCGTTCGCCCAGTCTGATAAATTCCTCCGGAATTGTTATCGGCCGAATGCCCTCTACTGCAACAAGTGCAGACATAACCCGATGCAACAGAACCCCAAAATACTCGCTATCGCTTGTACCCTCGAAATAACCGGACCATGTCAAATACATTAGACGCCGCCCACGTTTTTCCGGAGCAGCCTTTGAACTTCACCGCGCGTCAGATCCGTTTCGCCATTGAAAAGATCGCTTTCTTTAACGCCAGTACGCATTCTAGTCTGACGATGAGAAAAACCAATCTCTGGCTCAATTACACTTACACTATCAGCAGCAATAATTTCGTGAGCTTTTAAAGATTCCATAACAGCCGGGGAATGCGTATTAAGAAGAATCTGAAAAATAGCCTGATCCCCAGCATCGATCTCAGTTGCAGATCGCATAAGCTCGACAAGACGAGGAACTCTACCTTCATGAACTCCATTTTCGGGTTCCTCAAAACATAATACGCCCGTTCTTTTAGGGTCATTTAAAACTGCCAGCAACGCCAGCAATCGAAGTGTACCGTCAGATATAACTCTAGAGCTGAAAACCTGGCCATCGGACATCTCTACAGAAAAAGAATATTCCTTGGCGTCCATTCCATCATTTATTATGACCGATCGGACGGATGAAATGAGCGATGTTAAATCGGATGATACATCAGATATCACACCGAATGGGAAATGCTTATTTGCTGTCTCATGTTTTAGTCTAGAAAGGACCGCAGACAAATTTGATGCGTCAGGCCGAAGATCTTTCGATTCAAATCGATCGTTGCTCGCACGCGCTGCACTCGGGTTTATTTCTAAAAATCGGATGGAAAGAAAAAACTGACGCAAAGCATATAAATGACGAAACTCCGGAGTCGTAACTGTTGAAAGCGCGGATGTGGACGCCTCGGATGCAGACAAAACTACCGGCCGACCACGTTTGGACACACCACTTTCTGAGTCCCCATCCTGTCGGATAATAAAAGTTGACCAGCCCTTCTCATTGTCAAGATCGGTCTCGAGGAGGGGCAGTTTCCTCTGAGAATAACTTGGCTTAACTTGCTTCAAAAAAGAGTTTGCATCATGGCTCGGCTTCAATATCACGCAGGATTCCCTGGATACAAAAACACCATCCACCCAACCATTTATATTTTTTCGCATGGAAATTGTTATTTCATAACGAAGCCTTTGACCCTTTATTTTATATTTGTTCCCAAACGAATCTTCTCCACGTGGGGAAAGTAAAACCTCAACAGCAAAATTCATTTCATCAACAGAACCGGTAGGCTTGTTGCGAAACAATTCTGAAGGTTCACCTCTCAACGATCTCATCGCTGAGTTGACGTCACTGTGCGCTAGCAGCGAAAGAAACTTGATCGCATCAAATAAGTTTGACTTCCCGCTAGCGTTTGGGCCAACGACTGCCGAAAATGCGTTCAGATCTAAACTAAAATTTGCGAAGCTTTTAAATCCATCGATTTCAATTCGGGTAAGCATGCGATTGTTCCAGTAGATTGTGCGGTCGCGCTTAGCAACATTAGGACGGAACGTAGCCGCACGACAAGAACGGAATTCAGTACCGGTTTCTACGTATTTCCATCCCCGTTCATCCCCGCCCCCAAAACCTCCCTTATCCTGAACGTCCTTCCGCCGCCGGACGGATCGCGTGACGTGTCGATGCGGGCGGGAGGAGGCGCTTTCGTTTGTGGCCGAGACGTACGGCAGCGGCGGAAGTGGCGCAGAACGCTGCGGGAGTCGCCGCATGTCGCCCAAAAGTGTGA
>UCJH01000042.1 GCA_900472785.1 Hyphomicrobiales bacterium | reverse complement strand
CCATGGTATCGACCGGAAGCGGGTCTTCGTCACCGGTCTTTCCGCCGGGGGGGCGATGACCGCAGCCATGCTGGCCACCTATCCGGACTTGTTTGCCGGCGGCGGCGTCATAGCCGGGCTGCCTTATGGCGCCGCTCGCGATGTGCGCCGGGCACTGGACGCGATGCGGCATGCGCCGGAACGCTCCGCCGCCGAATGGGGCAACCTGGTCCGCCAGGCTGCGCCGGTCACCAAGGTTTGGCCCAGCATCTCGATCTGGCACGGCACGAAGGATACGACGGTCTCGATCACCAACGCGCATGCCCTGCTGTCCCAGTGGCTGGATCTCCACGGGCTCGATGGTGCCGCCTATGCCGAAAGCAGGGTCGATGGCCATGTGAGGCGCGTCTGGCGCAACAAGGCGGGCGAGATCAAGATAGAGTTCTACATCGTCGAGGGCATGGGGCATGGTACGCCGTTGAAGCCGCGACCGGCGTCTCGAACGCGGGCGGACACGCCCGGGCCATTCATGCTTGATGCCGGGATTTCATCCTCCATGCATCTGGCCACCGCCTGGGGCCTGAAAAAGCCGGACCTTCTGTCTGCCCTCAAGACAGCGGTGCAGTGAACCGCCGGAGCACCTCGCGCCATAAATTTAAGGTCGCGGGATTTTAACACGGTCTTAAACAGGTCGATCTACTGTCGGCGGCATCGCAAGATCCGGCAGCAGCGGGAGTCTTGACCGGCTGCATGATGCGGGCCGCGCGTCGCCCTTCGTGGCATGTCCCGCCCTTCCGGTATCGCCAAAGATGCCTGCAGCCGCTCTGCCGGCAGTCTGTGTTTGCACGGAAGTCACAGTTCGAGTCCCGTCCGGAAAAAACATGCCGGACTGCCGTAAGGAATGCTTCCCTTGTCCAACAAACGATCGAACCTCATGACGCGCATCCTCTTTGCCGCGTCGCTTGTCGTCGTTGCCGCGCTCGGCGGCTTCTCCGTCTATATCGACATGCTCCAGCACGACACCACGACCCGCGCTGTCGAGGAGAACATTTCCTCGTCCGGCAAGCAGGCGGCCCAGAGTATTGCCAACTGGCTGAACGGTCGCGTCACGCTGACGGCGATGGCCGCCAACGCCGCCGGCAATGCGGCCGACGAGGCGGGTCTGCTGAGCGCATTGAAGAACGATGTCCTCGTCAAGGAATTCATGACCACCTATGTCGGCAACGAAGCCGGCAAGTTTACCATGTGGCCGGCGTCGCCGATGCCGGAAGGCTACGATCCGCGCCAGCGCCCGTGGTACCAGGATGCGGTCAAGGCCGATTCGAGCGTGCTGACCGACCCCTATATCGATGCCTCCACCAATGACCTGATCATCAGCGCCGCCGTTCCGGTCAAGAAGGATGGCAAGCTGATTGGTGTCGCCGGCAGCGATTTTTCGCTGAAGACGCTGGTCGAAATGATCAAGTCGGTCGATCTCGGCGGCCAGGGCTTTGCCTTCCTCGTCAACAAGAGTGGCCAGATCCTCGTTCATCCGGATGCCAAGCTGGTGACCAAGGCGCTTGCCGACGCCTTCCCGAACGCCACGCCTTCGGTCGGCGCGAGTGTCATGGAAACCGAACTGGACGGCAAGCCGATGCTGGTCTCCTTCGTCCCGGTCGCCGGCCTTCCGTCCGTCGAATGGTATGTCGGCTTTGCCGTCGATGCCGACATGGCCTATTCGGCGATCGGCCAGTTCCGCGTGGCTGCAACCGTCGCGACGCTGCTTGCCGTCGGCGTCATGATCGCTTTCCTCGCGACGTTGCTCAGCCGCCTCGTCATCCGCCCTGTCACTGAGATGACCGGCGCGATGGAAAACCTGGCAGCCGGTAATCTCGATGCCGAAATTCCCGGCCAGGAACGCCGCGACCAGATCGGCTCCATGGCCGCCGCCGTTGCCGTCTTCCGTTCCAATGCCGTCGAACGGGCTCGCCTCGAGCGCGACGCCGCCAGCAGCCGTTCGTTGTCGGAACATGAGCGCCTCGAGCGCGAAGCTCTGAAAACCAAGGAGACCGCCGATATCCAGCAGGCCGTCGATGCACTGGCGACCGGTCTCGGCCGCCTTGCAGACGGCGATCTCGGCTACCGCATCAACACGCCTTTCGTCCTGCATCTCGACCGCCTGCGGGCCGACTTCAACAACTCCGTCGCCAAGCTGCACCATGCATTGCAGGCCGTCGGCACCAATGCCCGCGCCATTGACGCCGGCGCCAGCGAAATCCGCCATGCGGCCGACGACCTTGCCCGCCGCACCGAGCAGCAGGCCGCCTCTGTCGAGGAAACAGCCGCTGCCCTTGAGGAGATCACCACGACGGTCAAGGATTCGGCCCACCGTGCCGAGGAAGTCGGCGCGCTCGTCGCCCGTACCCGCGCCGGTGCTGAAAAGTCCGGCGACGTGGTCCGCAGCGCCGTCAACGCCATGCAGGGCATTGAGAAGTCGTCCGGTGAAATCTCCAACATCATCAGCGTCATCGACGAGATCGCCTTCCAGACCAATCTTCTGGCGCTCAACGCCGGTGTCGAAGCCGCGCGCGCCGGCGATGCCGGCAAGGGCTTTGCCGTCGTCGCCCAGGAGGTCCGCGAACTGGCCCAGCGGTCGGCCAAAGCCGCCAAGGAGATCAAGGCGCTGATCAACACCTCGGGCGAACAGGTCCGCTCCGGCGTGACGCTGGTTGGCGAAACCGGCAAGGCGCTCGAGGCGATCGTCTCGGAAGTCCAGGAGATCAACGCGCATATCGGCGCGATCGTCACGGCCACCCGCGAACAGTCGGTCGGACTGCAGGAGATCAACACGGCGGTCAACACCATGGACCAGGGCACGCAGCAGAATGCCGCCATGGTCGAGGAACAGACCGCCGCCAGCCATGGACTTGCTGCAGAAGCGGCCGCGCTGAACGAACTGCTGTCGCAGTTCAATCTTGGCGAGGCGCAGTCGAATGCTGCTCGTTCGTCAAACTACGGTCGCCGCGCCGCTTAAACAATCGAATGAATTCGATAAGAAACACCCGCGCTGTTGCGCGGGTGTTTGCGTTTGATAGCGGCCGATGGACCGGCCGAGGATCACTTCTCCAGCGTCGCCACCACCTCGACATGCGACGACCAGAGGAACTGGTCGATCGGCGTGACCGACGTGATGCGATAGCCGGCATCAACGAGAATACGCAGGTCGCGCACCAGCGTCACCGGATTGCAGGAGACGGCGACAATCTTCTTGACGCCGGAGCGAGCAAGTTCCTTCGTCTGCGCTTCGGCACCCGCGCGCGGCGGATCGAACACCACGGCGTCGTAGTTTTTCATTTCAGAAGCCATCAACGGCCGCCGGAAAAGGTCGCGTTTCTCGATGGTGACCGGCTTCAGCCCCTGCGTGTTGCGGGCCGCGTGGTCCAGTGCCTTCAAGGCCTTGTCCTCACCTTCGACGGCATGCACCCGCGCCGTACTGGCAATCCTGAGCGCGAAGGTGCCGGAGCCTGAAAACAGGTCGGCGACGCGCTTGGCCTTGCCGAGATGGCCCGTGATGAGCGCGGCCATGGCCTCTTCCGCAGCCTTGGTCGCCTGGGTAAAGCCTCCGGCGGGCGGGGATACCGCGACGCCACCGAAGTCGATGACCGGTTTCAGCGGCTCGATCAGGATCTCGCCGTTCAGGGAAACGCGGGCGATGCCTTTTTCACCGAGAATGGTCTCGACAGCCATGCGCCGCTGCCGGTCGGGCACGGCCTTGATGCCATCAATGGAGAGATCGAGACCGGACAGGGTTTCCAGAACGGTGACGCGGAACGGATCGGCGTTGATGGCCAGCGCGGCGGCGATCGTCCGGATGGTCGCAAGCCGCGAGACGATGCCCGGGCTTGCGATGGGACATTCGACGATGGGAACGATGTTGTGGCTTTCCGGCTGGTTGAAGCCGAGCAGCAGCGCCTTTTCCGTCCGTCGCGCCGTGAAGACCGTGCGCCGACGCTCGCCCGGATGCGCCGTGACCAGCGGCGCAACGTCCGCCGTCAGCGCCTTGGATTTCAGGGCGTCTAACACCATCTGGCGCTTGAAGGACTGATAAAAGCTGTCGCTTGCATGCTGCAGGCTGCAGCCGCCACAGGGGCCGTTTTCGCCGTCCGGACCGAAATGCCGGCATTTGGGCGCGACACGTTCGGGCGAAAGGTCGGTCAGGGACATGACCGTGCCCTTGTCCTTGTTCACCGCAAGCGCCGCCGTTTCGCCGGGCAGCGTGAAAGGCACGTAGACCGGCCCGAAGGGACCGCGCGTCACGCCGTCGCCGGAAAGGCCCAGCTTCTCGATGGTCAGCGTTTCGGTGCTCATGCGTCGTCCATGGCGTCGTCGTCAATCGGGTCGTCATCCAGCGGCTTGCGGCCGGCCAGAAGATATTCCTCGTTGCCGTCGCCACCGGCGATCGGGGAGGGGATGAGCCCCAGGCTTTCCCAGCCCATGTCTTCTATGAGCCAGCGCTCCAGTTCGGCGGCCACCGCAGGCGCCGTGGTCGGATCCTTGAGCAGCCCGGCCTTGCTGATGGCTTCGCGTCCTGCCTCGAATTGCGGCTTGACGAGCAGCAGGCAAAGAGCGCCGGGCTCGGCCAGTTCCAGTGCCGGAGGCAAAGCCAGCTTCAGGGAAATGAAGGACACGTCGGAGACGATGAAGGTGATGGTGCGACCGTCGAGATGATCCTCGTCCAGGGCCCTGGCATTCAGCCCCTCGATATTGGTGACACGGTCGTCGGCATCGAGGCGCGGATGAAACTGGCCATGCCCGACATCGATGGAGATGACATGGGCTGCCCCGGCATGCAGCAGGATTTCGGTGAAACCGCCGGTCGAGGCGCCGATGTCGAGACAGTCCTGCCCCTCGGGCGAAAGGCCGAAATGCTCGAGCCCGGCCTTCAGCTTCAGTGCCGCGCGCGAGACATAGGCCTGCACCGGATCGTCGATGGTGATCGTCACGTCCTCGGGAAAAGTCGAGGACGGCTTGACCACGACGCGATCATTGACCTTGACGGTGCCGCGCTGGATGGCATCGCGGGCGCGAGAACGGCTGGCGACGAGACCGAGGTTCAGCAGAAGCTGGTCGAGGCGGATACTGGTTTTGGGTTCGTTTGACATGGGTTCTCATGGCGCGTCGGAGCCGGCATGGCAAGATGTCCGGGACCGGAAAGCCGAATAATGCCGGCTTTCGCCATGGGCGACGGGTGAATTTCGGGCCGTGCGGCAAATCCGTCGCCTCTTTGGTCACGCCGCGCAAGAGGACCATGCCGGGTTATAACTTGTTCTCGCGGGACGTGATTGCGAAATCCGTGCTTGGATTTCAGCGAATATTAAGGATGAATGCATATAGTCGGCCAGTTCTCTTGAAGACTATCTCCGACATGACGTCCGGAGACCATAAACCGGTTTTGCCATGATGATTTTTCCGGTCACAGGAACCGGGAGCGCCGCTCCCGCCGAACGCCGGAGCCATTCATGCATCGCCCCAAGATCAAGACAGCCCTGATCGGTATCTTCTCGATCATCGCCCTCGTCGTTGCTGCCCTGTCCTGGGTTTCCGTCACCGGCATGCAGACGCTCAATGCCAACACCAACGAACTGGCGGACAATTGGCTCCCGAGCGTTTCGTCGGCCCGCAAGATCGAATCCGAGCTGGTATCGGAGCGGCTCGCCTACGCCGTCCATCTTCTCGCCGTCAACAAGGAGCAGATGGGGGAAGCCGCCAAGGTGGTGGGTAGTCAGGCGGCAGCAACGGATCAGGCGCTCGGCGACTATGAAAAACTGATTTCCAGCGACAAGGAGCGCGCGCTGATCGCCTCGATCCGCGAAGGATTTGCTGCCTATCGCAAACTTGGCGTCGAAATGCTGGAGCTTTCCGGCGACAATGACAAGGAATTTGCAAAGGTCCTGTTCGAAGGCGAGATGCGCGTTGCAGCCACCAAGATCACCGGCGCTATCGAGGAGCTTGTCGCTATCAATATCACCGGCTCGGACGCGGCGCAGGCCGCCAGCACCGATGCCTACAATATCGTCCTGCTTGAAGTGTTCGCCACGATCGGGATCGCAGGTCTGGTTCTCGTCGTCGCGGTCGTCTTTGCCGTGGGCGGCATCGCCCGCCCGATCCAGGTGATCACCGGCTCGATGACGCATCTGGCGAAAGGCGATGTCGATACCGCCGTGCCTTATGCCGGCCGTCGCGACGAGATCGGCGAAATGGCGGGTGCCGTGGAGGTCTTCCGCGAAGCCGCGCTCGAAAATCGTCGTCTTGCAGCGGAAGGAAAAGACCAGCGTGCCCGGGCGCGCGCCGAAAACACCCGCATCGCCGAGGAAGCGGAGGCCGCCGCTCAGGCTCGACTGCTGCAGGCGACATCCGGTCTCGCTTCCGGCCTGAAGCGCCTTGCTGCCGGCGATCTCTCGTTCCAGCTTGCCGAGCCCTTCGCCCCGGATTTCGAGGCATTGCGCCACGACCTCAACGCCGCCGTCTCGCAACTTGGCGAAACGCTTGTCGCCGTCACCCATTCGGCCGGCTCGATCGACAACGGCACCCGCGAGATCAGCACCAGCGCCGACGACCTTTCCAAGCGCACCGAGCAGCAGGCGGCCTCGCTCGAAGAAACCGCGGCAGCGCTCGACCAGATCACCGTCAACGTTTCGAATTCCTCCAAGCGTGCGGAAGAGGCACGCACGGTAGCGATCCAGGCCAATACCAGCGCCGCTCATTCCGGCAAGGTCGTTGCCAATGCGGTCGATGCCATGCAGAAGATCGAGCAATCCTCGAGCCAGATTTCCAGCATCATCGGGGTGATCGACGAGATCGCATTCCAGACCAACCTTCTGGCGCTGAATGCCGGGGTCGAGGCAGCCCGCGCCGGCGAGGCCGGCAAGGGTTTTGCCGTTGTCGCGCAGGAAGTGCGCGAGCTTGCCCAGCGCTCGGCCAAGGCGGCAAAGGAGATCAAGGATCTGATCCGCAACTCCAGCGCCGAAGTCGAAGGCGGGGTCAAGCTGGTGCGGGAAACCGGCGAAGCCCTGAAGACGATCGAGCAATACGTCATCACCATCAACCAGCACATGGACGCGATCGCCACGTCGTCGCGCGAGCAGTCGGTTGGCCTTGCCGAGGTCAACACCGCCGTCAACCAGATGGATCAGGTCACCCAGCAGAACGCCGCCATGGTCGAGGAAACCAACGCGGCGAGCGCGACGCTGGCTATGGAGTCCAACCGGCTGCGCGAACTGATCGCGGCGTTTCAGCTCGGCAACGGCAGCCGGAATGGCGAGCATCGCCGCGCGGCGTGACCATCAATCCGTCATCTCCCGCATCTTGCAAACCGTCGACGCCTCCGATCCTCCCGGGGGCGTCGTCGCTATTGCGGCCTCGGTTTGCCATGGCCTCGGCATCGACGCTTCACGTTCCTCGACGTTGTGTTAACCGGAAAACCGAACATCGCTCGATCATGACACGCAAAACTGGCATGCACTGCGGAAGCGGTAGTTCGGGCAGGGGCGCATGCTAAAAGAGCGGGAAAACAGAATAGACCTGATCCGCGGCCTTTCGCTGCTGCTGATCTTCGTTGGCCATTCGAATTTTGTCTTCTCCGAAGGCCTGCAGCATTCTCGCGGCTTCGCGGACGCTTCGGAGCTGTTTGTCCTGCTGGCCGGCATCTCAGCGTCGCTTGCCTATTATCCGCGCACGGGTGTCTATGTCTTCGGTTCATCCGGCAAGCCGCTGCTGAGGGCCGGGAAAATCTACTTCGTCCATGTCGGCATGCTGCTCTGCCTGCTCGGTTTTTTCGGAATTGGCATGGCTGGCGGCCTCCCGCTCTTTGCGGATGCGAGCACGACGCTCGGCCTGGATGGCTTCTGGAGCAACCCGCTGGGCGGGATAGGATCAATCTTTCTCCTGCGTTACATGCCCGGGAGCTTCGACATCCTGCCCATGTATGTCATCCTCATCGCTTTCGTGCCGTTCTTCTTCCATCTGCATGATCGTTCGCGAGCGCTTCTCTTCGGCCTTTCGGTAGCGGTCTGGCTCGGCGCGGGCTTCGGCCATGTCAATCTCGTCAATACCGCTCTTCCCGAAGGCCGCTGGTATTTCGACCCGCTGTCCTGGCAACTGATCTTCCTGATCGGGCTTGCCGTGGGCATCCGCATCAAGACCGGCCGACCCGCGCTGCCCTATAACCGCGCTATCTTTCTGGCGGCGGCGGCATTCTGCCTTTTGGCGGTTCCGGTCAACATCCTGTTCCATTTCCATTTCGTCGAGCCGCCATCGGAATGGCTGTACCGTGCCATGACCACCAAGACCAATGATGGCATACTTCGGCTCGTCAACGCGGTCGCCATTGTCTATGTGCTGTGGAACATCGATGCCTTCAAGCGCATGGCGAACGGTGCCCTGCTGCAACCGATCTGCGTCATCGGCCGGCACAGCATGCCGGTCTTCGTCACGGGCCTCCTGTTGTCGGACCTGATGACGGTCACCATGGCACTGGTGCGCTCGCTGACGGTGGCGGAGCAAGTGTTGCTGATGATGGCCGGCTTACTGCTGCAACTCGTTCTCGGCCAGTACCTGGAGGCCCGTAAGACCTCTGCGATCCGATCGGCCCCGCTAGTTGCGGAAACGGCGACAAATCATGCTTCTCTCTCGCGCATCAACGGCTGAGGCGCTAAAATCCGTTTCCTGCTGCTGCACAAATCTTTGCCGTGCGGCTCAGATCGCGGCGCCGATGCCGAGGTCCTTCTGGCCAAGCGCCTTGAACACGGTCGAGACGATGCCGGCGCGGTCGAGGCCGGCCTTGGCATACATGACCTCGGGTTTTGCCTGTTCCATCCACACATCCGGCAGGATCAGCGGCCGAACCTTCAGGCCGTTGTCGAGCAGGCCTTCATGGGCAAGGAACTGCATGACATGGCTGCCGAAGCCGCCGACGGCGCCTTCCTCGATGGTGATCAGCACCTCGTGGTGCCGCGCCAGCTGGCGGATGAGATCATGATCCAGCGGCTTGGCGAAACGGGCATCCACGACAGTGGTCGACAAGCCCGCCGCGTCGAGGTCTTCCGCCGCCAGCTGGCAATCCGCCAGCCGTGTGCCGAACGACAGCAGCGCCACCTTCGAGCCCTGCTTCATCACCCGGCCCTTGCCGATTTCGAGGATCTGGCCGCGCTCTGGCATCTCGACGCCGACGCCTTCGCCGCGGGGGTAGCGGAACGAGATCGGCCCCTGGTCATAGGCGGCCGCGGTGCGGACCATATGCTTCAGTTCCGCCTCGTCGGCTGCGGCCATGACGACAAAGCCGGGCAGGGTGGCAAGATAGGTCGTATCGAACGAGCCCGCATGGGTCGGCCCGTCGGCACCGACGAAACCGGCGCGGTCGATCGGGAAACGCACCGGCAGACCCTGGATCGCCACGTCGTGCACCACCTGGTCGTAACCGCGCTGCAGGAAGGTCGAATAAAGCGCGCAGAACGGCTTGTAGCCTTCGGAGGCCAAGCCCGCCGCAAAGGTCACCGCATGCTGTTCGGCGATGCCGACATCGAAGCAGCGGGAGGGATGGGCAAGCGCAAATTTGTCGAGGCCGGTGCCGGACGGCATGGCGGCGGTCACAGCGACGATCTTGTCGTCAAAGCCGCCTTCCTGCGTCAGCGCCTCGGCGAAGACGGAGGTATAGGCCGGCGCGTTCGGCTTGGCCTTGGCCTGCGCGCCGGTGATAACGTCGAAAGTGTTGACGCCGTGATACTTGTCGGCGGCGGCCTCTGCTGGCGGATAGCCCTTGCCCTTCTGCGTCACCACATGGATCAGCACCGGACCCTTGGAATTGTCGCGCACGTTGCGCAGCACCGGCAGAAGATGATCGAAGGAATGTCCGTCGATCGGCCCGATGTGATAAAAGCCCATCTCCTCGAACAGCGTGCCGCCCGTGACATAGCCCCGCGCATGCTCGACGGCGCGGGTGATCGCGCGGTCCACCGTCTTGCCGAGATAGGCGGTCAGTTTCTTGCCGAGATCGCGGAAGCCCATATAGGTGCGGCCGGAAGCAAGGCGCGCGAGATAGGCGCTCATGGCGCCCGTCGGTCGGGCGATCGACATGTCGTTGTCGTTGAGGATGACGATGAGGCGCGCATCGAGCGCACCGGCATTGTTTAACGCCTCATAGGCCATGCCGGCGGACATCGCACCGTCGCCGATCACTGCGATCACATTGCGATGTTCGCCCGAGAGATCGGCCGCAACCGCCATGCCGAGGCCGGCGGAAATCGAGGTCGAGGAATGGGCGGCACCAAAGGGGTCGTATTCGCTTTCCGCGCGGCGGGTGAAGCCGGACAGGCCGTTTTCCTGCCGCAGCGTGCGAATGCGGTCGCGCCGGCCGGTCAGGATCTTGTGCGGATAACACTGATGGCCGACATCGAAGATCAGCCGGTCATGGGGCGTGTTGAACACCTTGTGGATGGCGATCGTCAGTTCGACGACGCCGAGGCCGGCACCCAGGTGACCGCCCGTGCGCGAGACCGCATCGACCATTTCCGCGCGCAATTCCGTTGCCAGTTGCGGCAGATCCTTGTCGTCGATCTTCTTCAGATCGTCAGGATAAACCACCTGATCGAGGAGAGGGGTCGCCGGCATCGGATGGACTGGCAGTTGTGTCACGCTGAAAGGCCTTCGTTCTCGCGCTTTCGATGAAACGCGATTCCTGATTTGGGTATCCGCAAAACGCGTCTTTAAACACAATCGGCATTGATTGCAAAAGTGGTTTTTCTTGCGGCACAAACCGGGAGTTTAACGAATATTACCGTTCCGGCAAAGGGATAAACTCTTCCTCGTCCCCCGGCACGATATCGAAACGGCCGCTGCGCCATTCCTCCTTGGCCTGCTCGATCCTTTCCTTGGAGGAAGAGACGAAATTCCACCAGACATGCCGTGCCGAACCCATGGCCGCGCCGCCGAACAGCATGATGTGACAGCCCTGCGGACCCGCCGTGACGGTGATCGCGTCTCCCGGCCGGAAAACCAGCAGCTGGTTGCTGGCGAAACGGTCGCCGGCGATGATCGCCTCGCCCTCCAGGATATAAAGGGCGCGTTCTTCCCATTGTGCGGCGAAAGGCGCGCTTTTGCCGGCCTCGATCGTCAGGTCGACATAGACCGTATCGGAGAACACCGAGACCGGCGAGGTCATGCCTTCGAAGGAACCGATAACAACGCGGCCCCGCAGACCATCGTCGGAAAAGGCCGGCAGATCGCGCTTTTCCGTATGGGCGAAGATCGGGTCGATCTCCTCCTTGTCGTCAGGCAGGGCAAGCCAAGTCTGCAGACCGGAAATCGACTGCGGCTTTCCGCGCAGGTTTTCCGGCGAGCGTTCAGAATGCACGATGCCGCGGCCGGCGGTCATCAGGTTAAGGTCTCCCGGTGCGATCACCATCTCGGTGCCGAGGCTGTCGCGGTGCTTGATCTCGCCGTCGAACAGATAGGTGACGGTCGACAGACCGATATGCGGATGCGGCCGCACGTCGAGCGCCTGGCCGGCCTGAAGCAGCGCCGGCCCCATGCGGTCGAAGAAGATGAACGGCCCCACCAGCCGCCGCTTCGCCGTCGGCAACGCCCGGCGCACCTGAAGATTACCGATATCGCTGGTGCGCGGAATGATCAGATGCTCGATCGCATCGCAAGCCGGCGCATCGCCAGCCAAGGGGTCGTTTCCGGGGAAAAAGGACATGTCAGATCTCCGTACTTTCATGGGCCGCAAGTGCAGCCTCTAGATCGTTCAGCAACGGCGTCAGATTGAGCTGAACTATGCCCCAGATCATTGATACGCTAACCTTATCGTAGTCATGACGAAGTATATTGCCTACTCCTCTGATGGCCTGCCAATCATGAGTGGGAAGCAATTCGTCGGCAAACGAACCCAATTTTATGGCAGCCTCGGAAATCCGCATCAGACACCGCTCAGTCGCGTCTGAGGTCAGTTCGTCACCGATAAAGGCCGCAGAATCCATACCGTTGGTGTAGATCAGAACCTTTCGGACGTTCTCAGCAATATCCGCGAGCCTCAGCCAAGGTTTTTTAGAAGGCAATGTAGCGATCCCGCTCGATTTCGCGGGCCAATCGCTCTTTTCGTATCGGCTCAGAAAGAATGTCGATCGAGCGGCCCGTAATGGCTTCCAAGCGCTCTTTGAGCCGCGTCAGGGCACCAAAATATCCAAATCCGGAATGTATGATTGACTCTTTGAAACGAACGAGAACATCGATATCGGACTCCGATGTCGCCTCATCACGCGCCACGGAACCGAAAAGCGACAAGTGCTCTACGCCCACCGCTTCAAGTTCCGAGCGATGCTCAAGCAGTTGCGCGATAATCTGTTCCTTGGTCATCATGCTTTTTATACCGGTTTCGCCTCTCCGTCGAGACTGAGCCGGTTGACGCGTTCAAGCCCCGTCCAGCGGCTCCACTCCTGCGGGTTTTCCGGCGCGGTCGAGGCGGATTTTTTCGATGCGGTTTTCGGCGGCGTTGAGCAACGCTTCGCAATGCTTCTTCAAAGCCTCGCCGCGTTCGTAGATCTCGATGGATTTGTCGAGCGCGACGTCGCCGCGCTCCAGCGCCGAGACGATGGCTTCAAGTTCCTCGACGGCTTTTTCGAAGGAGAGGGTGGAAACGTCGATTTGCGGTGCGGTGGTCATGATTATCCTCTCATCAGGCGCAGGATATGGATGGCGGCCGACTCGGCCAGCCCCTCGAGGTCATAGCCGCCTTCCAGCAGGCTGACGATCCGGTTTCCGGCGTCCTTGTCAGCCAGTTCCATCAGGCGGGCCGTTGCCCAGTCGAAGTCCTCGGCCACCAGATTAATCTGCGCCAGCGGGTCGCGGTGATGGGCGTCGAAGCCGGCCGAGATCAGGATGAAGTCCGGCTTGAATTCGGCAAGCGACGAGAGAATGCGCGACTTGAAGGCCTCGCGGAAATGGTCGCTGCCCGTATTGGCCGAAAGCGGCGCGTTGACGATGTTGCCGGCGCCGGTCTCGTGCTTGGCGCCGGTGCCGGGATAGAGCGGCATCTGGTGCGTCGAGCAGAACAGGACGGACGGATCGTCCCAGAAGATGTCCTGCGTGCCGTTTCCGTGATGCACGTCCCAGTCGACGATGGCGACGCGCTCGGCGCCGTGTTTCTGCTGCGCATGGCGGGCGGCGATCGCCACATTGTTGAAGAAACAGAAGCCCATGGCCTTGTTCTTCTCGGCATGATGGCCGGGCGGGCGCGAGGCGACGAAGGCATTGTCGGCCTTGCCGGAAAACACCGCATCGACAGCCGCCACCGCGCCGCCGATACCGGTCAGGGCCGCCTGCAGGCTGGCGGGGCTGGCATGGGTGTCGGCCTCGAAGCTGTTGATGCCCTCTTCCGGAATGACCGACATGACGGTGCGCAGATGCTCCTCAGGATGGGCAAGCAGCACGTAGTCTTCATTGGCCTGCGGCGCTTCGAGCCGCGTCAGGCGCTGGAAATTCTCATGCTCCAGCGCTGCATTGAGCGCCTTCAGCCGGTCCGGTCGCTCCGGATGGCCCTCCGGAACCTTGTGTTCCAGGAAGATCGGGTTTTCGTAAAGGATCGTTGTCATGGCGGAAACCTAGGAGGTCGGGGTTTCAAGGTCCATGGCATAGGTAGGACAATCAGCCTGTTTTCAACAGAGGACATGCAAAACCCTCCCGTGTCGCCACAGGAGGGCTGGAAAACGCGGTGAGCAGGATCAAGCGCGATGCGGCAGCAGCGGATAACCGACAAGCACGGCGCGGGCCGCCAGTGTCGCAATCGCGGCCTTCACGAGGTCGCCCGGAATGAAGACCATGGAGCCGCTGGCCACCGTCAGGAAAGGCGTGCCGGTCACGACGGAGACCCAGGGCATGCCGATGGCATAGAGCACCACGATACCGCCGAACACCGAGGCAAGGAAAAAACCGCCGAACTGGCGCAACTCGCTTTGGCCTTCGCGGACGGCGCGCTCGGCAATCAGGCCCGTGACATAGGTTGCGATCACCCAGCCAAAGATGAAGCCGCCGGTCGGGCCGACCAGCACCGAAAGGCCGCCGCGACCGCCGGCCAGCACCGGCAGGCCGATGGCGACCATCAGGATCACCAGCACATAGGCGAGCGCGCCGCGCTTGGCGCCGATGATGCAGCCGGCGAGCATGACGCCCATGGATTGCGCGGTGATCGGCACGGGGATGAAGCCGAGCGTCACCGGCGGAATGAGGCCGAGTACGACGATGATGGCGGCAAAAAGGGCGATAAGCACGATGTCTCTGGTGGTCATGTCTCTTCCCATATCCGTGAACGGAGCGTCCATTACAGCGCCGCGCGTCAGATATGGCGCGCAAAGGTCGCTGTAACATGCATTAGAACCTGCGCATTCAGTGGCGGCGAAATCCGCGGGCGTCAATGGCCATGGCGATCATATCCGCATCTTTCAGCGTCAGGATGATCAGCGGCCCGATGATCGTCAGTGGCCTGAGCGGCAGGCCGCGGGCCCGGTGCGCCTCACGGATCGCCTGGTACCGGGCAAAGATTTCCGGCACGAAGCGCAGCACGAGGCCGAGCGCCAGGCTGACATCCGCAGCCCGAACGAGGCCGATGCGTTCCAAGGGCATCAGCAGCACGGTGATCTCGTCCATAAAGGCATCGATGGTGGTGGTCGCCGTCACGGTGGCCGCAAACAGCACCAGCGTCATCAGCCGGATCACGACGACGAGAACCTCCAGCGGCGGCAGAAGGAAGAGATTGACGACACCAAGAAACAGGATGGTGAAAAAGACAAAACCGACACGGGAAAACCCCTCGCGCAGGCTCAAGCCGGTCGTCGCGTAAAGCCCGGTGGAAAGAGCGAAGGCCGGAACCAGCAACCAGAGCGAAGAGACCGCAAACAAAAGCAGGCTCAGCACCAGCAGGCAGGCAAGCTTCACCCGCACGGACAGCCGGTGGAACAGCGTATGTCCCTCGATGTAGAGGCTGGTCAGCACAGCGCCACCTTATGATAGCGCCGGATCACTTCGTCCGGCGCGCCGTCGGCAACGAGGCGTCCTTCATGGAACAGGAGTACGCGGTCGAACCCGTCGATGAGCGGCAGGTCATGGCTGATGACCAGCGTCTGCTGTTCCAGCGAGGCGATGGTTTCGGACACCATCTTGCGGTTCTTCAGGTCCAGCTGGTTTGTCGGCTCGTCGAGAATGAGGATGTCGGGCCCGGTCACCACGACACTTGCCATCGCAGCCAGCTGGGTTTCGCCGCCGGACAATTCATGGACGCGGCGGCGGGCGAGATGGGCAATGCCGAAGCGCTGAAGCACGGCCTGCGTCTTCGCCTCTATCGCCGCCTTGCTCAGGCCGCGATTCTTGAGCCCGAAAGCGATGTCGTCGCCGACGATCGGCAGGATCAGCTGGTTCTGCGGGTTCTGGAAGATGAAGCCGGCCTGTCCGAGCACGGCCTTGTCGTCCGTGACGGTATCCAGACCGTTGACCGTAACCGTGCCGGCGGTCGGCTTGACGAGGCCGTTGATCAGCCGGGCGAAGGTGGTTTTGCCGGATCCGTTGAGGCCGATGATGCCGATGCGCCGCTCGGTCAAGGACAGCGTCAGCGAATGCAGGGCGATCCGTCCCGAAAAGCTAACCGTGCAATCGGCAAAGCGTATGTCCAACCTGTGATCTCCCCCCGCGATGTCGGGCTCTATAGGATGAATCTTTGTTGAAAGGAAATGGATCATGCGAGCGCCTCTTGAACAAAGAGTGAACGTCTGCATAGATGAGAGCCATGACGATTCTGGTGTCCAACCGCGACGCGCGGCAGATTTTCCTCAACAAGCAGGGCCTGGCCGGCGCGCCAAACCGCGCGCTCGGCAAGGATGGGCTGCTGCAGTTGATCCACGATATCGGCTTCGTGCAGGTCGACAGCATCCAGACCGTCGAGCGGGCGCATCACCAGATCCTGTTTTCCCGCAACCAGACCTATCGGCGCGAGCATTTGACGGAGCTTCTGGAAAAGGACGGGGCGCTGTTCGAGCACTGGACGCATGACGCCTCGATCATCCCGAGCGCCTTTTTCGCCTATTGGAAACACCGTTTCGTTCGGCGCGAGCTTGTGCTTCGGGATCGCTGGCGCAAATGGCACGGCGAAGGTTTTGACGCCGCCTTCGAGGAGACCTTGCAGCGCATCAGCGAAAATGGCGCCACGATGTCGCGCGACGTCAAGGGTGAGGATCACAAGTCGGGCGGCTGGTGGAACTGGCATCCCAACAAGACAGCGCTCGAATATTACTGGCACACTGGCAAGCTCGCCATTGCCGGACGGCGCAATTTCCAGAAAGTCTACGATCTCGCGGAGCGCGTGCTGCCGGCGCATCACTATGAGCCCGAGGTCAGCCAGGACGCCTTCGTCGACTGGGCCTGCCGCTCGGCCCTGAAGCGTCTTGGTTTTGCCACCCATGGCGAAATCGCCGCCTTCTTTGCCCTGATTTCGCCGGAGGAAGCCAAGGATTGGGTCGCGGCCCATCGCGATGAACTCTGCGAGGTGCTGATCGCGCCGGCCGATGGCGGCAAGCCGCGGCCGTCCTATGCCTTTGCCGGCTTTCCGGACAATCTGGGGGTTCTCGCCGATCCGCCCGCTCGCCTGCGCGTGCTTAGCCCCTTCGATCCGCTGATCCGCGACCGAAACCGCACCGAACGGCTGTTCGGCTTCTTCTACCGCATCGAAGTCTTCGTGCCGGAGCCGAAGCGCGAATATGGCTACTACGTCTTCCCGCTGCTCGAAGGCGATCGTCTCGTCGGCCGCATCGACATGAAGGCCGACCGCAAGGCCGGCGCGCTCGACGTCAAGCGCCTCTGGTGGGAGCCGGGCGTCAGGGCATCCGCGGGGCGCATGGAGCGGCTGGAAGCTGAACTGGTACGATTGGCCAAGTTCTCCGGCGTGGAGGAGGTGCGGTGGCTGGACGGGTGGGGCGGTCTTAGCGGGAAGTAATATAAGTTATACGACTTCCGGTTGAGCGGCCCAAGTGGTTCGGAGGTCGCGGTTTCCCCCTCCGTCACTTCGTGACATCTCCCTCACAAGGGGGTGACCATTCCTTTCCCTTGTTCACGCCGAACTAAAGGGCGCACAATCTTTGCGGTCAATCTCCCCCCCTTGAGGGGGAGATGTCGGCGTCGCCGACAGAGGGCGGGTAGGCTGGCCCGGAACTCCTATCTTAACGGGAGCCTATCAACCCGAAAGCCCATCGATCAACCCCTGCAGGGCCTCCTCCACCCGGCCATGGTCCTGCGGGGAGAGCGGCAGGATCGGGCGTGGCGGTTCCGCGCGGTATAAATCGAGAACGCTTCCCACCGTATACATCACGCGGAAACTGCCGAAGGCCTTGAAAAGCGTCCAGAGGGGCTGGAAGGCATCGTCGATGCGCCTTGCTTCATCGGCGTCGCCGGCCTGGGCGGCGCGGGTGAGTTTCAATGCTGGGGCGGGCAGAAGGCCGGCTATGACGCTGTACCAGGCATCGCAGCCGGCAAGAAGCGCGCCGGCTGCACCCCAGTCGCCGCTATAGCCGATAGAAAAGCCATTTGGGTTCTGCGGGCGAAGCCGCGCCAGCTCTCCGCCAAAATCCGAATCGGCGGGCAAAGGCATCTTGATGGCGACGATGTTTTCAAGCTGTGCCAGGCGCGCGATCAGTCCATCGCTGAACGTGAATTTCGTCGTGCCCGGGTTGTTGTAGATGCAGAGCGGCAGGTCCGTTGTCTCCGCGATAGCCCGGAAGTGCTGGTAGACTTCTTCGTCGGTGAGGGGCGTGTAGGACATCGGCGCAAGCAACAGCCCATCCGCCCCCGCTTTCGCCGCGTCCCGCGCCAGTGCCTGGACCGAATCGGTCCGAAGCGCGCCGATGCCGACGATGACCGGTGTCCGGCCGCCGACGCTATCGACGGCCGCCTCCACCGCGCGGCGGCGCTCGCCCCGGGAAAGGTAGGCATATCCGCCCGTGCTGCCGAGCAAGCCGATCGAATCCGCGCCTGCCGCATGGATGCGGTCGAGAAGCCGGCTGAGGGCAGCGACATCCACCTGTCCCTCCGCATCGGTCGGCGTCGGTGGAAAAGCGGAAAGGCCGTGAAAGAAGTCCAAGTTAAAATCCTTTAAAATCAATATTTTGGTAGCTTTGATATGGCGCTGAACCTATGTCGTGGCCATCAATTTAGCGTAAAACTGCACCGTTCTGCAGGCCATCTCATTTCCCGGCGGCATAGCCGCTTCGGCTGATCCCATGCCGCTGCAGCTTGTCGTAGAATGTCTTCCTTGGAATGCCCAGCGCTTCGATCGTCCGGCGCACGTCGCCGTCATTGGCGGATAGGGCGTCCCGCAATATTTCCGCCTCGTAGCGTTCCAGTCGCTCCGGCAGCGTGCCACCCGATGGTTCCACGGGATACGCCGCCGCGCCGCCGTCCTCAAGGCCCAGCACCACCCTATCGGTGAAATGCGAGAGTTCGCGGACATTGCCGGGCCAGGCATGGCTCATGAGGTGGCGGCGGACGGTTTGCGAAATCTGCGGCACATCTCGCTTGAAGCGGGCGGCGGCGCGGCTGGCGAAATGCGAAAACAGCAGCGGAATATCGTCGCGCCTTTCGCGCAGCGGCGGGATGGAGATCGTCACGACATTCAGCCGATAATAGAGGTCCTCGCGAAAATCACCGCGCACGGCCGGGTCGCCAAGGTCGATCTTGGCGGCAGCGACCACGCGCAGATCGACGGGACGCACCTCGTTGATGCCAAGCGGCGTGATTTCGCGCATTTCCAGCACGCGCAGCATCTTCACCTGCATTCCGACCGGCATACTTTCGATCTCGTCGAGAAACAGCGTGCCGCCGCTCGCATGCTCGATCCGGCCGATGCGGCGCTTCTGCGCACCGGTAAAGGCGCCGGCCTCGTGGCCGAAGAGCTCGCTTTCGATCACCGTCTCGGGCAGGGCGCCGCAGTTGAGCGCCACGAAATGGCCGCGCCTGCGCCGGCTCCACTGGTGCAGCGTCTGGGCGACCACTTCCTTGCCGCTGCCGGTCTCGCCGGCGACGAGCACGTCGACATCGGTATCGGCGATGTGGCGCAGGATGCTGCGCAGGTTTTCCATCGCCGGCGTCTGGCCGATTAGCGGCAGCCCGTCTTCTGCAGCCTCCGCCGCTTGCCGGAGCGCGCGGTTTTCCATCACCAGCCGACGCTTTTCACCGGCGCGGCGCACGCTTTGCACCAGCCGCTCCGCAGGAAAGGGTTTGGCGATAAAGTCGTAGGCGCCGTTCTGAAGCGCCTGAACGGCCATCGGTATATCCCCATGCCCGGTCATCAGGATCACCGGCAGGTCGGCGTCAACTTGCTTCAGCATGGCGAAAAGCTGCAGCCCGTCGATTTCCGGCATGCGGATATCCGTCACCACCGGGCCCTCGAAATCCGCCGACAGCACCTCCAGCGCCGCCTTCGCATTGGCAAAGGCCGAGACCGAAAAGCCGGCCAGTTCCAGCGTCTGCGCGGTCGCCCGGCGCAAATCCTTGTCATCGTCGATCAGGGCGACTTGTGTCAGGGGGTCCATGATGTCAGGCCTTTTTCAGGTGGATGGTGAAGCGGGTACCGTCGCTGTCGCTTAAAACCTCCATCCGCCCGCCATAGTCCTCGATGATATCCTTCGAGATCACCAGACCGAGGCCAAGGCCGCCTTCCTTCGAGGTGTTGAACGGCGTGAACAGGCTTTCGCGGATATGGGGTGCAATGCCCGGACCATTGTCGGACACCGTCAGCGTCACGTCCCCGGCGTTTTCGAAGACCCGGATGGCGACATGACCTTTTTCGGCCTTGGGCGTCACGGCCTCGAATGCGTTCTGAAGAAGGTTGATCAGCACCTGTTCCAGCCGGATGCGGTTGCCCAAAACCTTCAGATCGGGCGATGGCGGAACGACGTCCAGCATATCCATGCGGCCGGAAAAGCGGCTGCGCAACAGCATGAGCGCGCCCTCGATCACCTCGCGGATTTCGGTGGGCACAGCTGCGCTGCGTCCCTTGCGGGCGAAGGTCTTCAGGTCGTCGGTGATCGTGCCGATGCGCTCTGTGAGAGACGCGATGCTTTCGAGGTTTTCACCGGCCGGCTTCAGCTGGCCGCGGTCGAGGAAGATCCGGGCATTGTCGGCAAAGGCACGGATGGTGGCCACCGGCTGGTTGATCTCATGGGCAACGCCTGCCGCCACCTGGCCGAGGATCGCCAGCCTGTTGGCCTGGACGAGATCCTGCTGCACGGCCTGCAGGCGGCGCTCGGTGGCCCTGTGGTCGGTGATTTCCGCCTGCAGCCGGTCGCGGGCCTGGCTGAGGTCGATCGTCCGTTCCTCGACGCGCCGCTCAAGCTCCACCCTTGCCCGCTCCTCGCGCTCGATGCGCAGCGCGACCGCGTGCCGCCTGCGCAGAAGAAAGGCGGCTCCGGCCAGCACGGGCAGCAGCGCGAGCACCGTCAGCAGGCGGGCTTCGCGCATGCCGGCATCCACGGCCGGGCCTAGCGCCAACAGATGCTGCAACTGCCAGGTGGTTGCCGGAACCGGCACGCCGACATCGAGAAACCGCGTCTTGCCGGCATTGCCCGGCATGACGATCCGGACGAGATCGGCCCTGTCGCCGAGATTTCCCTCCTTCTCGAAGGGCAGCGGCTGCAGCGGCGCATCGCCGAATTGCAGGCTTTCCCGGATCGCGACCAGCTTTTCGCGCGGAATTTCGCCGATAGTCATGAAGCGCCAGGAGGGAATGCTGGTGACCAGCACGATGCCCCGGCCGTCGACCACGTAGCTTGGTTTTCCGGATGCGGCCCAGTCCGCCTCCACGGCGTCGAACTCGACCTTGACCACGATCACGCCGAGCGGGCCCAAGTCGCCATCGACCCGTTGCGAAATATAAAGGCCCGGCTCCTTGCTGACGCTGCCAAGCGCGAAATGCTCGGCCTTGCCCTCCGTCAANNAGGGCGCGCTGGAAATACTCGCGGAAGCGATAGTCATTGCCGACGAAACTCGTCGGCTCGCGCCAGTTGCTGGCCGAGACGGCGACGCCATCAATCCCCACGGCATAGATCACCGCCGCCTTCGTTCCAGCCGAAAGCATTTCCAGCTTGCGATTGAGCCGGTCGAGAGCCGTTGCGTCGCTTACGGCGAGTGTGGTCGCCAGCGCACCGTCCCTGGACAGCACGAAGGGCAGGGCGCGGTATTTCTCAAGCACAGTCCGCAACAGGGCGGCATTCAGATTGGCATCGATCCGCGCCTGCGTTTCGACGGAGGCTTCGGCGCGGCGCCTGCCGATTTCGCCGCTGACGATGAGGCTTGCAGACAACGCGGCCAGCGAAAGCAGCCCGAAAACCATCCACGAGCGGCGGATACGGGTGCGAAGCGAAACGGCCGGCGACAGCCTTGGAAGCAGGGAAAATGCCATTCTCGATCTGTGCATATTTCTGCACGGACGGCAAATCAACTTGTGCGGATTTCCGCATGCTGTTTATGAGCGCCAACACCTGATTTCAAAAAAACGATTTATTTTCAGTTGCTTGAGAATTCATCCAGTAACTGGCACAGCGCTTGCGGAAGGATTTCCAACAACGGTTCTTCCGTTGGATTTGAAGCAAACGGCTCGGGAGGCCGGAATTCGTTCCGGACGGGCCTCATGGAGGAAATCATGATTGCAGCACCATTCGATGCGGCCGCAAAGCCGGAGCAGAAGACACCTTTCTACCGGCATCTCTATGTGCAAGTGCTGGCCGCCATCGCCGCCGGCATCCTGCTCGGCCATTTCTATCCCGAGTTCGGCACGCAGTTGAAGCCGCTCGGCGACGCCTTCATCAAGCTCGTCAAGATGATAATCGCGCCGGTCATCTTCCTCACCGTCGCCACCGGCATCGCTGGCATGAGCGACCTGCAGAAGGTCGGCCGTGTCGCCGGCAAGGCGATGCTGTATTTCCTGACGTTTTCGACGCTCGCCCTCGTCATCGGCCTGATCGTCGCCAATGTCGTGCAGCCCGGCGCCGGCATGAACATCGATCCCGCCTCGCTCGATCCGACGGCGGTCGCGACCTACACCGAAAAGGCGCATGAGCAGAGCATCGTCGGCTTCCTCACCAACATCATCCCGACGACGATCGTCGGCGCCTTTGCCGATGGCGATATCCTGCAGGTGCTGTTCTTCTCTGTGCTGTTCGGTGTGGCGCTCGCCATGGTCGGCGAGAAGGGAACGCCGGTCGTCAACTTCCTCAATGCGTTGACGGCGCCCGTCTTCAAGCTCGTCGCCATCCTGATGAAGGCTGCCCCGATCGGTGCCTTCGGCGCCATGGCCTTTACCATCGGCAAATACGGCGTCGGCTCGATCGCCAACCTCGCCATGCTGATCGGCACCTTCTACATCACGTCGCTGCTGTTCGTGTTCGTCGTACTCGGCGCCGTCGCCCGCTACAACGGTTTCTCGATCGTCGCGCTCCTGCGCTACATCAAGGAGGAACTGCTCCTGGTTCTCGGCACGTCCTCGTCGGAAGCGGCGCTGCCGGGCCTGATGAACAAGATGGAGAAGGCCGGTTGCAAGCGCTCGGTCGTCGGCCTCGTGATCCCGACCGGCTATTCCTTCAATCTCGACGGCACCAATATCTACATGACGCTGGCGGCGCTGTTCATCGCCCAGGCAACGGGCATCGATCTTTCCTGGGGTGACCAGATTCTGCTGCTGCTCGTCGCCATGCTGAGCTCCAAGGGGGCTGCGGGCATCACCGGCGCCGGCTTCATCACGCTGGCCGCGACACTGTCCGTGGTGCCATCGGTACCGGTCGCCGGCATGGCTTTAATCCTCGGCATCGACCGCTTCATGTCGGAATGCCGGGCGCTGACCAATCTTGTCGGCAATGCGGTTGCGACCATCGTCGTCGCCCGCTGGGAAAACGAACTCGATACGGCGCAGCTTGCTGCGGTACTTGGCGGCAGGACTGACGAGACAGTCCTGGAAGCCGGTCTGCAACCGGCGGAATAGTTCGCATCTCTCCAAAAACGGAGGCGGCGCCCGAGGGGGCCGTTTCCTGCTCTGGAAAGGGTGGCTTGGTACGCTCCGGCGGACCAGTCGCCCTTTTTGCGTTTCGGCAGAATGCGCCCTGATGTCGCTTCGGGGATGCAGTCGGGCCGATGCTCTCCTATATAGGGTAGTGACAAACCGCATCGTGCGCGAACGGAGTTTTGAGATTGAGCGTCGCCTTCACCAAGGAAGAGAGTTCCGAAACGGCTGCCGAAACCCTGCTGCCGGACCGCCCGGTCTCGCCGCATCCGAATCTTGTGACGGAAGCGGGATTGAAGGCTCTCGAACTGCAGCTCCGGCAGGCGCGCGAAGCCTATGATGCGACGGTCACCATCGACGACGTGAACGAACGCCGACGGCAGGCGGCAAGCCCGTTGCGGGACCTGCGCTATTTTGCGGCCAGGCTCCAGAGCGCCCAGCTTGTCCCGGCCCCGGTATCGCGCGCGACCGTCGCCTTCGGCGGCACGGTCACCTTCAGCCGCGACGATGGACGCGTGCACACCTATCGCATCGTCGGAGAGGACGAAGCCGACCCCAAGGCGGGCTCGATTTCCTACATGTCCCCTGTCGCAAGAGTTCTGATTGGCAAGGCCATCGGCGATGTCGTGGATGCCGGCGGTCAGGAACTCGAAATCACGGCGATTGGCTAGAATAGGCTGTGCGAAAGTAAAAAATCCCGCATCAAATGCTGTAAAATCAAGAGATCCGCCAACGGTGCCGGCGCGATTGATCCCGATGGAAGGCGCTCAATCTCAAATCTGTGGAAAACAGGCGCTGGAACGGGTATATGAGAGCAATGATTTTGGATGGAGTGCCCCGTGAGCGTCATAGCAGAGAGTTTTGGCGGGCGTATCGTATCATCGGGGAAATTTCCGGAACTGGGAACACTGCTTGCTCGCATCAAGGCCGCGTATAACCCGATCGACGTTATTCTGTATGGCAGCCGGGCGCGGGGCGATGAAACCATGCATAGCGACTGGGATCTGAAGGTTATCGTTCCCGACGAAGCGCCTGAATATGTATTTTCACCGATGTTTGGGTGGCGTGTCCAGGAGGGATCCGGTGTGTATGCTGACTTGTCTTGCACCCGACTGTCCGACTTTCGAGCCGATCTGAAGGTCGCAAATTCCGCGGCAAGTCACATGGTGGATGATGGTGTAGTTATCAATGTCCGCTGAACTTCATATCGCCAATACGCTACGCTTGGCGCATGAAGATATCGACGCGGCGGAAATGCTCGCGGCCAAGGGAAACCGATATGATGCCTATCATGCGCAGCAGGCTGCTGAGAAAATTCTTCTGGCCCTTCTCACCTCCGAAGGCATCAAAGTAGAGCGACGAGATTCCCATCGCCTTGACGTTCTGCGAGATCTCCTGCCTGACGCCAATATCTTCAAGAACAAGTTTTCCCCTCTGACGTTTCTGACCGTTTACGCTACGACATACCGCTATCCCAAGGATGCCGGGCGTCTTCCCGCGCGAGCCGAGAAAGACGAGCTTGATACAGCAATTCAAGCACTTAAGAAGATACTTGACGATGTGGCCGGTCATTTCGGCGTCAACCTCACTGATTCCGATCGAATATCCGCCATATCCTCTGTTGCCCCTCGGGTTTGATTTCTCATTTTCAGGATATGTGCCCTAGGTGGATCTCTGAAGCGGAGCATGTGCGACCGATGCCGCGGAATACGGTGATGGCGGGTTGAGCTCAAACCTCGCAAAGGCTATCAGGTGCCCACCGTAAATTCTCTGCAGACAACAAGGCGCATCCCGGCATGATCCCAGATTTTCTCGTCACCCATTCCGGTGGCTTCCATGCCGACGAATTGCTGTCCAGCGTTGTCCTGACCCGGCTTTTTCCGCAGGCGCGGATCGTGCGCAGCCGGTCGCCGGAGTGGATCACGCCCGGCGCGGACCGCATCATCTACGATGTCGGCGGCGCTTATGACGCGGCGGCGCAGATTTTCGATCATCACCAGCGTGGCGCGCCGTTGCGCGACGATGGCCAGCCCTACAGTTCGTTCGGCCTGATCTGGAAACAGTACGGCCACGCCTACCTTGCTGCCTTCGGCCTTCCGCAAGCGCATGTCGATGCCGTGCATGCCTCCTTCGATGCCGGCTTCGTCCTGCCGGTCGATCTGATGGACAATGGTGCGCTCAACCCTGCCATTGCTGGTCCGCTCGCCGGACTGACGCTGCCGGTCCTGCTGGAAACCCTGAAGCCGGTTTTCGATGACGCCGATCCCGAAGCCGAAAATCGCGCATTTCATTCCGCACTCGCTATCGCCCGCAGTTTCGTCGAGGCAAGGCTATCCCAGAGCGCCGCGAAGTTGCGGGCCGAGGGCATCGTTCATGGGGCGATCGTAGAGGCAGGAGAGCGGCGAATCCTTGAGTTGCCGGCAGGAATGCCTTTCCGTCCCGCCATCATGAAGGCAGGGGCGGATCACCTGCTGTTCGTCGTCCATCCGCGTGAGAAGGACTGGTGCCTGACCACCATCCGCCGGGCTGATGAAGGCTTTGAAGTGAGGGCTGATCTGCCGGCGGCCTGGGCCGGCCTGACAGGCTCCGATCTGGAGGCCGTCTGCGGCGTCGAAGGTGCGAGCTTCTGCCACAACGGTCGCTTCGTCGCGGCAGCCAGGACCCGCGAAGCGGCGCTGGCCATGGCGGAGCTGGCCGTCCGCGAAGCTATCGCGATCGGTTCGGTCGAAGGGGCGGCTGTGGTGGCGGTTTGAAGCGAGCGGCCGCCGAACCGCTTCTTCTCCGGACTTTCAATCGAAGGGATGGCTTTACGGCGCGGCGACGCCGCCGGCCGCGAAGGCTTTGCCCTTGATTTCACGGAACTTGCCGGACGCGGACGACAGCTTCGCATCCCATTCCGGATTGGGCGCCTGTCCGGCGATCACCTTGAAATAAACGCTCATCAGCGCTGCGATCGCGAAGGGTTCGAGCACCGCGGCCTTGAACGACCAGGCAAAGACGATGGCGAGCACGAAGGCATAGCCCGCCCATTCGCCCGGAAAGACATAGAGAATGGCGGCAGCAGGCGCCAGAGCCAGCACGAAGACGGCGATGGCAAGGATATAGAGGAAGACCGACAGCCAGATCGCATTCCGGATCATCGTCTTGCCGTTCTGGGCATAGAGCACCAGCCCCTGGCGCGATGTTTCCCAAGGGTTGCTGCTGTCGATGCGGATGTTGTAGCCGAGGATGATTTCGTCGACATAGGTCAGCGAGATGCGGATCACCGTATTGACGAAGCTGACGATCGTGTCGAGACCGGGTATCGGCAGGAATGCCGCGATGCCGCCGATCAGGCCGGTGATGACGGAGATCACGCCTTTGATCAGCTGATCCATGACAAACAGCACATTCGCCTCGCCAAACCGCGCCGTTACCGTTTCGCGTCCATGGGCGATCTGGCTCTTGCCGTCGGGCATCGGCTGGCCGTCGATCAGCCGGACCATGACGGCGATATGGGCGGCCTTGACCATATAGAGCAGCCATTCCCGCACCCAGTAGACCGCGCCGGCAATCAGGCCGAAGCCGAAGATGCCGCCCCAGACGGCAAAGGATTCCGGATCGCTGCTCCAGGCGCCAAGCCCGTATCCAATGCCGGCGCCGATCCCCGTCGTCAGGATGAAGGCGATGGTGATGCCGAAATAGATGGCCATGCGCATCAGGATGAACGGCAGGGTGCGCAGGAGAATGCCGATTGTCCTGCCGATCTCGAAATCCCACATGCCGTCCGCCCCCGTTTGCTCCGGAGACCATGTTAATCATGGCCTGCCGACTGTCCACAGGGGACGGGCGGGATCACAAGACTATTCGGGCTCCGCAACGGGATTTCCGGCGTTACAGGATATCCGTCGAGGTGATGGCGATGCCGAAGCCTTCCAGACCGACATAGTGCCGCTCGCGCGAGGAAATGAGCTTGATCGAGCTGATGCCGAGATCCTTCAGGATCTGGGCGCCCAGCCCGATTTCCAGCCATTCGCTTTCGCGCGCCTGAGCCTCGTCATGGCCTTCGCGCTCGTGTTTTGCGGTGCGCGCGGTCCGGGAAATACCGACGCCGACAGATCCTTCGCGGAGGTAGACGATGACGCCGCGACCCTGTTCGGCGATGCGCTTCATGATCGCATCGAGCTGGCAGTCCTTGCCGAAGACATCGGCGCCGACATTTTCAAGATGCAGCCGGACAGGAATATCGACGCCGTCGCGGATGTCGCCGAAGACCACCGCCAGATGCTGCATCGGATCCCAGGGGAGGGAATAGGCATGGCCCCTGGCCTTGCCGTAGGGTGTGTCGATGTCGAAGCTGTTTTCAAGCTCGATCAGCTTGTCCTTGCGCTGGCGGTAGGCGATGAGGTCGGCAACGGAAACCTGCTTGAGGCCATAAGTTTCCGCAAAGCTTGCGACCTGCGGCCCGCGCATCACGGTGCCGTTGTCGTTGACCAGTTCACAGATCACGCCGATCGGCGGCAGGCTGGCGAGCCGGCAGAGATCGACGGCGGCTTCCGTATGGCCCGACCGCATCAGCACGCCGCCTTCGCGGGCGACCAGCGGGAAGATATGGCCTGGTCGCGTGAAGTCCGCAGCGCCGACATTCGGATTGGCAAGGTTGCGCACCGTCAGCGTCCGGTCTTCCGCGGAAATGCCGGTCGTGGTGCCATGCTTGAAATCGACGGTGACGGTAAACGCCGTCGTATGGGCCGAATCGTTTTCGGCGACCATGGCGTTGAGGTTGAGGCGTTTCGCCTCTTCCTTCGGCATCGGCGTGCAGACGATGCCGGAGGTGTGGCGGACGATGAAGGCCATCTTTTCCGGCGTGCAGTGCACGGCGGCGACGATCAGGTCGCCCTCGTTCTCGCGGCCGTCATCATCGGTGACGACGACGATTTCGCCGGCCTCGAAGGCCCGGATGGCATCGGCGACGCGCTTCTGGTCAAAGGACATGGGGTTCTTCCTTGAGGTTATTTCAGGCGGCCGGTTTGGCCCCGATCGCGCAGGTAGTGGTCGGCGATCGTGCAGGCAAGCATGGCCTCGCCGATCGGCACGGCGCGGATGCCGACGCAGGGGTCGTGGCGGCCCTTGGTACGGACGTCGACATTGTTGCCGTCACTGTCGATCGACTGGCGTTCGGTCAGGATGGACGAGGTCGGCTTGATGGCGAAACGGGCGACCACCGGTTGGCCGGTCGCAATGCCGCCCAGAATCCCGCCCGCATTGTTGGACAGGAAGATCGGGTTGCCGTCATTGCCCATGCGCATCTCGTCGGCGTTTTCCTCGCCGGTGATTTCAGCGGCGCCAAAGCCGTTGCCGATCTCGACGCCCTTGACGGCATTGATTGACATCAGGTTGGAGGCGATGTCCTGGTCGAGCTTGGCATAGATCGGCGCGCCGATCCCGGCCGGAACGCCTTCGGCGATGACCTCGACGACCGCGCCGACCGAGGAACCCGCCTTGCGGATGCCGTCGAGATAGTCTTCCCAGACCGGAACCATGGCGGGGTCCGGGCAGAAGAACGGATTGTTGCCGATCTCGTTCCAGTCCCAGTTGTCGCGGTTGATCTTGTGCTTGCCGATCTGCACCAGTGCGCCGCGCACGAGAAGACCGGGCACGACCTTGCGGGCAAGGCCGCCGGCCGCGACCCGCGCCGCCGTTTCGCGCGCCGAGGAGCGACCGCCGCCGCGATAGTCGCGGATGCCGTACTTGATGTCATAGGTGTAGTCGGCATGGCCGGGGCGGTAGCTCTTGGCGATCTCGGAATAATCCTTCGAGCGCTGGTCGGTGTTCTCGATCATCATCGACACCGGCGTGCCGGTGGTGATCATCGTCTCGCCATCCTCGTCCAGCATTACGCCGGAAAGCACCTTGACGAGGTCGTCCTCGCGGCGCTGCGTGACGAAGCGCGACTGGCCGGGCTTGCGCTTGTCGAGCCACGCCTGCAACTCGGCGAGCGTGAAGCGAATGCCGGGAGGGCAGCCGTCGACGACGCAACCAAGCGCGACCCCATGGCTTTCGCCCCAGGTGGTAACACGGAAAAGATGACCGAAGGTATTGTGCGACATGGCGAGCAGGACCGGCTGTTGAAACAGTGCGGGCAAATGGCGGCAAGCCGCCAGTGCCTTCGGCCGTGACTATTAGATTGCAAGCGGCAAAAGGGAAAGCCGGTTTTGCCGCAACAGTGTGTTTATCCGTTGCGGCGAAAAGCGCCGGAATGTCAGGAGGCCAGCCGCAGCAGCTGGTTGTGGGCAAAGCGGGAGAAGTCCTCGGCGCTCAGCGGCTTGGCAAAAGCATAGCCCTGCAGCAGGTCGCAGCCGAGAAGTCCGAGCATTTCGGCATGTTCCATGGTTTCCACGCCTTCGGCGACGGTCTCGATGCCGAGCGACCGGCCGATCTCGATGATCGAGCGGATGAGCGCCTGTTCACTACGGGCACGCAGGATCGGGGCGACGAGCTGCCGGTCGATCTTCAGGCGCTTCGGCTTGATCTTCAAAAGGCTGACGATCGAGGTGTGGCCGGTGCCGAAGTCGTCGATTTCGATGTCTATGCCGAGCTGCTTGATGCCTTCGATATTGGCAAGGACGATATCGTCGCTCTCGTCGAGAAAGATCGATTCCACCAGTTCGAACGAAATCTGGCCCGGGCGCAGGCTCAGGCCTTTCAGCGAATTGACCAGCGTTTCGTCGCGCAGGCGCTTGGCCGACACGTTGACCGAGATTTTGGGCACGTCGATGCCTTCGGCCGCCCAGCGCATGCCGTCGATCAGCGCCCGGTCGAGCACGATGCGGTCCAATGTCGCCATCGCGTTCATTTCCTCGGCGATCTTCAGGAACTTGTCCGGCGTCAGAAGTCCTTCGCGCGGATGGTTCCAGCGGATCAGGGCCTCGACGCCGGCGAGCTTCAGGCTGCCGGCCTCCAGCTGGGGCTGGTACCAGGCGACGAACTCGTTCCGTTCGATGCCCTCGAGGATTTCGTCGGCGATCCGCTTGGTGGTGATGATCTCTGCCTGAAGCACCTCGGTGAAGAATTCGTGCCGGTTGCGGCCGTTTTCCTTGGCGCGGTAGAGCGCGATATCGGCATTGACCAGAAGCTTGCGCTCGTCGACCAGGGTTTCCCGCGCGATCGCGATGCCGATGCTGACGCCGAACCGGCAGGGGAAGCCGTTGTAATCGACGGGCTGGCGCATCTGGCTGATGATCCGCTCGGACAGTTGCGACAGGTAGACATCGCTTGGCGGATTGCTGACGACGATGACGAATTCGTCGCCGCCGATGCGGGCGACGATATCGCTGCCGCGGACGTTCGAGCGGAGGATCTCGGAGGCATGGATCAGCATCGCGTCGCCGGCCGCATGGCCAAGCGTGTCGTTGATCTGCTTGAAACGGTCGAGATCGATATGCAGGATGGCGATGTTGGCAAGGCCGTTTTCGCCCGACAGCGTCTGCAGCTCCTTGTCGAGCATGCGGCGGTTGCCAAGGCCCGTCAGGGGGTCGTGCAGCGCATTGTGTTCGATGCGGTCCTTGGCATGGGCCAGTTCCTCGTTCTTGACATCGGCCATCGCCTTGGCGGCACGCAGTTGCTCGGTCATCAGAACGTCGTCGCTGACATCCCAGCTGATGCCGGTGATCTTCGCCTTGCCGTCCGGACCTTCATGGGTGGAGCCGACATTCCGAATGTGCCGGACACCCCCGTCCGGCATCGTCACGCGGTACTGCGAACGGTATTCCAGACCTTCGTCCAGCGTCTTGAAGAGGGATTGCGAGGCAGTCTTGATATCGTCCGGGTGAATGGTCCTGCGCCAGGTCTCGTAGGTCGGCTCGCCGTTCGCCGGCGGCAGGCCGTGCAGATGGTACATGCGCTCGTCCCAGGTCCGGCCCTGCGTTTCAAGGTCGATCTCCCAGATGCCGATCTTGGACGATTCGAGCGCGAGGTTGAGCCGGTGCGAGACGGTCAGCAATTCGCTTTCGCGGGCGCGGATTTTTGCCCGGTTGCGCTGGCGCTCGTTGACGAGGCCGCCGGTGAGGAAAATCGGGATGATGACAATGGCGGCGGCAATCAGGATTGTGATGCGCAGACCGCTGCTGTTGCCCGGTTCCTGCGCCCAGCCGGAAGCGGGGATCGCGGCGAGTTCCCAAGTTCCGCCGGGGAGCCGCAACTGGCGGATGACGGGCGTTTTCTTGAAAATTTCGGAATCGCCGAAAAACGGATCCTGAATGCTGGTCTGGACCGAAATGTCACGGATCGCGAGCAGCAGGTCGATATGGCGGTGGCCATCGGAATGCTCGATGTCGTCGTTGGCATTCTCGATCAGCTTGGCATTTCCATACAGCTCCTTCTCGTCGATAATCGCCTCCAGGAAGCCCCAGAAACTGGTGCGGCCATCGATTTTCGTGAACACGGGAAAGAACAGGTTGAAGCCGGTCTTGCCGCTGGGGAGGCGGACAGGGCCGGCAATGATCGGCTTGGCCTTGGACTGAGCCCGGTCCGTCGCCAGGCGCGAAGAGCCGAACCGCTTGAAATCGTTGCCGATCATGCGCTCGTTACCCTCGAGCGGAAACGTCATCTTCACGACAGCGTTGGGAGCCGCGCTGACGCGCACCATCTGCGGGTTCTGCATCAGCATCTTGCCGGCAAGCCGGTCGAACTGCTCGACGGTCATATCCGGACTGACCGAGACGCTGTTTGCCAGCCCGCGAAGGCCCGCGATATTCGTGTTGATTTCGCCCTGGAGGCGAGTGGAAATCAGATTGAGTTCGTTCTGAACGTTGATCTTCAGCTCGCTGCGGAAATTCTGGCGGTTCTGCTGCTCAAAGAAGTAGCCGCCGGTGAACACGACCGCCGCCGCAATGAAGGCCGGAACGAGGGACGGTTTTGCCAGCCGCGCAACGGTTCCGGCATGGCGTCGGATTGTGACGATCATACTCAATGTTCATGCACCCCAAAGTCCCCTCGCTCAAATTAGCCATCGAGTCTTAATATTGGCTTTAGACTCTGTTCCTGTTATCAAATTTGACGTTTTGGCAGGCTTGGTTGTGACCCTTGGGGAGGGGACAGCCACAGGCTGTCGGTTCGGCAAATCTCAAATTGACGCAGCTATGGGCAATTTTTGCCACAATCGAGTATCAAATGATGGGAACAACAAAATTTACCGAGTCACTGAAGAGGGCAAGACAAATGCGTTTCGTCGTTGCGGCACTTTTGGCCGCTGCCGGATTGTTTTCGCCGTTGAGTGCTTTTGCTGAAAGCGCCGATGTCGAGGCGGTCATCACCAGCGTCGATACCGAGCAGTTGAGCCTCTCTCTCGATGATGGCAAGAGCTACCAGGCGCCGGAGGAGTTCAACTTCGAAGGGTTGAAGGAAGGCGTCAAGGTTCTGGTGTTCTACACGGAAATCGACGGCAAGCGCGTCATCAACGATCTCGAGATCGTCCAGTAACCGGACCTTCCGTAACGGCCGTCAGATCCAGCCGATCGCGCCATTCTCGATCTTCAGGATCCGGTCCTGCGGAATGGCGCCGATCGCGGCTTCTTCCTCGGTCATCGCGCCGCAAATCTTGAATAGCACCCGGATGACGCCGCCATGGGCAATGCAGACCGTGGGACCTGTAACGTCCTTCAGCCAGGCCCCGACGCGCCAGGACAGGATTTCATAGCTTTCCGCCTCGTCGCCGGGCGGAATGAAATCCCATTTCGACAACTCCCGCTCTGCCACGCGCGCCGGAACGTTCAGCTCTAGTTCGGCCATGGTATAACCTTCCCAGTCGCCGAAGGAGACTTCGCGCAGACGGTCGTCGGTCCGGTAATCCGAGGGGTCGAGCGACATGGCGCGGCGCAGGCGCTCCATGGTTTCGCGCGTGCGGTGGAGGGGGCTGGAAACGAAATCGAACTGCGCGGCCCGCGCGCCAAGAAGTGCGTCGAGAGCCAGCCCGTTGCCGGTCGCCTGCTGGCGACCGATATCGTTGAGCGGAATATCCTTCTGCCCCTGCAGACGGATCTGCGCATTCCAGTCGGTCTGGCCGTGGCGGATCACATAGATGAGCACGGAAAAACCCCTGAAAGGCGCGTCAGTCCTTGATGACCGAGATGTCCGGTGCGTCGACGGCCTTCATGCCGATGACATGATAGCCGCTGTCGGCATGATGGATCTCGCCGGTCACCGAGCGGGACAGGTCCGACAGCATGTAGAGGCCGACATCGCCGACTTCCTCGATGGTGACGGTGCGGCGCAGCGGCGCGTTGTACTCGTTCCACTTGAGGATATAGCGGAAATCGCCGATGCCGGAGGCGGCGAGCGTCTTGATCGGGCCGGCCGAGATCGCGTTGACGCGGATGTTCTTCGGGCCGAGATCGACCGCCAGATATTTGACGCTGGCTTCGAGCGCGGCCTTGGCGACACCCATGACGTTGTAGTTCGGCATGACCTTTTCGGCGCCGTAATAGGTCAGCGTCAGCATCGATCCGCCATCCGTCATCAACTTTTCAGCGCGGCGCGCCACCGAGGTGAAGGAGTAGACGGAGATCTGCATGGTCTTGGCGAAATTGTCGGCGGACGTATCGACATAACGGCCGGTCAGTTCGTCCTTGTCGGAAAAGCCGATGGCATGGACGATGAAGTCGATCTTGCCCCAGGTCTTTTCCAGACCGTCGAACACCGCGTCGATGGTGGATTCGTCGCTGACGTCGCAATGTCCTGCGAGCACGCCACCGACTTCCGCGACCAGCGGTTCGACCCGCTTCTTCAGCGCTTCGCCCTGATAGGTAAAGGCGATCTCGCCGCCCTGCGCATGGATCGCCTTGGCAATGCCCCACGCGATGGAGCGGTTGTTTGCGACGCCCATGATGAGGCCGCGCTTACCCTTCATCAATCCGGATGTTTGCGACATACGTAATGCCCCCGCTAATGCCTGTGCTTTCGTCAGCCGGTGCCGATCGGAAAGTCTGCATGTGTTGAACCTGCCGCGAGCGCCGTCATGCCTGTCAGATCACGGCGGCCCGTCTTTTGAGCATTGCCTATGGCATAGCCGTCCCGGTGGTTCAAGCGCGGCGCGGATCAGGAACTGTTAGTCCCCGTAATATTGGGTCAGAACGTCATGAAACCGTTACAGGAACAGACCCTGCTGACGGCTGCGCATCAGGTCAGTGATCTTCTCGTCCGGCGTTTCCCAGAGCATCAGCCTGAGCTCCACAAGAAGGTCGGCGCGCTTGCCGTCCGCATCGGCAAGGCCATGGCCGGCAAGACGGATGACCTTGTCGGATCCCGACCAGGCCGGCACGGCAATATCGACGGGGCCGGTCAGTGTGGTGACCTTCGTCTCGCAGCCGAGCACGGCATTCTGGATGTCGATCGGCAATGTGGTGCGCAGGTCGAGGCCGTCGGTGCGCATCGCGCCGTCCTGGCGGACCCTGACGGTAACGACGATATCGCCGCGCTGCATGCCGTTCAGGCGGTAGCCCAGCTCCGTCATGCGGATGATGCTGCCGTCGGTGGTGCCTGCAGGCAGGGCGACCTTCAGCGTCTGCCCGTCCGGCAGCGTCGCGGTCGCCTTGGCGCGGTTGAACAGGTCCTCGACNNGACCGACACCGTCACCTCGCAGGCGATATCCGGCACTTTTTCCACGGCCTTGGTCGCCGTGCCGCGAATGCGCCGCACGATGGCCGAGACGAGTTCTGCGGCAGGGGCTGCCGAGCGCGGGAAGATGGCGAAGGACGACGGCTTTTCCACCGTGGCCACTTTTGCGTCGGATACCGGTTCCGGCTTCGCCTCCGTTGCGGGGTCGGCTTTGGCCTCGGCTTTCGGTTCGGGCCGGATGTCGGGTTTCGCTGTTGCTTTCGGGCGCGGCGGCGCAGCCGAAGCCGCCTTCGGGTCGGCAGCGCGTGCACGCTGCTCGCTTCCGAAAATGCGCGAGACCATTTCCTCCGCGGTCTCCGGATCGACGTCGCCGATGGGCTGTTCCGGTTCGCGGGTCTTGCGGTGCATTTCTTCCATGCGGCGCAATTCGGCCTCGCGGCGCGCATCGTCATAGCGGCTTCGCAGCCTCGGGTTTTTCAGGACTTCATAGGCGCGTCCGGCTTCGGCGAAGCGGGCGGTTGCCGTCGGGTCGTCGCGGTTCTGGTCGGGATGTACGGCCTTCGCCATGGCACGCCAGGCGGCCTTGATTTCGTCGGGGCCGGCATTTCGCCGGACGCCGAGAATCGAATAGGGGTCGCGCATCGTCGTCATTGCTTCCGAGCTCCCGACAGCCGCATCCAGCGGCCATATCAGCCTGTTGAAAAGAAGGGCGGAATGCCGCATGGACATCCCGTTTCTCGAAGGGCGATGATGCGAAGGGAGTTGCTAAATATCGGTTAGCCGCAAGCGGTTAGGCGTAAGGGAAGGGCGTCGAAACGGCGATCCGGCGGATGTTTGCGAAACTGTGGTTAATGGCTGGTTTCAGCTGCGCGGGCCAAAGCTCGTCAGATACCATTCGCCATTGCCGAGCAGGCAGGTATTGCCGTCGAACTTTGCGATGCCCTGATAGGAATGGCGCGTCGTCGTGAAGCGCCGGCAGATCTGTCCGTTCGAGCGATCTTCCTCGATGCTGCTGATGACGCCGGCACTGCCCGAGCTCGAATTGGCCCAGGGGATCGGGTTTCCGCCGGTCTTTGCGACATCGGCCGAGGAGACCGCATTGCGCACCGTCACCTCATCGGAAAGGCTGTCCCTGTTGACGGCGGCCGGTACGGAACCCGTGGACAAAGACTTGTCGACGGTTGCGGTGTCGGCGAGATCCAGACCGGCGCTCATGCAGCCCGAAAGCGAAAAGGCCGCCACGCACAGCGCGATCGCCCCGGCCATGCGGCGGGATAATCCCTTTGTGTCGTCGATGCACTTTGCTATGTCTTGCACTGCGTACCTGTAAGACTAAGGGAAGAGGGGCGCAAGCATCCGATCCGGACACGATCTGCGGGCTCTCACTGTTGACGCGCTGGCTGACGATCCGGTTTCGGGACGCAAACCGCGCAACACATCACGGCAATGGAAGACAATATGAGCGAGACTGGGTTAACAACTGGTGACTTCACGCAGGAAAGCGAACCGTTTTCGCTTTTTGGTGCCTGGTTGGAGGAAGCCAAGGCAAGCGAGATCAACGATCCCAACGGTGTTGCACTGGCGACTGTCGATGCCGAGGGCCTGCCGAACGTCCGTATGGTGCTGCTCAAGGATTTCGACGAGCGCGGCTTTGTCTTCTATACGAACTTCGAGAGCCAGAAGGGCCAGGAGATCCTGGGCAGCATGAAGGCGGCCATGTGTTTCCACTGGAAATCGCTGCGTCGCCAGGTGCGCCTGCGCGGCCCTGTGGAGATCGTCAGCGACGCCGAGGCCGACGACTACTACAAGACCCGCGCCCGCGGCAGCCGCATCGGCGCCTGGGCCTCGAAGCAGTCGCGGCCTCTGGAAAGCCGGTTCGCACTGGAAAAAGCGGTCGCGGAATACGGCCTGCGCTATGCCGTCGGCGAAATCCCGCGCCCCGCCCATTGGTCCGGGTTCCGCATCCGGCCGACCTCGATCGAGTTCTGGAAGGACGGTGCCTTCCGGCTTCACGATCGCATCGAGTTCCGCCGCAAGGACGGGGACGCCGGTTGGGAAAAGGTTCGGATGTATCCGTAACTTCAGCCCCGGCCCATCAGCCGGAAGGCGATGCCTGAGGCAAGCGCGCTGACATAAGCAGGCTTCTGGTAGAAGCCGTTGAGCGAAATCCGGGGCAGGGCGGTGCATGATGCATCGGAGGCGAGGGTTCCCGGCTGGGTCGTTACCGCAACGGCAAGGCCGAGGTCTGCGGCCAGCCTGTGCTCCCGCGGCGAGACTGCGGACGGATCGCCGTAGGGATAGGCGAGCGTGGTCGGTCGGGAGCCGGTGATTTCCCCGATCCGGTCGGCGGAGGCGGCAATCTCGAGGCGTGCCTCCTCTTGAGTCAGGCGGGAAAGCGCCCGGTGGCTGATCGTATGCGCGCCAAGGCTCGCCAGCGGATTTTGCACCAGCGTTTTCAGCCCCGCCTCACCCAGAGTCAGCTTTTCCGTGATGCCGAGCGGATCGATGCCGTGGCCTTTCGCAACGGTATTCAATTGGTCCACCGCTAAGGCTTCCCTCCCGTCATGAATGAAGGCGGCGATGCGGTCAAAGGCGGCCTGTTTTTCCGCGAGGCTTGAAAGCGGCAGGGTCTGCGGGCCGGAGCCGAAATCGAAGACGAGACTTTGCTGCGCTTCGATGAGGTCGGCCAGCGTTTCCCACCAGAGCGTATGCGTCCGGTCGATGAAGCCGCCCGCGACGAAGACCGTGAAGGGAACGGCATGACGGGTAAAGACCGGGGCGGCAAATTCCAGATTGTTGCGATAGCCGTCGTCCAGCGTGAAGACCGCGACGGGCTGCGGGTCGTTCGAGGCGAGGTGCGCCGGCAGCGTGTCGAGCGCGATGAAGCGATAACCGTCGCGTTTCAGGCGGAGGATGGCGGCGTCGAGGAAATCAGGCGTGATTTCGAGATGGGCGTTGGGATCGAAGATGCGTGGCTGTTTCGGCCGGACATGATGCAGCGTAAAGATCGCGCCACGACCCCGCGAGGAGCGCATCAGGCCGGCGGCATTCGCGAACCCCGCAGCCATGAGGCCGCCGGTGATGATGGCGCGCTTTGCGATCCTGGCAACCATGCGTCTCAAAACCCCGTCATAGACCTGCCGGCGCAGGTTCGTTTCGCTCGGGACTTTAGACGCTCGGGCGTTAAGTCTTGTTGAACGCAAAACGGCGGCCCGCACCTGCGGACCGCCGTTTTTCGAGAAAAGTGGTCGGCTCAACCCTTGATGAAGGTTTCGTCGATCACATCGCGTTCGCGTCCACCGAGTGCCGCGCTGACGCCGGCAATGAAGGCGCCGACGAGCAATGACAACGCCGTCAGAAGGGCAAGCGTTGCGCCAGCCTTGCGGGCGGTGTCTGCCGCTTCCTGGGCCGCAACCTTGGCATCTTCGATACCCTTCAGGACGCTATCTACCCGGGCGTTGGCGTCAGCTTCGGAAAGACCGGTGCGAACCGCGACAAGCCGGCCGAGATAGGCGCGGTCGTCGGCCGGAATTTCGCCCGCCGTCGCGCCATTGATCAGGATCCGCGATACCTGCCCGGCATCCCGGGCGTTGGTCTCGGCCGTGTTGGCACCCGGATCGGCGGGACGCAGCAGCTGGTCGACAAAATAGGCCGTCGGTCCGTTATCCGTGCCGTCGCTCGCTGCTGCCGTTGCCACGGCGGCACCCGATGTCAGGGTCGAAGCGGCCTGTACGCCGCCATTGATCGTCGAGGTGACGGCGGACGTCAGCGTACCGGCAACGATCAGCGTCGCCAAGGCCCAGGCGAGGATGCCATGCGCCGTGTCGCGGAAGAACACCTCGTCCGTCTGCGTGCCCGTCGATTTGGTCCGCAACCGGCCGGTGATATAGCCCCCCATGCCCGAGGAGAGCCATTGCACGATGACGATCCAGATCGCCGTAGAGACCGCGACTGTCGTGGCGGATACGCCTTCGGACGACCATGGCGATACCATGGTCAGGCCAAGCCCCGAGCCCAGAAGGGTCAGGAGCAGTGTGATGGCCGCGGCGGCGACCGCCCCGGCGATGATCGCGCCCCAGCTGACGGCTGAGTGCGACGACTCGACGGCAGGCGAAAGGGACGAAACATGTCCAGTGGAGACCGGAATTGTCATGCGTTTCCCCTATCGGAAAAAGAGCGCGAGAAGGATGATGATGGGGATCGGCACCCCGAGCAGCCAGAGCAGAATTCCACGTCCCATGATGTCTCTCCTTGAGATAAACGGCTGCGATTTCAAAGATTTCTGCAGCTTGGACGCATAACTCCGGGTATTGCATTTGGTTCCATGAGCGAGAATTTTGTGTGGGTAGCAACAAAATGTATGACAGTTTGCAAATTATATAGAAATTTGTATATTTTGTCTATGATTGGACATAAGCCCGTTGAGTTTCTTGGTAGCGCTCTGGATGACCTGCGTAGTTTTCCTGTCGCCGTGCGACAGCAGGCTGGATATCAAATCGAGCAGGTACAGTTTGGTCGCGACCCGGATGATTGGAAACCGATGACGACGATCGGAGCCGGCGTTCGTGAAATCCGGATACGGGATGTGATTGGTGCATTCCGGGTGATATACATCGCGAAACTGGCCGATGCTGTTTATGTGCTTCATTGTTTTCAAAAAAAGACGCAAAAGACGGCGAAAAATGACATAGATCTAGCGCACAGGCGCTACAGGGAGTTGTTGAAGGAGCTAGGATTATGAGCGGTAACCGGTTTACGACCATTTGGGATGCGACCGAGGATACCCCAGCCGAGGCAGCCAACATGAAGTTGCGATCGGCGCTGATGACCGCCTTGAGGGACAGGATTTCGGCGGAGGCGCTCACCCAGTCTCAGGCCGCCGACATTCTCGGTGTAACCCAGCCTCGCATTTCAGACCTTCTGCGTGGCAAGATCGACCTGTTCGGCCTTGATACGCTGGTCAACATGGCGACAGCCGCAGGCATGAATGTCGAGCTGACGATCTCCAAGGCAGCGTAGCGCCGATCAGGCCCGTGTGCCGCCCACCGTCATGTCATTCATCCGCAGATGCGGCTGGCCGACGCCGACGGGGACCCATTGGCCGCCCTTGCCGCAATTGCCCATGCCGGTGTCGAGCTTCATGTCGTTGCCGATCATGGTGATGCGCTGCATCGCATCCGGCCCGTTGCCGATCAGCATGGCGCCTTTGACCGGCGCGCCGATCTTGCCGTCCTCGATGAGATAGGCCTCCGTGCAGCCGAACACGAACTTGCCGGAGGTGATATCGACCTGGCCGCCACCGAAGGAGACGGCATAGATGCCTTTCTTTACGGAAGCGATGATCTCGTCCGGCGTTTTGTCGCCGGAAAGCATGTAGGTGTTGGTCATCCGCGGCATCGGCACATGCGCGTAGGATTCGCGCCGGCCGTTGCCGGTCGGCTGCATGCCCATCAGACGGGCATTCTGACGATCCTGCATGTAGCCGACAAGCTTGCCGTCATCGATCAGGACGTTGTAGCCCGAGGGTGTGCCTTCATCGTCGATCGTCAGCGATCCGCGGCGGGATTCGATCGTGCCGTCATCCACGACGGTCACGCCCTTGGCCGCCACCTGGCTGCCGAGAAGTCCTGCGAAGGCCGACGTCTTCTTGCGATTGAAATCGCCCTCCAACCCATGGCCGACGGCCTCGTGCAGCATGACGCCCGGCCAGCCGGAGGATAGCACCACGTCCATCGTCCCGGCCGGGGCGTCGATCGCCTCGAGATTGACCAGCGCCTGGCGCAATGCCTCGTCGGCACCGTGACGCCAGTTGTCGGTGGCGATGAAATCGCCGAAACCGCGGCGTCCGCCGACGCCGTAGGAGCCCGATTCCTGGCGGTCGCCGTCACCGACGACGACGGAAATGTTGAGCCGCGTCATCGGCCGCACATCGTGCATCCGGTGGCCGTCGGCGCGCAGGATATCGACCACCTGCCAGCTGGCAGCAATCGAGGCCGAGACCTGGCGGACTTTTGCATCCTTGCCGCGCAGATAGGCGTCGATCTCGGAAAGCAGGGCCACCTTTGCCTCGAAGCTCGGCTCGCCGATCGGATTTTCGTCGCCGTAGAGCTTCTTGTTGGTGCCCTGCGGCGCGGCGGCGTAAGAGCCGGAATAGCCGCGCGTGACGGCGCTGACCGCATCGGCCGCCCGCTTCAGCGCCGATACGGAAAGCTCGCCCGAATGGGCATAGCCGACCGCTTCGCCCGCAACCGCGCGCAGGCCAAAACCCTGATCGGTGTTGAAGCTGCCGCCTTTCAGGCGGCCGTTGTCGAAGGCGAGTGATTCCGACTGGCCATGCTCGATAAACAGTTCGCCGTCATCGGCGCCGTTCAAGGTTTCCGCCAGAACCCGCCGCACCGCATCCTCGTCGCTGTCGAACAGTTTAATCAGATCGGTGTTCATGACGTGGCTCCTGCGGTTCGCTTGTCCGGCTTATGTAGAGGCTCGGTGGGAGGGCGGCAAGCGCGATTGCGCTCGGATTCCCGCACATGCCTTTGCCGCCAGCCGCGGTTCCCCTGCCGGCAGCAAAGGCGGACCATATCGATTGGCCGGTCAATCCCGTTCGTTAAAAGCGACGACACCGGCTGAAAATGCAAAAACGCGCCCGGAGGCGCGCTTTCACCATTCAGAGACTTGATCGGACGGCCTCACGGCAGGGCGTCGTAGCCTTCGCCGAAGCCCTTGAGATCAACGGGGATGCCGATGCCTTCTTCCGGCGACTGGAAGACGATGAACGTCGCCGTCTTGCCGCTGCGGAAGGTTTTCAGCAGCTCTTCCTCAAGCACCACCTCGGCATAGCAGCCGTCGGAGAAGCAGCGGACGAAATAGGCGCGGCCGATATCCTTGCCATCGACGTTGAGACCAAGCCCATTGGGCAGCAATACGCCGAGCGGTGCAAGCACGCGCAGGATCTTCGCTTTTCGGTCGGCAGTCTTCAGAACCACCACGGACAAGCCCACCTCCGGCCGGTCCTCGGCGATGACGTTCTGCATCAATGCACATTGTTCCGCGGCAGCACCCGCCGGCTGGTCGCAGACGATCGACCAGGCGCCGTGGTTTGACTTGACCGTTCCCGGCGTGCCGGGCTGCTGCTGGGCCAGGACCGGTTGCGGAAGCGCTACGGCCGAAAATTCGAAAGCCGCCATCGACAAAAGGGCCAGGATCGGCAGGCGGGAAACGAGGGACAGGCCCATGAAAACCTCAATACGTAAGAATCAGTGCGGCTATTCTTGAAGCGCGTGCGCGGAAATGAAAAGCCCCGTGTCTCCTTTCAGCCGGGTATGGCCGAAATTGGGCCGTTTCGGAGCGAATATACCGTCTTGCTGCCGATGAAACCTTGCTCCGCTTGCAGATAATGCGCGGCAGGATGCATGCGGTAACGAATAGGTATGCCAGCTGGGGCGTCATGTGTGCAGGCTCGGTCAGCGGGCAAGCTGCGATTGACAGCGTCTGAAATGGGTGTGATTCTGCTTTTCTGAAAGGTCACGCAGCTGGCCGCGGGGGAGAGACAAAGGGGAATTTGATGCGCGGGTGCCATCTTGGCCTTGCCTTGATGCTGTTTTTTCTGGGGCTCTCGTCCCAGGCATTTGCCGAGCGGCGCGTCGCGCTGGTCATCGGCAATTCGGCCTACCGGCATGTCCCCATTCTTGCCAATCCGCGCAACGACGCAGCCGATATGGCCGCCAAGCTCAAAGGGCTTGGTTTCGAGGTTGTTTCCGGCAGCGATCTGGACCTTGGCGGCGTCCGCCACAGCATTCGCGATTTCGTCAACCGACTGGAGGGCGCCGATATGGCGCTCTTCTTTTATGCCGGGCACGGGCTGCAGGTGAATGGCGAGAACTACCTCGCCCCGGTGGATGCGCAGCTGTCCTCCTATATCGATCTCGATTTCGAGACGGTGCCGATCAACCTCATCCTGTCGGCGATGGAGCGGTCGACGAAAATCAACCTCGTTTTCCTCGATGCCTGCCGCGATAATCCGCTGGCCGGCAACCTGTCGCGCTCGATGGGTACGCGTTCCAGTGCGGTCGGTCGCGGCCTTGCCAAGCTTGGCAGCGGCATCGGCTCGCTGATTGCCTTTGCCACGCAGCCCGGCAATGTCGCGCTGGACGGAGAGGGGCGCAATTCACCGTTCACCACCGCGCTGTTGCGGCACCTTGGAACGCCGGGACAGGACATCACCCGTGATCTCGTCCAGGTCCGCCGCGACGTGCTCGACAGCACGGCCGGCAAACAGGTGCCATGGGAAACCTCGTCGCTGACCGGCGATGTGGTTCTGAAGATGAAACCGAAGGAAAAGCCGAAGCCCGAACCAGTGGTGGTTGTCGAGCCGGTCAAGCCTGACAACACCATCGAGCTTGCCTATTGGGATACGATCAAGGCCTCCGACGAGCGGAATCTATTTGAGGCCTATCTGCAGGAATATCCTCAAGGTCCGTTCGCATCGCTGGCGCGCGCGAAGATCGCAATCATCGACCGCAAGACTGCGGATTTGGCTCTTCGCGCGGCGGAAGAAAAGAGGGCTGCCGAGGAGGCTCGTTTGCAAGCCGAAAACGATAGGCTGGCGCGCAACGCCGCGCTTGCAGCGCAACCGGCGACGTCGTCTGGCGTGCAGCCACAGGATTTTGCGTCCCTGCCTCAGATCCCGGCGCAGGATTTATCAGCGGCAGAGGCCGAGCCTGATAGAGAACTGGTGCGTTCCGTTCAAAAAGAGCTCAATCGTGTCGGCTGCAGCGCTGGTTCTGCCGATGGTTTTTGGGGTTCCGGCAGTCGCCGGGCGCTGGAGCAGTTTGCGCGGCGCAGTGGTGTCAAGCTGGCCTCCGCAGGGCCCTCCGTGAGGGTGCTGGAGCAACTGCAGGATGCGAAGTCCCGAATTTGCCCCATCGTTTGCAGCCGAAATCAGAAAGAGAAGAATGGCCGCTGCGTCGATATAAAGACCGAGGCAAAATTAAACTCGACCGGAAAGACGCGAGGAGGCGAAGACAAGCCTGCGAAAACTCAACCTTTCGAAACGAAGAAAGATAAAGTCGCCGGAAGCTGCCCGACCAGCGCCTTGGTCGCGGCTCGCGCGGAGGCGAGAAAAGAAAGCCTGAGAAGGGGGAATTTTCTTTCAAAAATTCACCCTTGCGGACGGCGTTATACCTGTCATTCCCCCGACTACTGGACCTGGAGTTGCTCCTGGCAGTAGGACAAGTTGCCGCGTGAAATCCAGGCGCCACGTCGCCAAAGGACAGGCTTGCACTTCCTGTCGGACAGCCTCACCGCTGTATCAGGAAACCGGGTAGATCTCCTAATTGTCGCTGATCCGTGGAGCCAAAAGCAAAAGGTTGCTCAGTCGTCGCAACTGAATCAACAGGCCCCGCAATAGCTGAAATCGGAGGTCGGGGTTTGTCCTCCATGGGCGGAAGGCTCCGTGAGATTGCCAATCTGGCCGAACTTCAATGAGCCAAGCTCAGCCTTCTTTTGAACCCTATGCCCTTTCCCTAACTGTGTTTTCCGGCGGAAAAGCCATGAACGGTATTGGCCAGTCTCTGCCGTTGTGTGCTACAAATCGGGCGGCAGGTCATGCTGGCGGTCCGCAAATGCGCGTTTTGCGCAAAAATGCCGCATGGGGTTCCATGGACAGATGTTGCGGCGACCTTCAAACTGTGGTTTGAAGCGCGTCAGTATAGCAGGGATTCTGCGTTTTGGTTTGATCCCGATCAAGCGCATGTGGGAGACACGATTGTGAAAAACAAGGCTTATGCAGTTCTGGCGGCGATTGCCTGTCTGCTTTTTGCTTCGAGCGCCTGGGCCGACAAGCCGGTGCCGTGGCAGACGAACTTCCAGACCGCCGCCACCGGCATTATGGAAGAAATTACCTGGTTCGAGCATTATACCCTCTGGTTCATCATACCGATCACGCTGTTCGTGCTCCTGCTGCTCGTTCTCGTCGTCGTCAAGTTCCGCGAAAGCGCAAACCCGGTCCCGTCCAAGACCAGCCATCACACCGGCATCGAGATCGCCTGGACGCTCGGACCCGTCATCATCCTGCTTTTCCTTGCCATTCCTTCCTTCCAGCTCCTGACCGCGCAGCTGACGCCGCCGCAGAATCCGGACCTGACGCTGAAGGCGACGGGCAACCAATGGTACTGGTCCTACGAATATGAAGTCGGCGAAACTCCGCTGTCCTTCGATAGCCTTCTCCTGAAGGACGAGGATCGTGCCAGCGTCGGCAAGGCCGATATCGGCGCCTATCCGCGTCTTCTCGCCGTCGACAACGAAGTCGTCGTTCCGGTCGGCAAGACGGTGCGCGTTCTCGTCACCGCAGCCGACGTCATCCACGCCTTCGCCATGCCGGCCTTCGGCGTGAAGATCGATGCCGTCCCCGGTCGCCTGAACGAAACCTGGTTCAAGGCCGATCGCGAAGGTCTCTACTACGGCCAGTGTTCCGAGCTCTGCGGCAAGGACCATGCCTATATGCCGATCGCCATCCGCGTCGTCAGCGAAGACAAGTACAAGACTTGGCTTGCCGCTGCCGCCACCAATATCGGTGATGCGAACAAGGCACTCATGGCTTCCATCGACGGCGCGGCAAAGACCGTCGACGTCGCTGAAAACGCCGCACAGTAATTCGCCCTAAAGAATTCGAAGGGGAGCTATCATCATGGCCGGAACACCCGCTCATACCGATCACCTTCATGATCATGCGCATGACCACGCGCACGGCCATGATCACGACGACCACGCCCACAAGCCGCTGACCTTCTTCCAGCGCTGGTTCCTGTCCACCAACCACAAGGACATCGGCACGCTCTACCTGATCTTCGCGATTTTCGCCGGCATCATCGGCGGCACGCTGTCGGTGTTCATGCGCTGGGAACTTATGGAGCCGGGTATCCAGATCTTCCACGGTCTCGCCTCCATGATCTACGGCTTCGAGGGCGATGCGGCCATCGATGGCGGCAAGCACATGTTCAACGTCTTCACGACCGCGCACGCGCTGATCATGATCTTCTTCATGGTCATGCCGGCCCTCATCGGCGGCTTTGCCAACTGGATGGTGCCGATCATGATCGGTGCGCCGGACATGGCGTTCCCGCGCATGAACAACATCTCCTTCTGGCTGATCATTCCGGCCTTCCTGCTGGTGCTGCTGTCGATGTTTGTCGAAGGCCCGGCCGGCGGCTACGGTTCCGGGGGTGGCTGGACGATCTATCCGCCGTTCTCGACCTCCGGGCAGCCCGGACCCGCCATGGATATGGTGATCCTCGGCCTGCACATTGCCGGCGCCTCGTCGATCCTCGGCGCAATCAACTTCATCACCACGATCCTGAACATGCGCGCTCCGGGCATGACGCTGCACAAGATGCCGCTCTTTGCCTGGTCGGTGCTGATCACCGCCTTCCTGCTGCTGCTCTCACTGCCGGTCCTGGCTGGCGGCATCACCATGCTGCTCACGGACCGCAATTTCGGCACGGCCTTCTTCGCGCCTGAAGGCGGCGGCGATCCGATCCTGTTCCAGCACCTGTTCTGGTTCTTCGGCCACCCGGAAGTGTACATCCTGATCCTGCCCGGCTTCGGCATCGTCAGCCACATCGTTTCGACCTTCTCGCGCAAGCCGATCTTCGGTTACCTTGGCATGGCCTACGCCATGGTCGCCATCGGCGCCGTCGGCTTCATCGTCTGGGCGCATCACATGTATACCGTCGGCATGTCGCTCGACACGCAGCGCTACTTCGTCTTCGCGACGATGGTCATCGCGGTTCCGACGGGCGTTAAGATCTTCTCCTGGATCGCGACGATGTGGGGTGGCTCGATCCGCTTCGCGACGCCGATGGTCTGGGCGATCGGCTTCATCTTCCTGTTCACCGTTGGCGGCGTCACAGGCGTCCAGCTGGCCAACGCAGGCCTCGACCGCTCGCTGCACGACACCTACTACGTGGTTGCCCACTTCCACTACGTTCTGTCGCTCGGCGCCGTCTTCGCGATCTTTGCGGCCTGGTACTACTGGTTCCCGAAGATGACCGGTTACATGTATTCGGAATTCCTCGGCAAGCTGCACTTCTGGGTCATGTTCATCGGCGTCAACCTGGTGTTCTTCCCGCAGCATTTCCTCGGGCTTGCCGGGATGCCGCGCCGCTATATCGACTATCCGGATGCCTATGCCGGCTGGAACGCGGTCTCGTCCTACGGCTCCTACATCTCCGCCGTTGCCGTGCTGATCTTCCTGTTCGGCGTCTTCGAAGCCTTCTCCAAGAAGCGCGTCGCCGGTGACAATCCCTGGGGCGAGGGTGCGAACACCCTGGAATGGACGCTGTCTTCGCCGCCGCCGTTCCACCAGTGGGAACAGCTGCCGCGCATCAAATAAGCCTTTGGCCGCCGGAAACGGCGGCCTCGGTCATCCGGCGAGTACGTCGTCATCCTCGGGCTTGTCCGAGGATCTGCTGAGCATGAAGCGAACGCAGGGGTGAAGGCAGATCCTCGGGACAAGCCCGGGGAGGACGGAACAACAAGGACACGCGGGCAACACCCGTCGCGTCTGAAATGGTACGGAAACGGATGACGATCATCGACCATCACGAAGCAAGCGGCCCGGAGGCTGTCGTCCGCCTCTCGGAAGCCTCTGCGCGGGATTTCTTTGAGCTCCTGAAGCCGCGCGTCATGTCGCTCGTGGTGTTCACGGCGCTCGCCGGCATGGTGATGGCGCCTGGCCATATCCATCCCTTCATCGGCTTCATCGCGATCCTCTGTATTGCCGTCGGCGCGGGAGCGTCCGGCGCGCTGAACATGTGGTATGACGCGGATATCGATGCAGTGATGACCCGCACGGCATCGCGTCCGATCCCCGCCGGCAAGATCCTGCCGCAGGAGGCACTGGCTTTCGGGCTGACGCTGTCGGCCTTCTCCGTCTGTATCCTCGGCGTCGTCGTCAACTGGCTGTCGGCCGGGCTGCTGGCGTTCACGATCTTCTTTTATGCTGTTGTTTATACGATGTGGCTGAAGCGCTCGACGCCGCAGAACATCGTCATCGGTGGCGCCGCCGGCGCCTTTCCGCCGATGATCGGCTGGGCCTGCGTCACCAACGGCGTTGCCGTCGAAAGCATCGTGCTGTTCCTCATCACCTTTCTGTGGACGCCGGCGCATTTCTGGGCGCTGGCGCTCTTCAAGATGCGCGACTACGGCGCGGTCGGCGTGCCGATGCTGCCGAATGTCAGCGGCGAGGCGACCACGAAGAACCAGATCGTGATCTATGCGGTGCTGACCGCCATCATCGGTGTCGTGCCGACGACGCTCGGCTTCTCGAGCGCGGTCTACGGCGCTTTTGCCGCAGCTCTCGGTCTTGGTTTCATCTGGTATTCCATCGGCGTCTGGCGCATGCCCGAAGGCGACGAGAAGATGGTGCCGGCCAAGAAACTTTTTGCGTTTTCCATCCTTTACCTGTTTGCGATCTTCTCCGCTTTGATGATCGATCACCTGATTGCCACGCTGTGGCTCACCACCGGAGGCGCTGCCTGATGGACATGATCACACTCAGCGAAGCCCAGAAGAAGTCGCGCCGCGGCCGCAATATCGCGCTCGGGCTTGTGCTGTTCGGCCTTGTCGCCGCCTTCTACGTCGTGACGCTGGTTAAGTTCGGCAACGGCATGGTCAACTGAGAGCGGAGGCGGCGAAGGTGGCAAAACCGGCGGAGCGGAACAAGGACAGGTCGAATGGCGCGATCGTCGCGGCCTGCCTGACCTTTGTGGTCGCGATGACCGGCATGGCCTATGCGGCCGTGCCGCTTTACGACATGTTCTGCAAGGTGACCGGCTACAACGGCACAACCAAGCGCGTCGAGCAGGCGTCCGACGTCATTCTCGACAAGACCGTCAAGGTGACCTTCGATGCCAACACCGCATCCGACCTGCCATGGGATTTCAAGCCGGTTCAACGCGAGATCGAGATCCGGATCGGCGAGACGGTGCAGGTGAATTTCACCGCGAAGAACCTCGCGAGCAAACCGACGACGGGGCAGGCGGTGTTCAACGTCACGCCGATGGCGGCCGCTGCGTACTTCAACAAGGTCCAGTGCTTCTGCTTCACCGAAACGACGCTGAAGCCCGGCGAGGAACTGGAGATGCCGGTGGTGTTCTTCGTCGATCCGGAAATCGTCAAATCGGTGGAAACCAAGGATATCCGGACGCTGACGCTATCCTATACCTTCTACGCCCGCGAACCTTCCAAGCCTTTGGCCGCGCTGAAGGTGAAGGCTGGCGAACCAGACAAGAGACTTTGATTCATCACCTGTTTTCGGCTATGCCGGAAGCGACGACAAGAGCAGACATATCCGGGGATTGACCAAGATGGCCGATGCGCACCAGAAGAACCACGACTACCACATCATCGACCCCAGCCCCTGGCCGCTGATTGCGTCGATCGGCGCTTTCATCATGGCCTTCGGCGGCGTCGCCTATATGCGCTATATCGCTGGCGGATCGTTCAAGATGTTCGGCCTGGAACTGGCCAATCCGTGGATCTTCTACATCGGCCTCGCCGTCGTGCTCTACACGATGTACGGCTGGTGGGCGGACACGATCAAGGAAGCGCATGAGGGTCATCATACCCGCGTCGTCGCTCTGCATCTGCGCTACGGCATGATCATGTTCATCGCCTCCGAAGTGATGTTCTTCGTCGCCTGGTTCTGGGCCTTCTTCGATGCCAGCCTGTTTGCCGCCGAGCCGATCCAGGCCGCGCGAGCCGCGTTCACCGGCGGTTCGTGGCCGCCGAAGGGCATCGAGGTTCTCGATCCCTGGCACCTGCCGCTCTACAACACCGTTATCCTGCTCCTGTCGGGCACGACCGTTACCTGGGCGCACCACGCCCTGCTGCACGGCGACCGCAAGGGCCTGATCAACGGCCTGACGCTGACCGTTCTGCTCGGCGTGCTCTTCTCCTTCGTGCAGGGCTACGAATACGCTCATGCCCCGTTCGCCTTCAAGGATTCGATCTACGGCGCCACCTTCTTCATGGCGACCGGCTTTCACGGCTTCCATGTTCTGGTCGGCACGATCTTCCTGGCGATCTGCCTGCTGCGCGCGCTGAAGGGCGATTTCACCCCGAAACAGCATTTCGGCTTCGAGGCCGCCGCTTGGTATTGGCACTTCGTCGACGTCGTCTGGCTGTTCCTGTTCTTCTCGATCTACATCTGGGGAAGCTGGGGCGCCCCACTCGCCCACGGTTGATCGGTCGGAAAAAGCTTGGAATATGGGGCGGTCGCGGAAACGGGCCGCCCCGTTCTTTTGAAGGATGATGCCATGACCGAAGACAGCGCCCATTATCCGCCGGTTGATCCGGTGTCGAGCGGTCTGAAGGGCCATTGCCCGCGCTGCGGCCAGGGAAACCTGTTCGATGGCTTCATCAAGCTGAAGCCGGCCTGCAGCAATTGCGGGCTGGATTATGGTTTTGCCGACAGCGGCGACGGGCCGGTGGTGTTCGTCATCCTGATCGTCGGCTTCCTCGTCGTCGGTTCGGCGCTTTGGATGGAGGTCAACGTCAATCCACCGCTCTGGGTGCATTTCCTCCTCTGGATCCCTTTGGCGACGGTGCTGACGCTGGTGACGATGCGGATGCTGAAGGGCGTGCTGATCAACCTGCAATTCCGTAACAATGCACGCCAGGGTGAGATCGATCGTGGTTGACACTGCCAACACGCCAAAAGCCCGCGGCTGGGTTGGCCGCGTGGCCGGTCTGCTTGTCGTCGCCTTCGCTTTCGCGATCCTCGTTTCGCTCGGCACCTGGCAGATGCAGAGGCTGGCCTGGAAGGAAAGCCTGCTGACCGCTATCACGGAACGGCGGGTCGCGCCGCCGGTCGATCTGGCGGCGATCGAGGCGCTTGCGTCTTCCGGCGGCGACATCGAATACCGGACTGTCACGGTCAGCGGCCGCTATCTCAACAATCGCGAACGCCATTTCTTCGCAACCCATCAGGGCCAGACGGGTTATTATATCTACACGCCGCTTGCGCTTGCCGATGGCCGCTTCGTCTTCATCAATCGCGGTTTCGTTCCCTTCGATGCCAAGGAGCCGGAGACACGCAAGCTCGGTCAGTTGACCGGCGAGCAGACGGTGAGGGGCCTTGCCCGCGCGCGCCTCTCCGAAAAGCCCTCCTGGGTGGTGCCGGACAATGACCTTAAGAAGAACATCTTCTACTGGAAGGACCTCGATGCCATGGCGGCGACCGACGGCCTGCCGAAGGAAAAGGTGCTGCCGTTCTTCATCGATGCCGACGATACGCCCAATCCGGGAACGCTGCCGGTCGGCGGCGTCACCCAGTTCGAGTTGCCCAACAACCACCTGCAATATGCCGTCACCTGGTACGGGCTGGCCGCGGCCTTGGTGGTGGTGAGCGGGGTGTTCGTGTTTCGAAAGAAAAACCGTGACTGAATATTGCTATGGCGCGGACTGTTGACCGGGAGGCCTTTCCGCTTCCATATCGGGGAAAATTCAAGGGAGACGCTTCGCCATGACAATCGTCGCAAACATCCTTATCGCGCTGACCGCGCTCGCCCATATCGGCTTCCTCGTGCTCGAAATGTTTCTCTGGACGAAGCCGCAGGGGCGCAAGGTTTTCCGGATGACACCGGAACAGGCGGAGACGACCCGGGTGCTCGCTGCCAACCAGGGGCTCTACAACGGCTTTCTGGCCGCCGGGCTCGTCTGGTCGCTGATCCATCCACAGGCCGGTTTTGGCTTCCAGCTGAAACTGTTCTTTCTTGTATGCGTGATCGTAGCGGCTATATATGGCGCGTTGACCGTCAAGCCGCGCATCCTTCTGGTGCAGGGTGGCCCGGCCATCGCCGCCCTTGTCTTTCTATTTCTGGCACCCTGATTCATGGCATTCTCGCATCCGGCAAAGACACCGATCACCCTCAGGCTCTGTGGCCCGCGCGGCTTCTGCGCCGGCGTCGACCGGGCGATCCAGATCGTCGTCCTGGCGCTCAAGGAGTTTGGTGCGCCGGTCTATGTCCGCCACGAGATCGTCCACAACCGCTATGTCGTCGAGGGGCTTGAGGCCAAGGGCGCGATTTTCGTCGAGGAGCTGGACGAAATCCCGCCGGAGCATCGCAAGCAGCCGGTGGTCTTTTCCGCCCATGGCGTGCCGAAGTCTGTGCCTGCCGATGCGCAGAACCGCAACCTGTTCTATCTCGATGCGACATGCCCGCTGGTCTCCAAGGTTCACAAGCAGGCCATGCGCCACCAGAAGCTTGGCCGCCATGTCGTGCTCATCGGCCATGCCGGGCATCCGGAGGTCATCGGCACCATGGGACAATTGCCGGATGGCGCGGTTTCGCTGATCGAAACCATCGAGGATGCCGATGTCTATGTGCCGCCGGATCCCGATAATCTCGGCTTCGTCACGCAGACGACGCTTTCGGTGGACGATACCGCCGGCGTCATCAAGCGGCTGCACGAGCGCTTCCCGAATCTCACGGCACCCGCGGCCGATTCGATCTGCTACGCGACGACCAACCGGCAGGAGGCCGTGAAGCAGGCGGCGCCCGGTTGCGACCATTTCATCATCGTCGGAGCGCCGAATTCGTCGAATTCGAAGCGCCTCGTCGAAGTTGCGCTGAGGGCCGGCGCGAAAAAATCGGTGCTTGTCCAGCGCGCGTCGGAAATCGACTGGGATGATTTCGGCGATATCTCTACTGTGGGCCTGTCGGCCGGGGCGTCGGCGCCGGAAGTCATTGTCAACGAGATCATCGAGGCGTTTCGCGAACGCTACCATGCGTCGGTGGAGCTTGCCGATACCGTCGAGGAAACCGAAAACTTCCTCGTCAACCGCGAGCTTCGTCATGTGCCGCTGACAACGGCCGACATGGCGTTCGTGAACGGGGAGTAGTCAGCGTCGGAGATCGAGGAGGCCCACCCCCCTCTGTCGGCTACGCCGACATCTCCCCCTCAAGGNNAATTCTCCTCATAACGAAACGCTGAATGCAGGATGCCCCCTTGGCCGTTTACACCGACATCACAGAAGACGATCTCAGCGGCTTCCTGACGCAGTACGACGTCGGCGCGCTGACCTCTTACAAGGGCATTGCCGAGGGCGTGGAAAACACCAATTTCCTGCTGCAGACCACGAAGGGCGCCTACATCCTGACGCTCTACGAAAAGCGGGTGGACCAGAACGACCTGCCGTTCTTTCTCGGGCTGATGCATCACCTCGCCGGAAACGGCCTGTCCTGCCCGCTGCCGATCCCGCGTCTCGACGGTGCGCTTCTGGGCGAACTGTCCGGACGCCCGGCGGCGGTGATTTCCTTTCTCAACGGCATCTGGCTGCGCAAGCCCGATGCCAATCATTGCCGCGAGGTCGGCAAGGCGCTGGCCGCCATGCATGTCGCCGGCGCAGGTTTCGAGCTTAAGCGCCGCAACGCGTTGTCGGTCTCCGGCTGGCGGCCGCTCTGGAACAATGCGGTCGCGCGGGCGGACGAGGTGCAGCCGGGCCTGGCCGACGAAATCGGCGGCGAACTCGATCATCTCGAGGCGCACTGGCCGAAGAGCCTGCCGGCTGGCGTCATCCATGCGGATCTGTTTCCGGACAATGTCTTCTTCCTCGGCGACGACCTGTCCGGGCTGATCGATTTCTATTTCGCCTGCAACGATTTCTTCGCCTATGACGTCTCGATCTGCCTCAATGCGTGGTGCTTCGAAAAGGACGGCGCCTTCAACATCACCAAGGGCATGACGCTGCTCTCAGGCTATCAAAGCGTGCGTCCGCTCGGTGACGCGGAGGTTGCGGCGCTGCCGCTTCTGGCCCGTGGCTCGGCCATGCGCTTCTTCCTGACGCGGCTCTATGACTGGCTGATGACGCCGGCGGGCGCCCTGGTGGTCAAGAAGGACCCGCTCGAATACCTGAAAAAGCTGCAATTCCACCGCTCGGTCGCAACGGNNTGCCGAATACGGCCTCGTGCGTGAAAGCCCCGCCCCATGAAACATGTCGATATTTTTACCGATGGCGCCTGCTCGGGCAATCCGGGGCCGGGCGGCTGGGGCGCGGTGCTGCGTTATGGCGAGGTGGAAAAGGACCTGTGCGGCGGCGAGGCGGACACCACCAACAACCGCATGGAACTGCTCGCCGCCATCACCGCGCTCAACAGTCTGAAAACGCCTTGCGAGGTCGATCTCCACACCGATTCCAAATATGTCATGGACGGCATCGGCAAATGGATCTTCGGCTGGAAGAAGAACGGCTGGAAAACCGCCGACAGGAAACCGGTGAAGAACGGCGAACTCTGGCAGGCGCTCGACGCCGCCAACCAGCGCCACAAGGTCACCTGGCACTGGGTCAAGGGCCACGCCGGCCACCCCGAAAACGAACGCGCCGACGAACTGGCTCGCAAGGGCATGGAGCCGTTCAAGAAGGGGCGGTGAGGGGAAGCTTCACAATCCTCTCTATTTCCTCTGTAGCCTTCCCCTGTGTGCGATGGGTTCGACGCCGCCCGCTTAATGATCATGACGCGACTTTGAAAAGCGGGGATGTGCGGGGAGAAAGTTTTCGCCGGGCATGATTGGGCCACAGACTGTCCCCGTGCAGCCCCCCTCTGTCACTTCGT
>UCJH01000125.1 GCA_900472785.1 Hyphomicrobiales bacterium | reverse complement strand
CCCTCAAGGAGACCTTCGCCAAAAAGAAGGCCGACGGCGCGCCGGCCAAGGTGGCGATGACCTTCCCGGGCGGCACCCATGATCTCTGGATCCGCTACTGGCTTGCGGCTGGCGGCATCGATCCGGACAGCGATGTCGAGACGATCGTCGTTCCGCCGCCGCAGATGGTCGCCAACATGAAAGTCGGCACCATGGACTGTTTCTGCGTCGGCGAGCCCTGGAACGCCCAGCTCGTCAACCAGGGCGTGGGTTACACCGCCGTCAACACGGCTGAAATCTGGAACAAGCATCCGGAGAAATCCTTCGCGATGCGCGCCGACTGGGTCGACAACAACCCCAATGCAGCCAAGGCCATCACCATGGCGATCATGGAAGCGCAGCAGTGGTGCGACGATATGGCCAACAAGGAGGAGCTTGCGGCCATCGTCGGCAAGCGGGCCTGGTTCAACGTTCCGGCGCGTGATCTCGTCGGCCGCCTGAAGGGCGAATACGATTACGGCAACGGCAAGGTCGTCGAGAACAGCCCGCACCTGATGAAGTTCTGGAAGGACCATGCCTCCTATCCGTTCCAGAGCCACGAAGCCTGGTTCCTTGCCGAAGACATCCGCTGGGGCAAGTTCGAGCCGGGAACCGACGTCAAGGGCATGATTGCCAAGGTCAACCGCGAGGACATCTGGCGCGAAGCCGCCAAGGGGCTCGGCATCACCGACGTTCCGGCCTCCACGTCACGCGGCGTCGAAACCTTCTTCGACGGCAAGATCTTCGATCCGGCCAATCCGGAAGCCTATCTCGCCAGCCTCGATATCAAGCGTTTCGCGTGATCGCTTCTCCATGCAGCCGGCGGAATGCCGCCGGCTGTCTTTCGACCGTTTCAAGGAGACCGGCATGTCCGTGACCAATCTGAATGCCAAAATCGAAGTTGCGCAAAAGCCCTCCGCCAGCATCGTTACACTATCCCGGGCCGTCCGGCCGTCCGCCCGCATCCGGTTGCCACGCATCGTCAAGGCCCTGGCGGAAAACGTCCTGCCGCCCGTGTTCATGTTGCTCCTGCTGCTCGTTACCTGGGAGTTTCTCTGTTCCTCGCCGACATCCAGCCTGCCGGCTCCCTCGCGCGTGCTGGCGGAAAGCTGGCAGCTGATCGTCGATCCCTTCTATTCAGGTCAGGGCACAGACCAGGGCATGTTCTGGCATATCCTCGCCAGCCTACAACGCGTCGCCGTCGGTTATGCGCTGGCTGCGGTCGTCGGCATTGCGCTCGGAACATTGATTGGCCAGAGCGACATTGCCATGCGCGGCCTTGATCCGATCTTCCAGGTTCTGCGCACGGTACCGCCGCTCGCCTGGCTGCCGCTATCGCTTGCCGCCTTCCGCGACGGCAATCCGTCGGCGATCTTCGTCATTTTCATCACGGCCGTCTGGCCGGTGATCATCAACACCGCCGTCGGCATCCGCAACATTCCGCAGGATTACCAGAACGTCGCCAAGGTGCTGCGCCTCAACGGCTTCGAATATTTCACCAAGATCATGCTACCGGCCGCGGCACCCTACATCTTCACCGGCCTGCGCATCGGCATCGGCCTGTCCTGGCTTGCCATCGTTGCCGCTGAAATGCTGATCGGCGGCGTCGGCATCGGCTTCTTCATCTGGGATGCTTGGAACTCCTCGCTGATCAGCGACATCATCGTCGCCCTTATCTATGTCGGCATCGTCGGCTTCCTGCTCGACCGTGTCATCGCCCTC